>JBILLV010000050.1:0-39615 GCA_044375895.1 Polyangiales bacterium | reverse complement strand
CCGCGACAGCACCGCGGAGATCGCGGCGGTCAGCGTCGTCTTGCCGTGGTCGATGTGACCGATGGTGCCCACGTTGACGTGGGGCTTGGTGCGGCTGAACTTCTCCTTGGCCATGGCTCTCTTCTCCTATTTCCTGTGTGTGTGAAGACTTGTGGCGGTCACTTCCCGCGGGACTTGGCGACGATCTCTTCCTGCACGACGTTCGGCACCGGGTCGTAGTGCGAGAACTGCATGCTGGAGACGGCGCGCCCCTGGGTCTTGGAGCGCAGGTCGGTGACGTAGCCGAACATGTTGGCGAGGGGGACGAAGGCCGAGATCACCTGCGCGTTGCCGCGCGCGTTCATCCCGCGCACCTGGCCGCGGCGCGAGTTGAGGTCGCCGATCACGTCGCCCATGAACTGGTCGGGCGTGATCACCTCGACGTCCATGACGGGCTCGAGCAGCGCGATGCCCGCGCGCTTGGCGCCCTCCTGGAAGGCCATCGAGCCGGCGATTTCGTACGCCTGCGCGCTCGAGTCGACGTCGTGGTAGCTGCCGAAGTGGAGGCGGGCCTTCACGTCGACCATGGGGTACCCGGCGAGCACGCCGCGCCCGAGGGCCTCGCGGATGCCCTTCTCGATGGCGGGGATGAACTCGCGCGGGATGATGCCGCCCTTGATGTCGTCGACGAACTCGAAGCCCTTGCCGCGCTCGTTGGGCTCGAGGTCGATGATGCAGTGACCGTACTGGCCGCGGCCGCCGGTCTGCTTGATGTACTTCGCCTCGACGTTGAGCGCGGCCTTCTTGATCGACTCGCGGTAGGCCACCTCGGGCTTGCCCGTGTTGGCCTCCACCTTGTGCTCGCGCTTCAGGCGGTCGACGATGATCTCGAGGTGGAGCTCACCCATGCCGTGGATGAGCGTCTGCCCGCTCTCCTCGTCGGTGTTGATGCGGAAGGACGGGTCCTCCATCGCGAGCTTCTGGAGGCCGACGGCCATCTTGTCCTGGTCGGCCTTGGTCTTCGGCTCGATCGCGATCGAGATGACGGGGTTCGGGATGTTGACCCGCATCAGCTCGATGGGGTGCTTCTCGTCGCAGAGGGTGTCGCCGGTCCGCGACTCGCGGAGGCCCACCACGGCGGCGATCACGCCCGCGAACACGTCGGGGATGTCCTCGCGCTGGTTGGCGTGCATGAGGAGGAGGCGGCCGATGCGCTCATTCTTGCCGCGGGTGGCGTTGTACACGCTCGAGCCCGAGGCGACCGAGCCCGAGTACACCCGGACGAAGGTGAGGTTGCCGACGAACTTGTCGGCCATCAGCTTGAACGCCAGCGCGCTGAAGGGCGCGTCGTCGGTCGGCGGGAAGGAGACCTCCACGTCGGGCTTGTGGGGGTGCTTGCCCACCTTGATGGGCACGTCCGCGGGGGCCGGGAGGTAGGTCACCACGGCGTCGAGGAGCTGCTGCACGCCCTTGTTCTTGAAGGCCGAGCCGCACACCACGGGGACGAGCTTGAACGACAGCGTCCCCTTGCGGAGCGCGCGGTGGATCTCGTCTTCCGTGATCGACGCCACGTCGTCCATCAGGAACTTCTCGCCGACGACCTCGTCGACGTCCGCCACCGCCTCGATCAGCTTGGCGCGGTGCTCATCCGCCACGTCCTTGAAGTCCGCGGGGATCTCCACCACGTCGAACTTCTGCCCGCGCGACTCCTCGTCGAAGATGATCGCCTTCATGCGGATGAGGTCGATCACGCCGCGGTGCTTGTCCTCCTCGCCGAGGGGGAGCTGGATCGCGACGGGGTTGGTCCCCAGGCGGTCGCGCATCGACTGCACGCACATCTGGAAGTCCGCGCCGATCTTGTCCATCTTGTTCATGAACGCGATGCGGGGCACCGAGTACCGGTCGGCCTGGCGCCACACCGTCTCGCTCTGGGGCTCGACGCCGTTGCCGCCGTCGAACACGCACACCGCGCCGTCGAGCACGCGGAGCGAGCGCTCCACCTCGATGGTGAAGTCCACGTGTCCGGGGGTGTCGATGATGTTGATGCGGTGCTTGATGTCCTTCGAGGGGCCCGTCATGGGCACCCAGAAGGCCGTCGTCGCGGCCGACGTGATCGTGATGCCGCGCTCCTGCTCCTGCTCCATCCAGTCCATCGTCGCGGCGCCTTCGTGCACCTCGCCGATTCGGTGGATCTTGCCGGTGTAGTAGAGCACGCGCTCGGTGCAGGTGGTCTTGCCGGCATCGATGTGCGCCATGATGCCGAT
The DNA here is from genome assembly GCA_044375895.1 of Polyangiales bacterium. Classification (GTDB taxonomy): domain Bacteria; phylum Myxococcota_A; class Polyangia; order Polyangiales; genus CAISKJ01. Next base: position 37,372 of record JBILLV010000050.1, on the reverse strand, counting down.
GTTGCGGTACCGTTCGATCGGGAGGTCGCGAGGCACTTCTTCTTCTCCATCATCGGCGCCGCAGAGGCACCTAAGGGTTGACCGGTCACGGTCGTCGGAGCGCAGAACAGACGAAACCCCCCCGGGACCTCTTCCCCCACACCCTCGGTGAGAGAATTCTTCGGCCCGGAAGGGTCACGACGGTCGCTTCAGCGAGCGCGCGGCGGAGGGTTGAAGCTCTCACCGCGCTCTGTGTCCCACCCAAACAGGGGGCAGGCGCTGGGACAGTCGTCTTATGTCGTCGTCGTCATCGTCGCTCGCGTCGACCTCGTAGCTCGAAACAGTGGGCGTCTACACCCGCGCGCCCGTCCTGTGTGTGACAGGCGCGTGACACGTCACCAGCGGTAGTGGGAGAACGCCTTGTTCGCGTCCGCCATCTTGTGCGTGTCTTCCTTCTTCTTCACGGCGTTGCCGCGGCCCTGGGCCGCCTCGAGCAGCTCCGCGGCCAGGCGCTCGGCCATGCTCTTCTCGCCGCGCGAGTCGGAGTACGACACGAGCCAGCGCATCGCGAGCGACACGCGGCGGTCCTGGCGGACCTCCACCGGCACCTGGTAGGTCGCGCCACCGACACGGCGGCTCTTGACCTCGACCTTGGGCTTGACGTTGTCGAGCGCCTTGCGGAAGACCTCCAGCGGGTCCTCCTTGTGGCGCGTCTGGATCACGTCGAACGCGCCATACACGATCCCCTCGGCCACGGCCTTCTTGCCGGAGTGCATGACCGTGTTCGTGAGCTTGGCGACGAGCCGATCCTTGTACTTCGGATCGGCCATGGGCTTGCGCTTGGGAACTTCACCGCGACGGGGCATCGATCAACCCTTCTTCCGCTTGACGCCGTACTTGGAGCGGCCCTGCGAGCGCTCCTTCTTGTTGGTGTTCGAAGGGCCTGCAGCGCCCACCGCGTCGAGCGTCCCGCGGATGATGTGGTAGCGAACGCCCGGGAGATCCTTCACGCGGCCGCCGCGGATGAGGACCACCGAGTGCTCCTGGAGGTTGTGCCCCTCGCCCGGGATGTACGCCGTCACTTCCATGCCGTTGGTGAGACGGACGCGCGCCACCTTGCGGAGTGCGGAGTTGGGCTTCTTGGGGGTGGTGGTGTAGACGCGCACGCAGACCCCGCGCTTCTGGGGGCACTCGCGGAGCGCGGGCGAGGCGGTCTTCCACGCGGTGGTGGCGCGACCCTTTCGCACGAGCTGGTTGATCGTCGGCATCGGTAGGGCTCTTCTCGGGCTATGTGAGGCGTTGCGTCGGAGGACTCGACAGAACTACAGGGGGGTCCTCGCGAGGGCGGCGACTCTTACCTCCGTCCTCCAGGAAGTCAAGACCCGTGTGAGGGCTCTGTGACAGTGGACCCACGGCGCCTCTCGACCCGCCGTTTCCCAGGGGATTTCTCGGAGAGACGGCCCTAGGATCGCCGCCCCTTCGGCCCCGACAGGGGTCCACCAGAGGAGAGACGACGATGCCCGGCGAGACGATCCATGACTCCATCCTCGACACGATCGGCCACACGCCGATGGTGCGGCTCCGCCGGATCGGCGCGGACACTGGCTGCGAGATCCTGGCGAAGTGTGAGTACCTCAACGCCGGCGGCTCGGTGAAGGACCGCATCGGCCGCAGGATGTTGGAGCGGGCCCAGCGCGCGGGCCGCATCCGCCCCGGCGACACGCTGATCGAGCCGACGAGCGGCAACACGGGCATCGGCCTCGCGCTCGCGGCGGCGGTGCACGGCTACCGCATGATCATCACGATGCCCGAGAAGATGAGCCGCGAGAAGCAGGTGGTGCTCGAGGCCCTCGGGGCGGAGATCATCCGCACGCCGACGGAGGCCGCGTGGGACTCGCCCGACAGCCACATCGGCGTCGCGCGCCAGCTCCAGAAGATCCTCCCCAACGCGCACATCCTCGACCAGTACGGCAACCCCGACAACCCCGACGCGCACTACGAGGGGACGGGCGAGGAGATCATCGAGCAGTGCGGCGGCCGCCTCGACTACTGCGTGATGACCGCGGGCACGGGCGGCACGCTCACGGGCGTCGCGCGCAAGCTCAAGGAGAAGGTGCCGGGCGTGAAGATCGTGGGCGTCGACCCGGATGGCTCGATCCTCGCGGGCCCGGGGCCGATTCACAGCTACAAGGTCGAGGGCATCGGCTACGACTTCATCCCCGACGTGCTCGACCGCGGCCTCGTCGACGAGTGGATCAAGACGGAGGACCGGCCGTCGTTTCTCACCGCGCGGAAGATGATTCGGCAGGAGGGGCTGCTGTGCGGCGGGAGCGCGGGCTCGGCGGTGTGGGCGGCGCTGCAGATCGCGCGGCGCGAGCCCGGCAAGCGCATCGTCGTCATCCTCTCGGACTCGGTGCGCAACTACCTCACGAAGTTTCTCGACGACCGCTGGATGCGCGAGAACGGCTTCAGCGAGAAGTCGTGGGAGACGGGCTCGGTGGGCGACCTCCTGCGCACGCTCCCGCGCCGCCCGATCGTGACCGCGACGAGCTCGGACACCGTCGCCGAGTCGGTGAAGCGCATGAAGGAGCACGGCATCTCGCAGCTCCCCGTGCTCGACGACGGCAAGGTGGTGGGGATCGTCACCGAGAGCGACCTGCTGGAGAAGCTGGTCGACGGCCGCGCGTCGCTCACCAGCGCGGTCGCGGAGGTGATGTTCCGCCGCGTGACCACGGTGCGGACGAGCGACGACGCGGTGGGGCTGCTGGCGCTCTTCGCGAAGGGCATGGTGGGCCTGGTGCTCGACGACGCGGGCGCGCTCGCGGGGGTCGTCACCAAGATGGACCTCGTCGACGTGCTGACGGCGCGCGTCGACAAGGCGCTGTAGGAGCTCGCGCGGGAGATGCCGCCGCACGTCCCGGTCAATTTCCTCGACGCTGGGGGCATGGGCGGCTTCTCCGCGCGCTGCGTCGCCGCGCTCGCGCAGTGCGGCTACAGCCCGGACGATTTCGGCAGCCACGAGCACGTCGCCAACGAGTGCACTCAGGCGCGCATCCGGCGGCAGGCGTACGTCGCCCAGCAGACAGCGGCGGGGCAGCCCATCGACCCGAACGGCCCCGACGCGCGCACCGCGATGCTCGCCCAGAGCAACTCGTCGCACCTCAGCCAGAACGCGCTCTTCCAAAGCGAGCGCAACAACTCCTGCACCAACCACCCGACCGCGGCCGGGTACCACTGCAACATGGCGCCCACGATGCCGGTGCAGGCCTTCACGCAGGACTCCAACCGCGAGGCGCCGGGTTCGAACCATGAGCTCGTGGGCGAGAACGAGCGCCTGCAGAACCAACGCGCGGGGGCGGGGGGCGCCATGAACGCGGGGCAGCTCTCCATCAACGCCCGAGACAACGCGGCGATCGCCACGGGGACCGACGCCAAGACCGGCGCCCCGGTGAATGTCCCGGCGGCGTCTCAGGCGCGCGCGGCCGCGCTCGCGTCGGGGCCGGGCGGCGCAGGGGGGGGGAGCGTCCGCGGGGGGCGGCGGCAGCCTCGATGGCGCGACCGCGGCCGAGTGCATCGAGGCGTACCGACAGGCCGCGATGACGCGCATGGGGCAACAGATCGAGCAGCGCTACGGCGCCGCGAACTATGGCGCCACCAAGGCCGCCAACCAGGCCCGGGTCGACAGCGCGAACGCCGCGCTCAGCCAGTTTGACCGCGACAACCCGGGTGGGGGCAACCTCAAGCAGGCCAATGACCGGATCAAAAAGTTCGCGGGCTCCTCGTCGCTCAAGCCCCAGGAGCAGAAGCAGTTGGACGCGGCGCGGCAGACGGTGGCCGCCGAGGAGCGGCGCGTGCAGGAGCGACGTCGCCTCGTCACCGAGCAGCGCAACGCGCAGCAGGAGCTGCACAACGGCGAGTGCATCCACAATCAGCTCACGGGCCTCAACGGCCCCCCGAGCTTCAACACGGGCATCGCGCCCTCGGGAGGGTGACGGGCCATGGCGCTTCGAATCGACGAGAACCACCAGGCGTACTCCGTCCATTTTGCCCACGGCGAGGGCGTCGACGACTGCGACCTGATCGCGCACCGCACCCCCGCGGATGGCTCCCACTGGAGCGAGTTCGAGTCGTGGGTGTTCGCGCGCCGCGGGGGCGAGGCGTCGGCGCCGATGCTCGGCCAGCGCGAGCTGTACAAGATGCTCTGGCGCGCCTCTGACGGCGCGAGCTTCGTGGCGAGCATGGGGGGCGAGGTGGCGCTGCGCCGCGCGGACGGCGAGGCGTGGGAGCGTCACCGCCTGCCGGCCCTCCTGCGCGGCGTCTGGGGGCTCCACGCGCGGTGTGTGTTCGTCTGGGGGAAGCACTTCGACCGCGGGGAGCGGCTGTTTCGGTGGGATGGCGAGCGGTGGGAGGAGAGCGCGTCGCCCGGCGGCGTCGTCCGGATGGGGGGCCTTCGTGAGGACGACGTCTGGCTGGTCGGCCAGGGCGGCCTCGTCGCACACGGCGCGCCCGATCGATGGCACGCGCTCGACGCGCCGACGCGCGCGACGCTCTCGGCGATCGCGCTTCGTGACGACGGCACGGTGGTGATCTGCTCGCACCACGGCGAGGTGCTCGACGGGTCGGAGCACGGCGTCTTGCTGCGCGCGCGCTTCGGTGGAGGGCTCCTCGACGCGGCTGCGTTCGGGGGCGCGCTCTGGTTCGCCGCGGGCGACAACGGGCTGCTGCGCCTCACCCCTGGCGCGTCTGCGCTCGAGCCTGTCGCCTCCCCAGGGGGCGCCTCCAGCCTCTACGCGGCGACCGAGCGCCTCCTCGTCAGCGGCGGCTCCCTCCTCTACGACACCACCGACGGGGTCGACTTCCGGGTGCGTCCCATCGACTTCGTGCTCGACGCGCTCTCGGAGCAGCCGCGTCTGGTGCGGTCGGGCTGAGACCTTCATGCGCGCTGTCCTCTACCCCGCGCCGCGCTGCCTCGTCCGCGACCCGGAGGTGACCGTCGCGCGGATCGCGCTCGGGCTCACGGTGTACGTCGCGGATCCGTGGGCGTGGGCGCGCGGTGGGGCGGCGACGCGGCTCGCTCGCTTCCTGGAGGGCGACATCGGGCGTCGGCTGCGGTGGTACACCACCTCCGCGATGACCGCGTGGGAGCCGCTCACTGAGCGGAGCGCGCGGCGTGTCCTCGAGGCCCTCGCGCTCCCGTGGGACCGCGCGGGGCTGCGGCACGGCTTCCAGCTCCGCGTGGCGTCGTCGCACGACGCGCCGGAGGCGGGCTTCACGTACCGCGAGCTCGATGACGCACACGGCGGCGCGGGATGGGCGCGCTGGGTCCTCCCGGCGGACGCCGATCCTGACGAGCTCCTCCACCTCGCGATCGAGGTGGGGCACGCGCTCCCGTTCTGCGCGGGGGTGGGCGGGTACGTGTGGTCGCTCCACGAAGGCGATCGGCCGACGTCCTACGAAGCCACGCTTCCGCTCGCGCGGCGCTACGTGGGCGTCGAGGTGTGCGACCCCGACGCGCAGGCGCTCGCGCTCGGCGACGGGATCGCGGGCGTCAACTGGCTCACGCTCCTGGGCGGGGCGGCGGGCGAGGCGGCGGGGGCGGCGCTTCGTTCGCCGTGGCGCGAGGCCGTCGCGGTGATGGCGCTCCGCCACGGGACGCTGGTGCGCGCGGGGGCGGCGCCGACGCTCGGGGACGTCCACGCGATGGCGTGCGCCCACGCCTACGCGGAGGTGGCGGCGCGGCTGGCGCCGTGGCGCGAGGCGGTCGCGGCGGTCCCGCGCTGGTCGGAGGAGGAGGTGGCGGCGTGGCAGCGGCGCTTCGTCGAGCCCGAGGCGTGGGCGCGGGGGTAGGTGCGAGGCGTTACGCGGCGCCCTCAGTCCACCACCGCCTGCACGAACCACCGCCTCCGCACCCCGTCGTAGAACACCCACAGCAGCTCCCCCGCGTCGCCCTCGGCGTAGTAGTAGTCGCGCTTCACCTCGCGCGCCCACCACCCGCCGCTCACGCGCGACGGCGTCGTGAGCGTCCACGCGTCCACCGCCACCTCACCTCTCACCGGCGGGTCGTTCGCGGCCCCTGCGCGCAGCCACGGGAGCACGTCCACCGGCGGCATCGGCGAGAGCGCCCGCAGCGCCTCGGGCGCGATCTCCCGCGGCGGCGCGATCAGCCGCCGCACCAGCGCGCCGTCTCCCTCCGTCGCGTCCGCTGCGGTGACGCGCGTCGGCGGCGCGGCGACGGGCTCCCACGCGAAGCGGGCCTCGGGGAGGTGGGCGTCGCGCAGCCGGGCGCGCGTCACCGAGCGCTCGCCGAAGGCCGCCCGCACGCGGGCCATCGCGCGGGAGGCGGCGTTGCGGTCGCGGGCGCGGTCGTGCGCGAACAGCTGGAGCTGCTCGCCGCGGAGGGCCGCCGGGGTCGCCACCACCTCCATCTCCGCCACGCGCGCGGGCAGCGCCGCCTCGCTCAGCCGCAGCCGCGCGAGCTCGACCAGCATCGCCACGTCGCGCGTCGGCGTGGCGCTCTCGATGCGGTGCTCGACGCGGGTGTGGTCTTCGAGCGCGAGGGTGAGCGTGAGGGCCGCGATGGCCTCGCCGCGCCCCGCCAGGCGCGCCGCGAGCAGGTGGAGCGCGCCGCGCAGGCCGAAGAGCAGCCGCGGGAGGTCGTCGTCGGGCGTCTCCAGCTCCACCACCGTGCGGAGGGGCTCGCGCGGCACCTCGGGCTGCACCGGCACCCGCGCGTCGTCTGACACCCACGACCGCAGCTCGGCCACCGCGGGGCCGAAGCGGTGGCGCACGGTGTCGGGCGGCAGCGACCACAGATCGCCCAGCGTGCGGAGCCCGAGCGCCGCGAGCGTGAGCACCTCGCGCCCGTGGAGTCCCAGCGCCGTGAGGGGGACCTCCGCGGCCAGCGCCCGCTCCTCGTCGACGGTGCGCGCGACGACGACGCGGCGGGCGCAGCGGGCGATGGCGTGGGCGGCGCGGCGGTCGAAGCCTACCGCCACCGAGCACACGAAGCCGTGCGCCCCGACGGCGCGGCGCGCGGCGAGGGCCCAGGCGCGGGCGTCGCGGTGCAGCCGCCCCATCCCCGAGGGGTCGACGGTGAACACCCCCGCGGCCGCCGCGTCGGGCTCCACGCGGGGGGAGAGCGCGCGCAGCGCCTCGGCGAGGTCGCGCGTGGCCTCGTGCACCCGGGCGTCGGGCACCACGGCGGCGCGCAGCGTCGGGACGAGCGAGCGGGCCACGCCCTGGCGCATCGAGGTGTCGAGACCCTCGCGCCGCGCCCGCCCGTTGAGCGATTGGAGGAAGGCGTCGGGGCGGTCTTCTTCCACCACGGCGACGGGGAGCGAGCGCCACGTGGGTCGGTCGCGCAGGAGCACCTGGAGGCGCACCTCCGGGACGCACACGCACGCGACGCGGCGCGGGCTCACCCCGCGTCCCACGGGGGCGGGTGCGCGGTGGACGTCACCCGCCGCGCGAGGTCGCAGCGGTCGCGGAGCACCTCGGCCTCCAGCACGTAGCGACCCGCTTCGAAGCGCCGCCGCGGCCTCGCCCGCACGGCGACCAGCGCCCCCGCCGAGGCCGCCTCCGCGCGCTGCGCCGTGAGCAGCACCACGCGCGCCCCGTGACGACGGGCGACGCCGCCGAGACGAACCACCCAGCCCTCGCCGCGCGGGTGCGACGCGCAGAGGTCGAGCACCGCGACGCCGAAGCCCCCCGAGCGGAGGAGCAGCTCCGCGGCGCGCGCGACCGCCTCCGGCCCCGATGCCGTCGGCGTGTGGACCACGATGAGCTCATCGAGCGAGACCCCCGCGGCCGCGAGGTCGGGCGGATAGAGCCCGGCCCCCTCGGGCTGCACCCACGCCGCGAGCTCGCCCTGCGCCTGCGCCGCCCGCACGAAGGCCGCCGCGAGCGTCATCCGCCCGTGGGCGACGGCCGCGCAGAGCTCCACCACCCGACCCGGCGGGACGAGCGCCGCGAGCGGGCCCGCGGCGAGCGTCGGCGAGCGGTCGAGCGCGGGCGGAGGGGCGAACGGACGCTGTGGTGCCATGACCCCTCCCTGGGTGACTGAACATTCGTTCAGCGTCAAGCGTTCCCGGTCGGGGCGGGCGGGAGTGGGCGTCGATTGCCAGAGCTCCAGGGGGTGATGAGGGAGCGCCGTCGCCCCCGCGATGCGGGTATACTCCGCCCGCGATGAAGCTCTCTCAGTGGGTCGTGGCGTGCGCGCTCGTGGGTGTCGGGTGCGATCGGCGCGGGGATGACGACGACTCCCCGCCCGTGGTGCAGCAGCCGGCGATTCAGCAGCCGGTGATGCAGCCCAACGTGGCGCAGCCGATGCCGCAGCCGGGCGCGCAGCAGGTGTCCGTCGAGCAGCGGGTGGTGTGGGCCGAGCAGCGGATCGCGCGCCTGGAGCAGCAGGGGGCGGTCACGTCGCAGGAGCTTCAGGCGACGCGCCAGCAGCTCGCCCAGACGCAGATGGAGCTGCGCGCCACGCAGGAGCAGGTGCGCGCGATGCAGATGCAGGCGCGCAACGCCCGCCGCACCGTGCAGGGCATGGTGCGCCAGCAGCAGGGCGGGGAGTAGGCTCAGCCCTCGACGCCGGCGTCGCGGAGGTGCTGGCCGATCTCGATGAGCACGTGCTCGGGGAGGTAGGGGAGCTCCTCGGCGAGGTGGGCGTTGTCGCGGACGTGCTCGGGGGTGCGGGCGCCGGGGACGGCCACGGTGACGAGCCCGTTGGCGAGCACGTAGCGCAGGGCGAGGGCGCGCAGCGAAGGGATCCCTTCGGCCACGAGCGGGCGGAGCGCCTCGCGCTGCTTCACGCGGCGGGTGAGGTCGGACGCGCTCCAGCGGTACATCCGGTGGTCGTCGTCGCGGAAGCGTCGGCTCGCGCCCCAGGTGTCGGCGAGGACGCCGTAGCCGAAGGGCGAGCGCGCGACGACGCCGATGGGCCCGGCGGACAGCACACCCGCGAGGCGGTGGAGCACCTGCGAGAAGACGAGGTTGTACGGGATGACGAGGAGGTCGGGGCTGAGCGCGGCGGCGGCCTCGCCGGCCTCGATGGTGCTCACGCTCACGCCGATGGCGCGGGCCTTCCCCGCGGCCTTGAGGCCCTCCAGGCACTGCCACGCGTCGCCGCCCGTGATGGTGCCCACCTGAGGGTTGTGCAGCACGAGCGCGTCGACGTGGTCGGTCTGCAAACGCTTGAGCGAGCGATCGCAGGCGGCGGTGAGGTACTTGGGGGTGAAGTTCTTGCGGGTGAGCTCGCCGAGGCGGTCGACGCCGATGCGGGTGGAGACGAAGGCGGCGTTGCGGCCCTGCGCCTTCAGCACCTCGCCGATCATCGTCTCGACGCGCCCTTCGCCGTAGCAGTCGGCGGTTTCGAAGAAGGCGCAGCCCTCCTCCAGGGCCACCTCGATGACGCGGCGAGCGTCCTCCGGGGTGACGGGGCCGTAACCTTCGCCCGACAAGCTCCAGGTGCCGAGGCCCACCTCGGGAACCTCCACACCGCTCCGACCGAGGGTGCGTCTACGCATCGCCCGCGAGGCGTACACTCTCCCGCGCGGCACCGTCCAGCACGATCGTTGCGAGCGGGGTGGGAAGGGTGCGAAGGTGACGCTCCTCCGATGGATTTCCTCATCGCCCACCACGGGTACTGCTTCGACGGCGCGGCGAGCGCCGCGGTGTTCACGCGCTTCCTCCGCGACACGTCGCCGGAGGCCGCGGCGGGGGCGTTCACGTACCGCGGACTGCTCTACGAGCCCTCGGCGCCGCCGCCCGGTGACAAGCTCCGCAAGGGCGCGGTCAACGCCATCCTCGACTACCGGTACTCCACCTCGCCCGAGCTCACCTGGTACTTCGACCACCACGTGAGCGCCTTCCAGGAGGCGGGCGCCGAGGCCCACTTCCGCGCGGACGTCTCGGGGCGGAAGTTTCACGACGGCGCCTACGGATCGTGCACGAAGCTGGTGGTGGACATCGGCCGCGCGCGCTTCGGGTGGAGCGCCCCCGACCTCGACGAGCTCGTCGGGTGGGCCGACGTCATCGACGCCGCGCGCTTCGCCGACGCCGACGCCGCGAGCTCCTTCGACCCGCCCGCGATGCAGGTGGCGGCGGTGATTCAAGAGCAGGGCGACGACCACCTCACGGCCGCGCTCATCCCGCTGCTGGCCGCGCGTCCCCTCGCCGAGGTGGCCGCCTCGCCGCTGGTGAGCGGGCGCCTCGGGGCGATCAAGCAGCGCCACGACGCGGTGGCGAAGCGCATGGCCGACAAGGGGGAGCAGCGCGGCGACGTGGCGTACTTCGACCTCGCCGACGGGCCCATCGAGACGGTGGTGAAGTTCGTCGGGTACAAGCTCTTCCCGACGGCGCAGTACGCGGTGACGCTCCAGCGCAACCCCAAGCGGGTGAAGATCTCCGTGGGCTTCAACCCCTGGGCGAAGCGGCCGCGGCGCCACCATGTCGCCTCGCTCTGCGAGCGCTACGGCGGCGGCGGGCACCCGGTGGTGGGGGCCATCGCGCTGCCCCCGCAGGAGCTCGCCCGCGCCCGCAAGGTGATCGAGGAGATCATCGCGGCGCTCAACGCGTAGCTACCACCCGTTGGCGCGGCCGAGGAGCTGGCCCGTGATGTACACGATGAGCCCGCGCGGGAGCACCGTGGAGAGCACGGCGTTGACCTTGTTGATGACGCCCGGGACGACGGCGCGGCGCCGCGCGAACATCCCCCGGAGCCCGATGCGCGCGACGGCGTCGGCCGTGAGGATGGAGAGGTCCATGAGGCGCGGCGTCTTCGCGTGGGCCACCTCGTTGAACTCCGTCGTGGTGATGCCCGGGTAGAGCGTGGTGAGGCTCACGCCCGTGTCGCGGAGCTCGTAGCGGAGCGCCTCGGAGAAGGCGAGCACGTAGGCCTTGGTCGCCGCGTACGCGGAGACGTAGGGGGTGGGGAGGAAGGCCGACGCGGAGGAGACGTTGAGCACGTACCCGCGACCCCGCGCGACCATCGCCTTCGCGAAGAGCTGCGTGAGGTGCGTGAGGGCGGTGGCGTTGAGGCGAAACATCTTCTCCACCTCGCCCATGTCCATGTCGAGGAAGCGCCCCTGCATCCCGTAGCCGGCGTTGTTGACGAGCACCTCCACGTCGCGGCCGAGCGCGCGCACCGCGTCGAAGAGGGCGCGCGGGCCGTCGGGGGCCGCGAGGTCTTGCGCGACGACGTCGACCGCCACCTTGTGGGCGGCGCGCAGCTCGGCGGCGAGGGCGTCGAGGCGATCCTTGCGGCGGGCGACGAGGACGAGGGGGTGACCCTTCGCGGCGAGCTGGCGGGCGAGGTCGGCGCCGATGCCGCTGCTCGCCCCCGTGACGACCGCGCACCCGCGGGGCGTCGCGTCGCTCAACCGCTCACCGCCGCGTGCGTCCCGGCGGCGCGCTCGATGGGCTTGATGGGGAGGGCGATCTTGTGGTGGTGGAGGTAGTTGGCCGAGAGGGTCCAGTCTTCGTAGTAGGTGCCGAAGAGGCGGTCGAAGACGGAGAAGGCCGCGGCGTGGTTGATGAGGTTGCCGCGCTTGCAGTGGTGGAGCTTGTGCGCGTGGTTGTCCATGAAGACGTAGCGCAGCCAGCCGATGTTGTACGTGACGCTGGTGTGGTCGGTGGCCTGGAGCAGGAGGATGAGGCCGTAGGCGACCCAGGTGGAGGCGAGGTCCATCCCGAGCACGTACGAGATGACGATGAGCGATGGCTGAAACTGGCTGAACGACGTGTCGACCCACGACGACTGGTTGCCGCGGAGGAAGTCGAGCTCGGTGACCGAGTGGTGGGCCGCGTGCTGCTTGCGGTAGAAGCGCAGGATGGGGTTGTCGCCGCGGCTGTGGCTCATCAGCCGGTGGATGACGTAGTAGGCGAAATCGGTCGCGACGGTGGCGGCGGCGATGACCCACCAGTCGTTGCGGGTGGTGGCGTGCAGGGGGACGAAGCGGAGCAGCCACCAGCCGAGGGTGATGAAGCCGCCGCCCACCAGGACGCCCTTGATGAAGACCATGAAGAGCCCGTCGATGACCTCGCGGGTGGTGGCCTTCGGCAGCGCGAGCGAGGGCTGGATCTTCTCGCCGAGGAGGGTGAGCGGGATGAAGACCAGGGAGACGGCGAAGAAGGTCCAGAGCGCGCTCTGCCAGGTGACGCCGACGATGGCGAGGAGGACGACGTAGAAGAAGGGTGAGCCGAGGTGGCCGAGGCTGCCGTAGAAGGCGTTGCCCGTCTGCTCGTGGGGCACGTCAGGGCGGGGGAGCGTGGTGAAGGTCTGCGGCATGGTCGGTCTCAGGCGTCGAGGGGGTTGAGGTGCGCTCAGCGCGCGGAGCGGGCGTAGGCCATGGTGTAGCGGACGGGCACGGGGAGCCGCGGGCTGCGGATCTGGATGTGCAGTGTGAGGCGCTGCCCGTCGGCGCTCGGCACGAAGCGGGTGGTGCGCGAGCCCGCGTCCGTCCAGGTGGTCTGCACGAGCGCGTCGGAGGTGAACGACTGGACGAGCTGGTTGGTCTCGCGGTCGAGGCCGGTCACCGTGCGGGTGGCGCCGTTCTCCGGGGAGCGGGCGATGACGGGCGGCGTGGCGACGTCGATGGTCCCGTCGTAGAAGGCGATGCGCACCGAGGGGAACACCGGGTTGCCGTCGGTGATCCTGCTGGTGGCGATGGGGCGCACGAGGACGAAGAGCGCCTCCACCGCGCGACGAATCCCCGCGTCACGGTTGGCCTCGTTGGACGCTCCGGGGGCGGGGCGAAACATCCCCTGTAGGCGCGTGCGGAGGGGGAGGGCGTTGGCGGCGGGCGCGGCGACGAGGGCGGCGACGGTGGTGGTCGGCGCGCCGGCGTCCTGGGCGTTGGCCACGAACGCGGGCGCGAGCGCGGTGAGGGCGCCGAGCAGCGCCAGACCGCGGGTGACGTGGACGCCAGGCAGGGTTGTCCGTCCGACTCGTCCGCGCGGGTCACTCGCCATGGACGCCGACGCTAGAACGGCCTCTCCCCGCGGGGCAATACCTGAACGTGCGATGGGTGCGGGCGCGCTCACCCGTCGGCGAGGGGCCAGGTGGCGCGGGCGTTGAGGTCGATCCCATCGCGGCGGCCTGCACGGAGTGCGACGGCGCCCGCGTAGGCGATCATCGCGGCGTTGTCGGTGCAGCTCCGGGCGGGGGGGACGTGGAGGGTGACGTCGGCGCTCTGGCATCCGCGGAGGGCGGCGGCGCGGAGGCCGCGGTTGGCCGCGACGCCGCCGGAGATCACGGCGTGGTGCACCCCCTCGCGGCGCGCGGCGGCGAGGAGCTTGCGCACGAGGTTGTCGACGATGGTCTTCTGGACACTAGCGCAGAGGTCTTCGAGGCCCGCGCCGGCCGCGGGGACGCCGTGCTTCGCGACGTGCACGCTCACGGCGGTCTTGAGGCCGCTGAAGCTGAAGTCGAGGTTGTCGCGGCCGCGCATGGGCTGGGTGAACTTCACCGCCTCGGGGTCGCCCAGCGCCGCGAGCCGATCGACGACGGGCCCGCCGGGGTAGCCCAGGCCGAGGAGCTTGGCGACCTTGTCGAAGGCCTCGCCCGCGGCGTCGTCGCGCGTGGCGCCGAGCTCGCGGATGCGCGTGGGGGCGTCGACGCGGTAGAGCGCGGTGTGTCCGCCCGACGCGAGCAGCGCCACGAAGGGGAACTCGGGCCTCCCCCCGATCGCCTGTTCGCGCGAGAGGAAGGGGGCGAGGAGGTGGCCCGCGAGGTGGTTGACGCCGACGAGGGGGAGGCCGCGGGCGTAGGCGATCCCCTTGGCGGCCTGTACGCCGACGAGCAGCGCGCCGACGAGGCCGGGGCCGGAGGTGACGGCCACCGCGTCGAGCACGCCCCAGCCCCCCGCGGCGTCGACGGCCTCGCGGATGACGGGGGTGACGGCGCGGAGGTGGGCGCGCGAGGCGATCTCGGGGACGACGCCGCCGTAGGGCGCGTGCTCGGCCACCTGGCTCCACACCACGTCGGAGCGCACCTCCGCGCGGTCGCCGACGACGCGCACCACGGCCGCCGCGGTCTCATCACACGAGCTCTCCACCGCCAGCACGGTCAACGGAACGTCGGGGTCGCTGAAGTCTCTCTCGCTCATCGCGTGGGTCATCGGGGCTCGAAGGAATGTTTGCGCTGCGGGGGTGGGAAAGGGACAATAGCGCACGGCGAGAGGCGCGTGGGCGGCTCTGCGCGACGATCACTCCCCCCTTTTGATGACGAGCGTATGGTAACCCCGAAGAAGTCTCCCGCAGCGAAGAAGTCCACAGCGAAGAAGTCTCCCGCGAAGAAGGCCGCGGCGAAGAAGGCGCCCGCAGCGAAGAAGGTCGCGGCGAAGAAGGCGCCCGCGGCGAAGAAGGCGCCCGCGGCGAAGAAGGTCGCGGCGAAGAAGGCCCCGGCGGCGAAGAAGGCCGTGGCGAAGAAGGGCTCGGCGAAGCGAGCCGCGGCGAAGCGGGCGCCGGCGCCGAAGAAGGCGCTGGCGAAGAAGGCCGCGGCGAAGAAGGCCGTGGCGAAGCGCTCGGTCGCTCAGCTCGCGAAGAACGCCGTGAAGAAGGTGGCCCCCCCGCCGCCGCCGCCGCGCACGGCCGACGAGCTCCGTCGCGACGCCGCGCAGACCCTCGCGCTGGCCCTCGCCGGGGCGGCGCTCGACAAGAAGGCCGAGCGCATCGAGATCATCGACGTGTACGGCAAGGCCGACTACACCGACTTCCTCGTGCTGATGTCGGGCCGCGTCGACCGGCAGGTGCAGGCGATCGCGCAGGCCATCGAGGCGAAGGCCCAGGAGAAGGGCGAGCGGGCGCGGAGCGTCGAGGGCGCGCGCCAGGGCCAGTGGGTCGTGGTCGATTTCGGCGACGTGGTGGCCCACGTGTTCATCGAGGAGGAGCGGCGCAGCCGTGACCTCGAGAGCCTGTGGATGGACGCGCGCCGCGTGCCCTTCCAGGACGCGGCCGCGGCGACGAAGTGAAGGTGGTGATCGCCGCGATGGGGCGCGCGAAGGAGCCCGAGCTCCGCGCGCTCCTCGACGATTACTACGGTCGCATCAAGCGCTACGCCGACTTCGAAGAGGTGGAGCTGCGTGACGAGCGGGCCGACCGCGCCGCGCAGGGCTTCGACCGCGTCCTCGCGCCCCACGGGGCCCGCGCCGAGCTCGTGACCCTGGAGATCGACGCGAAGCCCCTGTCGAGCGAGGCCTTCGCCGCCCGCGTGGGCGACGCGATGGCCCGCGCGGTGGTGCCGGTGTTCGCGCTCGGCGGGGCCGACGGGCTCCCGGAGGCCGTGCGCGCGCGGGCCCGGTGGCGCCTCTCCTTCGGCCCGATGACCCTGCCGCACCGCCTCGCCCGCCTCGTGCTGGCCGAGCAGCTCTACCGCGCCTTCAGCATCTTGAAGGGCGAGCCCTACCACCACTGACGCTCCGTCCCTGGTACGATCGCCGCCGTGTCGCGCGCCATCGTCCACCTCGACATGGACGCCTTCTACGCCTCGGTGGAGCAGCGCGACGACCCGTCGCTGCGCGGCCGCCCCGTGATCGTCGGCGGGCACCCGAAGCGCGGCGTGGTGCTCGCGGCCTCGTACGAGGTGCGGCCCTTCGGCGTGCGGAGCGCGATGCCGATGTCGCGCGCCGTCCGCCTCGCCCCCGACGCCGTGGTGGTGCGCCCGCGCTTCGACGCGTACGTGGCCGCGAGCGAGCGGCTGCACGCGATTTTGGAGTCGGTGACGCCGCTGGTGGAGCCGCTGTCGCTCGACGAGGCCTTCCTCGACGTGACGGGCTCGCGGGCGCTCTTCGGCGACGGGGCGGCCATCGCGGCGTCGCTGCGGGCGCGGGTGCGTGACGAGCTCGGGCTCCCGTGCTCGGCGGGGGTGGCGGCGGTGAAGTTCGTCGCGAAGATCGCCTCCGACCTGGCCAAGCCCGACGGGCTGCGGGCGGTGCCGGCGGAGGAGTCGGTGCGCTTCCTCGCGGCGCTACCGACGTGGCGCCTCTGGGGGGTGGGGCCGAAGATGGAGGAGCGCCTCGCCACGATGGGCCTCCGCACCATCGGCGACCTCGCGGCGTACGGTCGGGAGGCGCTGACGGAGGCGCTCGGCGCGTCGGGCGCTCACCTCGCGGCGCTGGCGCGGGGGGAGGACGAGCGGGCGGTGGTCCCCGACCGGGACGCGAAGAGCGTGGGGGCCGAGGACACCTTCGCCGATGACCTCACCACCCCCGACGCGCTCCACCCGCTGCTCCTGTCGCAGAGCCTGCGGGTGGGGCGGCGGCTGCGGCGCGCGGGCGTGGTCGCGCGGGCCGTGGTGCTCAAGCTCAAGACGAGCGGGTTCGCGCTCGTCACGCGGCGCACGACGCTGGCGGAGGCGACGGACGACGGGCAGGCGCTCTTCCGGGCCGCGCGGGGGCTGCTCGCGCGCTACGCCGCGGAGGGAGCCTTCGCGCCGATGCGGCTCTGCGGCGTGAGCGCGCAGGAGCTGGAGGCGCCCGACGCGCAGATGGGGCTCTTCGCCACCGCGCGCAACCGGAGCGTGAAGCTCAACGCGACGCTCGACGCGATCGACGCGCGCTACGGGCGGGGCGCGGTGGTTCCCGCTGACCTTGCGGGGCGGAGCGAGCGGGGGGAGGTGGTCGCGGGCGACGCGCGCATCGCCGAGAGCCTCGACGGGCGGCGGACGCGCCGGTAGCGTGCGGGGCCATGAGCGTCCGGGTCGAGCGAGCGGGCGAGGTGACCACGGTGGTGATCGACCGGCCGACGCGCCGCAACGCCGTCGACCGCGCGACCGCGGAGGCGCTGGCGGACGCGTTTCGCGCGTTCGAAGCCGACGATGCGGCGCGCGTCGCGGTGCTCTGGGGCGACCACGGGACCTTCTGCGCGGGGGCGGACCTGAAGGCCATCGCGGAGGGCGCGCCCAACCGCCTCGCGCCCGACGGCGACGCGCCGATGGGGCCGTCGCGGATGGTGTTGTCGAAGCCCGTCATCGCCGCCATCGCGGGGCACGCGGTGGCCGGCGGGCTCGAGCTCGCGCTCTGGTGCGACCTCCGCGTGTGCGAAGACGACGCCGTGCTCGGGGTGTTCTGTCGGCGCTGGGGCGTGCCGCTCATCGACGGCGGGACGGTGCGGCTGCCCCGCGTGGTGGGCCTCGGGCGCGCGCTCGACCTCATCCTCACGGGGCGGCCCGTGCTCGCCGAGGAGGCGCTGGCGATGGGGCTCGTCAACCGGGTGGTGCCGCGGGGCACGTCACGCGCCGCGGCGGAGGGCCTCGCGCGCGAGATCGCGGCCTTCCCCGAGGTGTGCGCGCGCAACGACCGGCGCTCGGCCTACGAGTCCCTCGACCTCCCGCTCGACGCGGCGCTGCAGCGGGAGTTCGAACTCGGGGGCGACACGATCGCGCGGGGGACGCTGGCGGGCGCCGAGCGCTTCGCGGCGGGGGCCGGGCGCGGCGGACGCTTCGGGGAGTGAGTCAGTCGGCGTTGTAGGGGCCGCGGAAGCGGGCCATGATCGACGGGGCGAGGCGCACGATGTAGAGGCCGGCGTTCATGTCGCTGAGGTAGACGTAGGGAGGCTTGACCGAGAGGCCCCACACGGCGCCCGTCGGGTTGGGAAACTCCCCGGGCTCGGGGTCGGGCACGCGCGGCGCGTCGAAGTAGCCCAGCAGCTCGGGGGCGCGCGGGTTGGCGAGGTCGTACACGCGCAGGCCGTCGGTGTACCAGCTGAAGAAGGCGAGGTTCTGGATGGTGACGGGGTTGTGCACCGAGTAGTACCCATCCGCGCGCGCGCTCGCGCTGTGCGGGCTCTCGATGCGTCCGATCTGGCGCGGGCGCGAGGGGTTGGCGATGTCCCACAGGCGCGCGTAGCCCCAGACGTCGTCGGTCTCACCCTCGAGGTTGAACACCGGCGACCAGTCCTCGTCGGTGGTGATCATCAGCTGGTTGCAGAAGTAGGGCACGGACACCGCCGAGTGCATGTCGCCCTCGTCCGTCGGCGGCGAGTTGGCCCGGCCGATCATGCGGGGGCGGCGCGGGTCGCGGATGTCGAGCACGATCGCGCCGGCGTCCCAGTACGACAGGAAGGCGCGCGTCCCGTCGGCGCTCACCGAAGCGCCGTGGGCTGACACCACGGGGTAGCCGCCGCTCGTCGCCGCGCGGCACTCGGAGGGGCGACCCGGCGAGGCCGCGCAGTTGCCCGGCGGGGTGTCGGAGAACAGCTCCGAGCCGAAGGCGAGGCGCCCGTCGCGGCCGATGCTCCAGTCGGAGACGAAGGCCGGGTGGCGCGGGTCGGTGATGTCGAAGATGCGCGTCTCGCCGAGGCGGAGCGGGTCTTCGACGCCGAAGAAGTTGTTGGCGATGATGACGTAGACGCGCCCGTCGCGCTGGAAGACGTCGAGCTCGTGGACGCCGCCGTCGTGGGCCGCGCTCGTGGGGATGAAGCTGAGGCGCCGCGGGCTCCGCGGGTTGGTGGTGTCCCAGAGGTCGAGGCCGCGCTGGCCCGCCACGTCCGTGGTCTCCGAGCAGTCCTGCAGGCCGACGACCGCGAGCGAGCCGTTGAAGAAGCGGTTGCGCACCGAGAGCACCTCGATGTCCTCCGCCGAGGTGTGCGGGTACGCGGCGAAGGTCGACACCGGCGTCGGGCGGCGCGGGTTGCTCACGTTCGCGACGCTGACGCCGTAGCCGCGACAGCCGCCCGAGCGGTAGCTGCCCACGTAGGCGTGGTCCCCATGCACCCAGAGGTCACCGAAGGCGCCGCGGCCGCCGAAGTTCTGCTCGCCCACCAGGGTGATGGCGCGTGACTCGGCGGGGGGCGGGTTGAAGGTGTCGGTCGTCGTCTGCGCGCTGCGATGCGACTGGCGCACCACGCCCGGTCGATCGGTGCCCGCGCCCGGTCGATCGCCCGCCGTGCAGCTCGCCGCGACCATCATCGCGCACGTCACCAAACCAACACGCATCACGCTTCGCATGAAGTCTCCTTCGTTCACAGAATTTCACCGATGTTCACCGACGAGCGGGGGGCGCGTCAACGAGACGTTTGTTTCGATGAATTTTTCACGTATCGCCTGATAAAGGAAGAATCAGGCTATGTGACGCGGGCTTGTGGTCGCCCTGGCGATCTACGTCGTCTCCAGCGTCGCGCCGCGCAGCTCGCGGGGCCGCATGGGGTAGCGGAAGTTGGCCCGGGCGGTGACCACCACGAGGTCGTGGTCGGCGAGCATCCACACGCCGGCGACGTGCAGCGGGCGCTCGATCTCGTCGGCGCCGACGCGGGCCCGCACGCGCAGCGGGAGCGTAGGGACGGTGAAGCGCCACGGCGCGGCGCCGAGGCCCGTGAGCTCGACGACGGCGCCGGGCGCGAGCGAGGGGACGATCATCGACGGGGGCGACGCGCCTTCGAAGAAGGTGAGGCTCGCGTGGGTGAGCTCGTCGGGCGTGGGCTCGGGGAGGCGCTGCGCTGCGCGCTCCATGAACCACCGCGTCGCGTGCCACAGGGGCGCGTTGGTGACGGGGCCGAAGCCCGCGGGGAGGGGGCGCTCTTCCCAGCGGGTGATGGCGTGGGCGGGGTCTTCGATGTTGGGGAGGGGCTTCTCCAGGGCGTCTTCGAGCGACCAGTAGAGCCCGAGGCCGTCGGGGTTGAGCGCGTGCGGCGCGGCCTGGCCCTCGTAGCTCGTGGTGCCGCCGTACGAGCGCCGCCACGTGAGCTCCATCTCGCGGAAGGGGAGCGCGGGGGTCGGCTGGAGCCCGCCGCGCGCGCTGCGCTCCCACACGCGGTCGCCGCTGAGCTGGAGGCTGCGCGTGAAGCCGCCCGCGCGCAGGTGGACGGCGTGTCGGGTCACCTCGCGGTCGAGCCGGACGGTGCCCGCCACCACCAGGTCGCACCCCTCCCGAATCCACACGTTGTCCGACGGGAACGTCCCCGCCGCCGTGTCGAGCGGCTGATCGAAGACGGGCCACGCGTCGTCGGTCTCCGCGGTGAGGGCGCCGGTCTCCGGGTCGCGCCGGAAGGTGGCGCGCGCCACCAGCCAAGCACATTTCTCTTCGGGGGCGGTGTGGCCGTGAAACAGCCGCGCGGCGTACGGGGTGTGGTTCGTGAGCTCCATCGCGCTGGGGGCGAACCCTACCGGAGGCTCCGCCGCGGCGGCGTGACAATCCGCGGGGGCTTTCGGGTATCCTCCGCCGCGCCCCCTATGAGCCCGCACGCCGCCTCCGGATCTGTGTTGATCGTCGACGACGACCCCTCCGTGGGGCGCGTCCTCCAGGCGCTCCTCAAGCAGGCGGGCGTCGACGCGGAGTACGTCTCGTCGGGCCCCGCGGCGCTGGAGGCCCTCGCGCGCCGCCCCCACGACGCCCTCGTCACCGACCTGTACATGGGCGAAATGGACGGGATGACGCTCCTCCAGCGGGTGCGGGCGCAGTGGCCCGACCTCCCCGTGGTGATGATGAGCGGCCAGGGGACGGTGGCCCTCGCGGTGGAGGCGATGAAGCTCGGCGCGAACGATTTCGTGCTCAAGCCCTGCGACCGCGAGGAGGTGCTCTTCGCGGTGCAGAAGGCCCTCACCTCGGCGCGTGCCACCGCCGACAAGCCCCCCGCGGCGCCGCCCCACGGGGCCTTCGTGGGCGTGTCCGACGCGATGCGCGAGGTGCACGAGCTCCTCGCCCGCGCGGCCCAGGGGACGGCCACGGTGCTCATCCGCGGCGAGTCGGGCACGGGCAAGGAGCTCGCGGCGCGCGCGATCCACGAGGGGTCGCCGCGGCGGGCGGGGCCCTTCGTGGCGCTGCACTGCGGGGCGCTGCCCGACAACCTGCTGGAGAGCGAGCTGTTCGGGTATGAGCGCGGGGCCTTCACGGGCGCGGTGACGTCGAAGCCCGGGCGCGTCGAGCTCGCCAGCGGGGGGACGCTCTTCCTCGACGAGATCGGCGACATCACCCCGGCGACGCAGGTGAAGCTCCTGCGGGTGCTCCAGGAGAAGACGGTGGAGCGCCTCGGCAGCACGCGCTCGCAGAAGATCGACGTGCGCTTCGTGGCCGCGACGCACCGCAACCTGGAGGAGCTGGTCGCGCAGGGCTCCTTCCGCGAAGACCTGTTCTACCGGCTCAACGTGGTGCCGGTGTGGATGCCGCCGCTGCGCACGCGGGCCACGGACATCGCCCCCCTCGCGGCGCATTTCTGCGCGACGCAGGGCGCGAGCAACGGCCGCCCCCACGCCGCGCTCGCCCCCGACGCGGTGGCGGCGCTCCAGGCCGAGCCCTGGCCGGGCAACATCCGCCAGCTCCAGAACTTCATCGAGCGCCTGGTGGTGCTTGCGCCGCACGACCTCATCACGGGCGCCGACGTGGCCCGCGAGCTGGCGCGGGGGCAGGGCGGCGAAGGGCACCGCGGGTCGCCGAGCGCGCCGCCGAGCGCGCCGCCGCCGGGGGGAGCGCAGGCCGCGGGGTCGCAGACGCTCGACGGCAAGCGCAGGGAGGCCGAGCGCGAG
Source organism: Polyangiales bacterium (assembly GCA_044375895.1). Taxonomy (GTDB): domain Bacteria; phylum Myxococcota_A; class Polyangia; order Polyangiales; genus CAISKJ01. The sequence continues at coordinate 15,939 of JBILLV010000050.1, read as the reverse complement.
GCGCTGGTGACGGCGCTGCAGAAGGCGAGCAACAACCGCACGCTCGCGGCGCGGCTGCTCAACGTGAGCCGCCGCACGCTGTACAACAAGCTGGAGGAGCACGGGCTGGCGTAGGGGGCGGGGCGACCCAACGAGGGGCCTCGCCGCGGTGTTCACGCTTTCCATGAGGGTCCGTCGCATCGCCCGAAGAGCGCTCCTGGCCACATGGCTCGCGGCGTCGGCCGTGACGACGCTCCGCGCGCCCGAGTGCGCCGCCCAGCCGTGCCGGAGCGCGCGCGAGGAGCACCGCACGATCGCCGCGATCCGCGGGGCGCTCGCGTCGTGGCTGACGGCCCCCGAGCGACAGCGCCTCGCCGCGGTCGACACGACGTCGACGTGCCGGGGGAGCACCCGCGTCCTCATGCTGCTCGCGGCCGACCGGGTGGTGCGTGTGCTCCTACCGCTCGCGCTCGACGGCGCGCGTCGGGGGGCGGACGCGGCGCGACTGAGGGCGCTTCCGCCGGTGACCGATCGGGCGAGCGCGCGGCGCGCGAACGCGGTGGTGGCGGCGCTCCCGTACCTCGGGGTGGAGGCACCCTCGACGACGGCGGCGCGCACGGGGCCGTTGGGCTGCGACCAGCCGCTCGTGTGGGCATCGATCGCGCTCCAGCAGGCGGGCGACGCGCGCTTCGCCGACCGCGCCGACGTGGGGATGGCGTTCTGCGCGGCGGCGCGCGTCTGGGGCGAGCGGGCGGCGGTGGTGGAGGCGGCGATCGCGCTGGTGCGTGAGCTCGCCGACGCGGCGCGGCGTGTTCGATGAGGTGACGGCTACTTCGGCTCGGCGTCGGGCGTCGGCGCGGGCCCGTCGCCTTCCTTCTTGCTGCCGCCCGTGGCGCGCCCCGTCCACAGCGAAGGCACGTAGCGCTCCCACCCACCTTCGAGCGACCAGAACAAGAACGCCCCGTGCCGCCGCACGACCTCGTAGTCCTGAAGGAGCAACGTGAAGCCGCGGCGCCGCAGCTCGGCGGACGTGAGCTCCCCGGGCTTCGGCGTGCGCGTCGCAACGACGGCGCCGAGGCGCGCGAGGGCCGCCGTCGCGAGCTTGCCGGCCTCGGCGATCTCCTCGGCCTCGACGGTGGTCTTCGCCGACACCGTCGACCAGTGGGCGCGGTACCACGCGGCGAGGTCGTTGAGGTCGTTGGCCTTGTCGCGCACGGAGTTGTCGCCCGCGCGGATGTCGTCGATCACCTTCACGGGGCAGCGCTTGCGGCGCACCTGCGCGGCGAGGTCGTCGAGCAGGAGGCCGCGGAGCTCGGTCATGCGCGGCAGGAGGTCGACGAAGGGGGCGGCGGGGTCGAGTGCGGCGCGGTGGAGCAGGTCGGCGTGCTGCGCGGCGAGGCACACCTCGGGGAGCCGCTCGATCACCGCGAGCGGCGCGTCGCGGAACACCGCCGCGAGCTCGTCGCGTCGCTCCAGGACGTTGCGCGCGCCGACGAGAGCGATCGACGCGGCGAGGGTGACGTCGACGCGGGCGCCGTTCACCTCCTTCGCGGGGAGCGCGCGGGCGCGGGCCTCGTGCTTCCTCCACGCGGCCTCCGTCGCGGTGAGGTCGATGTCGACGGTGACGGTGTCGACGGGCGTGCTGGTCGGTGCAGATCTCTTCGACATGGGGACAATGGTTCCTCTCCGTGCGCGCCAAGGGGACGCAAGCGCACACGCTCACCGCTACCACCGTGAGCGCGCGCGGGTGAAGGGGTTTCGCCAGGAGGCGCGGCGTTTCAGCGAGGCTTCGCGGGAGGGGTGCGAGGGGCTGGCAGAAGGGTCGGTTTGTTCGGTCGGCGGGTGCGAGGAGGTCGCAGAAGTGAACGACCCTTCGGGGGCGGAGGTGCGAGGGGGCGGAAAGAGTGAATCACCCTTCGGGGGTAGAGGTGAGAGGACGGGGGTAGGAGTGAATCACCCTCCGCGCGGTGGCTCGGAGGCGGCGGCGGAAGTCGGCGCGACTTCCGCGAGGGGGTCGGAGGAGGGGTGGGAAGGGTGCGCTTCACGATGGCGACTCCGCCGACGGGCACCAGGGTCTATGTCCCACTGCCCGGCGGAGAGATGAACTTCGCGAGGCGTTCGAGTTGCTCGCGTAGATCGAGGCGTGCGAGCGGTTCAAAAGAAGTGAGAGGGGTCGCCTTCTCCCTCATCAGCTTCACGGCATCGCGAGCAAAGCGCGCCTTGGCTTCGTCCGAGGTGTCACGCGCCGCTCGGGCTCGACCAGCACCCGCGCGGACAGCACTGACCTGCTCGTGAAACACCGCGAAGTCACGTTCGATCGACGCAGGGACGGTTGCGCCGAAGTCATCACATGCGGCCCAGGTGAGGATCGGATCGGGGAGGTAGTTCTCGATCTCACGACCCGCAGTCACCCACACACGATCGGCGAGCGCGGTCCCCACGAACTGCTGCGCGTAGTCCTTCCCCAAGGGAGCGACGGCAGAGGCGCGGTCGGAGTCGAACACCACGTAGCTCTTCGGGTGGACGGCGAAGAGGTCGACGAGGTCCGCGGCTGGCATGTCCGACAGGCGCGTATGCGTGAGCAATGCGCCGCCGAAGAACGCGAACGCGAAGTCCTCGTACTCCACCAGCGCGGGCGCGTGGTGCTGGAGGAAGTAGCGGAGGTAGATCGCGTCGGACGGACCCTCCACCCAGATCACCGTTCGCGCTGCGAGCACGGAGCTCGGACCCGACCCGAGGCGCTCGATGGTGCGACGGAGCGCCTCTCGGCCGTTGGTCGCCTGCATCTCGCTCACGCCGTTCGCGCGCATCACCTCCATACACCGGACGCCGTCCTGCTTCCACGCTGCGAGGAAGTGCTCGCTGTGCGTCGTCAGGAGGACTTGCCACGTCGACCGCACGGCGTTGCTCGCGAGGTGGGCGAGCACGCGCAGCTGCACGGCCGGGTGCAGGTGGAGCTCGGGCTCCTCGTACAACAGCAGCCCACCGTCGTACTCGGTGAGGGCCAGCGCTAGCACGAGCACCTCCGTCACGCCGCCGCCGAGATCCTGGACGCGACGAAACGGATCGCCGCCTACCGAGACGCGCAGCTCCTCATCGGCCGGGACGCAGCGAATCTGAAGCTTCGATCCGATGAGGTCACCTGCGAGGACCTCTACGGCGGCGAGCTTGTCGGGAGCGGTGCACGTCAGGTGGACGAAGCGCGGCAACAGGTGGTCGGCGGTGACGAGGTTCTCTGCGATACCCTTCGGCCCCTCAGGGAGCAGAAGCGATGGTCGCGCGGTGAAGTCGCGGCGTTCAGGGAGTACGACGATGGGCAACGCGTCGACGAGGCGGAGGATAGAACTACCGTCTGGGCCTCCATTGAGATTCTTCATCGACAAGTCGCCAGGATGTTCCCCTGCGAATTCGCCTCGAACCGTCGTTGGCCAGGCGGAGCCTTCAAGCGCTGAAACCTCTGTTGCCGAGAGAGCGACCAGCGCATGGCGGCCGTCAGGTCGATACTCACGCGCCCCGACTGACTTTACGCGCATGACCGCGTCGTTCGAGATGGTGAGCTCGAAGGCGAGAGACTTGCCCTTGTCACGGTGATCCTGTGGAAGTAGCGTGAAATTTGATCCGCCTCCCCAGTAGGACTCGCCGCCTGGGAGAGCCAGCGGCGGGTGGCGGTTCAGGTTCTCCGAGACCAGCCGCCGGAGCAACTGCAAGAACGCCGACTTCCCCGAGTTGTTCGGCCCCGCGAAGACGGTGACGTGATCGAGTTCGACCTCCGCCTTCTCGAAGCACCGGAAGCCGCTCAGGCTCGCGCTGGTGATGTACTGCATCGCGGCGAAGGTATGCGAGGCGTGGCCCCATCGCCAGAAGAACGTCGGTGATGCTCGTCGCTCGCGGGCGGAGCCTCGGCGGAGGGGCGAGACACGTCTCGCGCGGCGGTGATAGAGTCCGCTCGTGCTCCCGCGCGGCGCTATCCAGGAGGCCCTGAGTCACGCATACGTTGACGCCGTGTGCGCGCGTGCGGGAAGCATCTACCGCCGCACGTGGCCCGACTTCGGGATCGATGGGCGGCTCTCCTACGTGTCCCTCTTCGCGGGTCGCCCGTGGGAGCCTGGCATCGAGGTCGCGCTCCAGGTGAAGGCGACGACGCGAGCCTCTCTGCGGGAGACGGAGGTCCGATTCGAACTGGACGCCGATGCCTATCGGGAGCTCGCGAGCGACGAGGGCATGCCACGGATCCTCGTCGTCTACGTGATGCCGGACGACGAAGCGCTGTGGATGGAGCAAACCGATGAGTCCCTCTCCCTCCGGCAGTGCGCGTGGTGGACGCTGCTCCGCGGCAGCCCCCGCTCGGACAATCGGCGCTCGATCCGCGTCTCGCTCTCCACGCGCAACCGCTTCGACGTTGCCGCGGTGCAGGGGCCACTCCGTCACCTCGCGCTCCAAGGAAGGTCGCCATGAACACCCCCACCGTCGCGACGCTGCGCCGCTACCTCGCGCAGCACCTCTGGGCGCACGTCGAGACGCGCGCCGACGGCATCGACGTCTACCAGCACCGGGAGCTTCGCGACGACGAGGGCGCTGTGCTTTGCGTGCTCGCGCCCGGGCGGGATGGGATGCGCGATGAGGCTCTGCTCCGCGGCAACCTGGTGCGCGCGCTCGCGACGCTGGAGGGGCGGCCGGTCGACGCGGTCATCGCGGAGATGGTCGGCGACCGCGCCGACGCGGCGTAGCGCGCTGGCAGTTGCCCCGCGCGACCTCACACGCATCCTTGCTCCATGACCCCGACGCTCGCCCCGAGCACGCTCCACGTCGCCGACCTCTCCGCGTCCGAGCGGGCGTGGCTCCTCATGCAGCGCTACGACCGCAGCATCGAAAAGCACGAGGGCCCCTGGGGCTGGGACTACCAGATCGAGCCGAAGCCCTACGAGGTCCCCGAGCGCGGTGGCGTCCGTCGCACCGTGCAGCCCGTCGCAGCGGACTTCGTGCGCGTCGCAGACCGCCATGTGCTGCTGCCAGTGTCCGCCGACTGCCACGTCCACCTTCGGGTGCTGCGCGTCATCGAGGGCGACGGCGGCGCGTCGCTCGTGCTCTTCATGACCGACACGACCTACGACGAGGGCTCTGGCGCGGGCCGCCTCGCGGTGTGTGATCGCGCGCCCGACGCGGACTGGTACCTCTGCCACGTCTGGCACGAGTGGTACGACGCGGCGCCGCGCGGCCCCTGACGCGCTCTGTCAGGGCGGCGTCGCCCTGCGCGCTCTGTTACGCCGCTGGCACGAGCACGCGGTGGAGATACCCGCTCGCGCGGAGGCGGCCGAGGTCGTCGAAGCGCTCCAGCCACTGCGGCAGGGCCTCGGCGTCGATGCGCGACACGAGCACTCGGCCGCGGTCGAGGCTGCACACGCGGGTCGCGCTCGCGGGGTCGTCGAGCAGCTCGAGCACCCGATCAGAGTGCGTGCAGAGGATGAGCGGCGCCCCGCCTTCGATGCTGGTCAGCAGCGCGATGACCCGACCGAGCAGCGACGGGTGAAGGTGGAGCTCAGGCTCGTCGATCGCGAGCAACGAGCGCCCGCGATGGAGACGCGCCAGCGCGACGAAGGCGAGCCACGAGAGTTGCCCGTCCGAGAGGTTGGCTGCGGGGATGGGCTCTGCCATGTCGAAGCGCCGGAGGGACACCGCGACGTTGCCGCCTCCCGCGTCCGGGTCCACGTTCACGGTGTCGATGCCGTCACCGAGCCCGAGGCGGACGAGGGCGAGGGTCTCATCCCACGCGGAGGAGTTCTGATTCTTGAGGGCGGCCCAGGCGTTGGCGAAGTTGAAGCCGAGGAGGCTCAGGCGGTCGGTGGGCTGGAGCAGCGTACTCCCACGGAGGCTCATGGTGAACTGGTACGCGCGGGCCGCCCAGGTCGCGATGGTGTCGAAGCGGAGGTGAACCTCGACACCCCGCAGCACCGTCAGGAGTCGCTCGAGAGCTACGTGGGGCGGGTTCGCGCCAAAGCTCGAGATCACCAGCCGGTCGTCACGTAGAGACTTGCCGCGCATGGACGTCAGCTGTCCGGTCTTCGCGTCAAGCATCTCGCCGCCGTCGCTGTCACGCCGCAGCACCGTCTCAGCGCCCGCGCCGTCGGTCGATCCCACGGTCAGGTGCTCTCCATGCACGGCGGCCCCCGATCCCTGCGCGGCGAGGGTGAAGTCGTAGGTGATGCGAGGAAGCAGCCCAGCATCGTCTTCGATCACAACGCCCAACGCCAGGTCGACGGCTCCTTTGCGCAGCAACCCCGGCATCCCGCGGTGGATCACATAGAAGCGATCGAAGAAACCCTCGTCCGCGGCCTTCCGAAGGATCTCCAGGCACTCGAGGATCGTGCTCTTGCCCGATCCATTCTCGCCGATAAGGACAGTGACGGGGCTCACCTCGAGGTCGAGGGACTCGATGGCGCGCACGTTTTTGATGCGGAGTCGCGTGATTCGATCCACGCGGCGGAGGGAACACCAACACGTCCAGGGGGTCAAGCGTGCGGGGCGCTGGGCGCTGTGACGCCGCGGCTACTTCGGCTCGGCGTCGGGCGTCGGCGCGGGCGCGTCGCCGTCCTTCTTGCCGCCGCCCGTGGCGCGCCCCGTCCACAGCGAAGGCACGTAGCGCTCCCACCCGCCTTCGAGCGACCAGAACAAGAACGCCCCGTGCCGCCGCACGACCTCGTAGTCCTGCATGAGCAGCGTGAAGCCGTGGCGCCGCAGCGACGGCGCCGAGGCGCGCGAGGGCCGCCGTCGCGATCTTGCCGGCCTCGGCGATCTCCTCGGCCTCGACGGTGGTCTTCGCCGACACCGTCGAGCAGTTGGCGCGGTACCACGCGGCGAGGTCGTTGAGGTCGTTGGCCATGTCGCGCACCATCGCGGCAACCTCGTGCGCGCGCTCGCGACGTTGGAGGGGTGGCCGGTCGACGCGTTGCTCACGGAGATGCTCTCCGACCGCGCCGACGCGGCGTAGCGCGCCGACTGAAGTGTTCAGCCCGCGGCGTCGGCGCAGCGCTGGAGCGCGTCACGCAACTGCTCGCGGCGGATGGGCTTCACCAGGAAGTCGTCCATCCCCGCCTCGCGGCACGCCGCCCGGTCGGAGTCGAAGGCGTTGGCCGTGATCGCGATCACCGGGAGCCGTCGCCCGTCGCCCTCGCGCGCGCGCAGCCGTCGCGTCGCCTCCAGGCCGTCGAGCCCCGGCATCTGGCAGTCCATCAGCGCGGCCTGGAAATCGCCCGCGGCGATCGCGTCGAGGGCGGCCTGGCCGTCGCCCACCACGCGGGCGCTGTACCCCAGACGCTCCAGCAGCGTCGTGAGGATGCGCTGGTTGGTGGCGTTGTCCTCGGCCACGAGCACGGGCCGCGGGTCGATCGCGCGGGGCGCGGCGATCGACAACGGCCGCACCCCCTCCACCGCCGCGCGCGCGACCTCCAGCGGCACGCGGAACCAGAAGGTGGCGCCTCGCCCCGGCTCGCTCCGTGCGCCGATGGCGCCTTCCATGATCTCCACGAGGCGCTTGCAGATGGCGAGGCCGAGGCCCGTCCCGCCGAAGCGGCGCGTGATCGAGCCGTCGGCCTGCTGGAAGGGGCTGAAGAGGCGCGCGCCCACCGCGTCGTCGAAGCCCATCCCGGTGTCGATGACTTCGAACATCAGCGCCGCGTCGACCGCTCGCACCCGCAGCGTCACGCCGCCCTCCGCGGTGAACTTCAGCCCGTTGCCGATGAGGTTGGAGAGCACCTGACGGATGCGGAGCGCGTCGCCCACGACGGTGGTGGGGACGGTGGGTTCGAGCGCGAGGCGGAGGGTGAGACCGCGGCGGGTGGCCTGCGGCGTGACGGCGGCGAGCGTCTTGTGGAGCAGGTCGGGGAGGTCGAAGGGGGCGCGGTCGAGGGTCACGTGGTCGGCCTCGATCTTCGACCAGTCGAGCACGTTGTTGAGGATGCCGAGGAGCAGCTCGCCCGACGAGGCCAGGGCTTCGACCCACGCGCGCTGCGGGCCGTCGAGGGGCGATTCGCGCAGCAGCTCGGCGATGCTCAGCACGGCGCCGAGGGGCGTGCGGATCTCGTGGCTCATGGTGGCGAGGAAGACGCCCTTGGCGAGGTTGGCGGCGGCGGCGGCCTCCAGCGCGGCGCGCAGCTCCGCGGTGCGCTGCGCGACCTCGGCCTCGAGCTGGGCGCGGGCTGCGACCATGCGGGCCTGGTGGCGGTCGCGCTCGATCACCCGGCTGAGCTGCGCGCAGACGTGCTCGCTGAGGGTGAAGACGCGCGGGTCTTCGGGGAGGGGGACGTCGGAGAAGAACTCCAGCACCGCGACCACCTCGCGCCCCAGGAAGACGGGGAAGGCCGCCGCGCCGCGCACGCCGAGCTCGACGCCGTCGCGCGCCCGAGGGAAGTTGTCGTCGCGGGTCACGTCGGGGATCCAGGCGGGCGCGGCGGCGGCGAACACGCGGCCGGGGAGCCCGACGCCGGGCGCGAAGCGCATCCGCGCGGAGACGCTCTGCAGCGCGGCGTGACGTCGCGCGTCGCGGAACGACCAGACGCCAGCGCTCACCAAGGTGCCGTCTTCCGTTGGGATGAAGCAGTGGCCCGCGGACCAGGACGCGTAGGTGCACATGCGGTCGAGGGCCACGCGCGCGGCCTCTTCGAAGCTGTGCGCCTCGTTGGCGGCGCGCGCCACCTCCTCGACCAGCTCCATCTCGCGCTGGCGGGTGTAGAGCTGGCGGGTGACGCGCTCGGCGATCTGCTCGGCCTCGGCGCGGGCGGCCCGCTCGCGCACGAGGCGACGCTCCAAGCGAGCGACGGCGTCGGGTGGTGGTGGCGGCGGAGGCGCGGTGGTCGGCATCGCGCGGCCCCGCTACACCCGGTGGAGGTCGAGCACGAGGTGGCAGGCGGGGTCGCCGCGGTGGGTGCAAGCGGGGCGCGTGATTTCGAGGTGTTCGCCGTAGTGGGCGGCGGTGCCTTCGAGGAGACCCTCGGCGAGGGCGCAAAGGCCGCGGGCGGAGTGGTAGATGACGTCCACGCGACCGTCGTCACGCTCGTGGATGTCGAAGCGTGGCGGCGTGGCGCCGGGGTAGAGCTTCTGCACCTCCGGGTGGATGATGGTGTTCAAGGTGAGGATGAACGAGCGCGTGTCGTGGTGCGGGCGGAAGAACTCCGGGTAGCGCACGGCGAACACCGGGAGCGCGTGGCGGCCGAACCAGCGGACCACCTCGCGCGGGGGCAGCCCGAGGCGTCGCGAGGCTGCCCCGACGAGCGCGAGGAGCTGGCCGTCCTCGTAGGAGCCGACGGCGGTGTAGACGCCCGTGGAGCCCACGTCGGCGAGCAGGTCGTCCCAGGCCTCCTCCCCGTGCTGCGCGCGGACCACCTCTTCCAGAACGTTGAAGACGATGCCTTTCATGTCTGCCTTCATAGGCGCGAGGGCTCCCGGCTGTCTACGTGCGCCATCGCCCTCACCGAAGATCGGACACGCTCGCTCACCCCCGGCGCCAGCACTCCAGCCAGGCGTGGCGCACCCAGGCGCGGCGCACGCTGGTGTAGCCGCGGAGGAGGCCGCCGAAGCCGTTCCAGGTGACGACGGTGGTGCCCACGGGGGCGTCGGCGAGGGTGTCTTCGACGAAGGTGACGTCGGCGTCGAGGCCGTCGCGCCCGCGGGGCCACGCGAGGTCGATGCACTCGTCCGCGTCGAGGTGGTGCTCGGCGAAGGGGTTGAACAGATAGAACCCGTCGTGGCCCGACCAGTCCGCGTCGCGCACGTCGCCGCACGCGAAGGTCGCGTTCGCGGCGCCGAGGGTCTGCGCCACCGCGCGCGCCGCCTCCACCAGCCAGGGCCGCCGCTCGACGCCCGTGAACGCCATCGGCGTCACGAGCGCCCCCGTCGTGCAGAAGTGCCCCGCCCCGGCGCCCACGTCGAGCACGCGCCGCGCCCCGCGTTCGGCGAGCCACCCCGCCGCCGTCGTCGCCACCTCCACCGGCGTGGTGTGCTGCGCCCGAAACCGCCTGAACCCCACGGGGAAGAGCCCGTCGAGCGCCTCGTCGGCGCCGTCGCTCCCCGCGCGGATCATCGCCGCCACGGCCGCCGCGTCGCTCACCGCACCACCCCGAGGCGCATCGGGCGCGCGTCGACGGGCTCGCGCGACGCCTGCCAGCGCTCGCCGCGGTCGTTGGACCAGAGCACCACCGTCGTCGCTCCGCTCGCGAACAGCACGAGGTGATCGCCCGCGGTGAAGAGCCACAGGTCGCGCGCCGACACGCCGCCGTGCGCCGCGTCGTCGTCCACCGCCCACAGCCGCGCCCCTGCCAGTTCGCCGGGGGCACCGTGACGCGCGCGGAGGCCATCGCCCCCGTCGCGGGTGGCGGACACCACCACGAGCTCACCGCCGACGCGGGCCACGCGGCGCTGCCCTTCGAGCGCGATGGGCTCGCCACAACCGCCGCGTCGCTCGCAGCTCCCGACCTGGGAGGTTCCGACGAGCGAGGCGCCCGCGGCGTCGCACACGAGCTCCGCGGGGACGCCGATGCCCGTGAGGGCGCCGAGGATTCGCGGCGCGGCGTTGCCCTCGAGGGCGAGGAGGTGCGCGCGCCCGCCGTCGCTCGCGGCCGCGTACGTGACGCCCTCCGCGTGGCAGCTCGCGAGCAGCGTCGCGCCGGAGGTGAGGGGCGTGAGCGTGACGGGGTCCGCGGGCGGTGCGTCGGCGGTGAGCTGCCGCGCGACGAGCGCCAGGGACGCGTCGGCGCCCGCCACGCCGAGCCACCAGCGGCCAGCGCCCGTCGAGAGAACGGTCGCCTCACGCGCCGTCGGGACGCCCAGCGGGAAGGTGACGCAGGGGGCGCCGCGCGGGCAGCGGGCGAGCGTCATCGCGCTGGCCACGTTGGTGACGGCGTAGAGCGTACCGCCGGAGACGCGGGCGGCGAGGCTCGGGGCCAGCGGAGCGCCCACGGAGAACACCGGCGCGTCGAGCGTGTCGGCGGGGGCGATGGTGGCGTTGGCGTCGCTGCGCAGGAGGAGCGCCTCGGGGTCGTCGTTGGCGATGAGGTAGCGCGGGCCCGTGTCGCCGCCGAGCCGTCGGCAGGCGACGGTGACGCCGCGGTCGCGCGTGCGGCAGAAGACGCGCTCGTGGCCGGGCTCGATGAAGAGCACCGAGAGCGTCCCGGCCGCGCTGCTCACGCCCGCGACGACCGAGCCCGGCGCCACCGAGACGGGGACGACGTCGCCCGCCACGCTGGGCAGCGGGTGCGCTGTGGTGGTGCGCTCGGGGCGCGCGGGGCCGAGTCCGTAGGCCGTCGCGAGGGCGCCGTCGGCTGCGTGCAGCGTCGCGACGAGCGGCACCCAGGCGAAGGCGTCGGCGTCGGACGTCCCGTCGCGGAAGCCCTTCATGGTGGCGAGGAGGCCGTTGTCGGCGAGGGCGCGGGTGACGTGCATCGCGCGGTCGGCGGCGCGGGAGAGGACGGCGGGGGGCGCGGGCGCGCGGCGGACGACGTCAACGAGCGCGAGCGTGTGCGTCGCGCAGGCGCCGGGCCACGCGGGCGCGGTGTCGTGGTGGAGCGCGACGCGGCGGGCGCGGGCCACGAGGGCGCGGTCGTCCACAGGGGCGTCGCCGAAGAGGCAGCGGTCGAGCGCGGCGGTGAGCGCGCGGGCGCGGACGGCGGCGGCCCGCTGGTCGGCGAGGCGGCGCGCGTCGAGGCGACGCCGGTGCGTGAGGGCGCCGGCGAGGGCGAGGACGGCGGCGAGGACGACGAGCGCGACGAGGCGGGGGCGCATGGCGCGGCTCTTATAGTAGAGTCGCGGGGTGCGCGCGCGATTCCTGCGAACGGTGGCGGTGGCGGCGGTGCTGGGGGCGTGCGCGGGGGCGCAGCGACCGCGGGCGGCGGGGTACTACCGCTTCCGGTGTGATCCGCCCGACGCGCGGGTGATCGTCGATGAAGAAGACCTCGGGGCGTGCTCGCTGTGGGCGACCCGCTCGCTGGGGTTGCCCGCGGGGGTTCACCGCGTGCGGGTGGTGCGGGATGGGTGGTTGCCGATGGAGTCGGAGGCGACGCCGACGGGGGGCGTGGTGACGGTCACCGCGCGGCTGCGGCGCGTGCCGGACTAGCGGGGGTCAGCGGACGGGCGAGGCCTTGAGCGTGGCCTTGCCGTCCTTGATGTACACCTGGAAGCGCACCGTGCGGCAGCCCGTGCGGGTGATGAGCTGCTCCTTGTGCTTCTGGAGCGTGCCGACAAACTTGTCGTACGTGAGGCTGTCGGTGGGCTCGTTGCACTCCTTCTTGCGCGCGACGAACTCTTCGAACACCTCGCGCCAGTGGGCCTGCTCGTCGCCCTCGCCCATCGCCGGGGGCACCGGGGACAGCTTGAGCGCGTTCGGCACCTGCGCGATGCTGGTGGGCTGCTCGTCCTCGTCGATCTGGACGGGCTGGGCGCGACGCACGTTGGGGGGCGGCGGCATCGGACGGGGTGCGGGCGGCGCCATCGGGGCCATCGGCGGCATCGGCGGTGCGCCCGGCGGCGGCATCGGCGGACCCATCGGGGGCATCGGGGCCATCGGGGGCATGGCGGGGGCCGGGGGCATCGGGGCCTGGTTGCCGAGGACGACCTCCGGGGTCTTGAGCAGCGAGTCGAGCTCGTTGACGTTGCGCAGGCGGCCCGCCGAGCGCTGCACCTCGCGCTTGAGGAGCGCCTCGATGCCGTCGTTGGCGACGACGGCGAGGTCGCGCGCGAAGCCCGAGAGCTGGAGCGGGTCGAGGTGGTTGTTGCCCTCCTGCGCGAGCCCTTCGAGGGCCTGCGAGAGGCGCTTCCGCTTCGAGTCGAACTCGATGTAGAGGAAGAGGTTGCCGAGGAGGGCGAGGGCGAGCATCCCGAGGCCGATGGGGAGGCTCGGCACGCGCGCGAGGTCTTCCTTCGACGTGGGGAAGATCGACCCGGGCATCATCGGGGTGGCGCGCGCGAGGGCGATGCCGCCGCCCGCGGCGCCGATCATCCCGGGGACGGCCGCGAAGACGGCGACGCCCATGTCGGCGTCGTGGTCGCTGGCGGCGAGGGGCTCGGTGACGCCGCGGGTGCGCCAGGGGTCGCTCGTGCGGACGAAGCGCAGGCGCTCGACGAGCGCCGCGGGGGCCGGGGCGCGCCGGGCGCCGCGGTCGGGCACGGGGTGGAAGGACGCGTACATCCCGTCGGGGCCGAAGAACATCACCGACGCGCCGGGCGCGAGCTGCGCGACGGTGCTGGCGAAGCCGTCGTTGATGGCCATGCCGTGGACGATCGCGCCGACGTAGTACTGCCCGCGCGAGATGATGGGCCGCGCGGCCATGCGGTAGGCCTGGCCGGCGATCTCCCAGAGGTCGTCGCGGGTGTTGCCCGAGAGGGCGCTCTGCACGAGGGGGAGGCCGCCGAGGTTGGCGCCGAGCTCGCCCTCGCCGAGGCCGGTGCGCCCGACGACGACGCCGCGCGGATCGACCGCGATCATCACCTCGCCGCGGAGGGCGCCGAGGGACTGGTTGAGCTCGCGGAGGCGCGCGGTGATCGCGGGACCGATGGTGGCGGGCGTGTCGTCGGCGCGGCGGATGGTGGTCTCCATCAGCGTGACGAGCTGGGCGTTGGAGCTCACCGGCGCGAGGTCGTCGACGCGGGTGCGCGCGTCGCGCCGCAGAAACTCGTCGAGGAGCTTGCGGTCGCTGGTGAGCATCGCGCGGGTGTCGTCGGCGCGGTCGTGCTCGTAGGTGTTGCGGGCGAGGGCCATGGCCGCGAGCGAGAGCCCGGCGGCGACGGCGAGGAGGAGCATCCAGAAGCGCGTGAAGAGCATCGGCGTGGCCTCCCTTAGCGCTCGTGCCGGTCGCGGCGGTGGTTGTCGTCGGCGCCCGCGGCGGGGGCTGCCGGCGCGGCGGGGGAGCCGCCAGCGAGGTTCACCTGCACCTGGGCGTCGTGGCCGCGGATGACGGCGGCCTCGGTCGCGCGGAGCTCGCCCTGGTAATAGACCTTCACGGTGTAGTCGCCGTCGTTGAGCCCGGTGGCCGCGAAGGCCCCGGTGGCGTTGGGGAGGAGCACGCGCCCCTGGCCCGCGCCCGCGATGACGTAGCAGCGGAAGGAGGGCTGCCGCACGTCGCGGAGCTCGTACACGCCGGCCTGCCGGAGCTGCACCTGGCGGCGCGCGCGCGGCGAGATGGCCTCGGCGGCCACCACGCGCTCGGTGCCGCCGCGGGCGACGGCGTAGAGCTCGTGGGCGACGAGGTCGGCGTTGGTGATGTCGAGGGTGGTGCCGGGGGAGAGCACCACGGTGCCGGGGCGGCAGCGGCCGCCTTCGATGCGGATGCCGACGGGCTGGGTGGACTCGGCGATGCCGGGCCCGGTGAGGATGACCCCGACGTCGAACTCGACGCTCGCGCGGGGGACGGTGATGGCGAGCACCCCGTTGGGCACCTCCCAGTAGGCCCCGCGGAGGCGGGGTTCGGGCCGCACGGGGGCGACCGTGAGGGACTCGGCGCCGCCGAGGGTGCCTCGAATGTCAGAGGCTGCGGGGCGAGCGGTGAACGCGAAGGCGCCCAACGCGAGACCGAGAGACAACACAACGCGGGGACCGTGCACTCGTCTACCTCCCTAAGATGGGGGAACGGCGCGCACGATAGGGAACCACAAAACACCGTGTCAACGTGCGTTTTGAGCGCACCGACGATCGGACGGGGAGGGGAGGGGGTGGGATGGGGGTGGATGAGGGGGCGCGACGTCATTTCGAGCGGCGCCGCGCGTCGCCAGGAGCGCTCCGCTTCGTGCGGGGCAGCCGGACGAAGATCTCCGCAGCCGTCGATGCCTTCGTCGCGCGGGAGAGCCAGCGCAGGAGCGTGTCGGGGGTGTGCCGCGCGCCGACCCTCGCTTGCTGCGCTGCGGTCAGCTTCAACGCGCGGGCCGCGCACACCTGTAGGATGGCCGAGCGGAGCCCCTCCTCGCGCCCGAGCGCGAGTTGCTTCCGAACACGTTGGTCGTAGCTCTTGTTCGCGTTCATCACGATCTCTCAGGTGTCGGGCGGGTGCCAACGTACCAGGGCCGTGGTCTTCTCCGCCCGCTCTATGCCGCCGCGAACACCTCGTTCGTGCTCCCTGCGGTTGCCGCGCATGTGACCCAGCGCTGCAGCGTATTGACGTCGTCCTCTGCCACCAGGGCGGCGCGCTGCGCCGCGGTGAGCTTCAACTTTCGGATCGCACACACACGCAGGATGGCCGTGCGCAGGCCCGCCTTGTGTCCCCGCTCCCGAATCTCCTCCATATGCTCGGCGACGATCTTGTCGATGAGCCTGATGGCCTCAGCCTTCTCCGCGGGTGTGAGCTCCATGGGCGAACTCTCGCATCGAGCCGCCGACCGCAGCAAGCGGGTCGATCAGCGTCCGGCCTCGTCCCTTCGAGCGGGCGAGCAACGTCGGCGGCGCGCCGACTTTCAGCCCGCGCCGAAGATCTCGCTCGCATCCGCGGCGGTGATCGCCCGCGCGAGCCAGCGTCGCAACGTGGCGGGGGCGTGCTGCGCTTCGAGCGTCGCGCGCTGTGCGGTGGTCGGCTTCAGCCCGCGGGCCGCGCACACCGTCGTGATGGCGTCGCGGAGCGTCTGCTCGACCCCCTCCTTGCGCCCCTCCTTGCGCTGCTGCGCGAGGCGCTGGTTGTAGATCTTCTCGGCGTTCATCACGATCTCCTGGGCCTCCGGGGAGGGGTCGTCTTCGAGCGCAACTCGCAGCGTCTCGATCCGCGGCCAGAGCAGTGTACGCAGTTTGTCCTTCGGCGGAAGGGCTTCGATCTCCTGGATCGCGTCGATGAGCGTACGACCGCGCCCCATCGAGCGGGCGAGCAGCGTCTGACTCAGGTTTGGCCGTTGACGCATCGCGGACCGTGTGACGGTGCCGCTCGTCACGGCCCCCTCTCCGCGCTGCCGCGCGCCCTCACCCCCGCGGAGCGGGGGCAAGGGCTCCCTCGTCTGCAA
>JBILLV010000304.1:0-11184 GCA_044375895.1 Polyangiales bacterium | reverse complement strand
GCGCTCCTGCTCACGGCCTTCCTCGCGCTCATCCACGGCGAGTCCCCCGAGATCCTCCTCATCGAGGAGCCCGAGAACGGCCTTCACCCCTCGCGCCTCAAGCTGGTGATCGAGCTCCTGCGCCGCATCAGCACCGGTGAGGTCGGCGGCCGCCCCCGCCAGGTGATCGTCACGACGCACAGCCCCATCCTGCTCAACTATGCCCGCCCCGAGGAGGTTCGTGTGGTGCAGCGCGACCCGGAGCAGGGGACCTACGTTCGTGCGCTGACGGACGCGCCGGACCTCCCGCGCATGCTCGAAGAGTTCGCCGTCGGTGAGCTCTGGTACATGCTCGGCGAAGAGGGCCTCTTTGCGCGAAAGGCCGCGACGTGAGGGTGCTCTTTGTCGGCGAGGGCCCGCACGACATCGGCCGTCACGACCGCTTCGCCCCGGACGAGGCGCAACGGCCGGGGGTCGTCCAGGTGCTGGCGCGGAAAGTGTGCCCCGCGCTCGACGAGGACTCCCCGGCGCTGCGTTGGGCCGAGCTCGCACGGTTCGACCCCACCGCGAAGAAGAAGGGCTTTGCGGCGAAGATGAAGGCCGCCGCTCTCATCGCGGAGCGCCGCCTGGCGTGCGACGGCCTCGTGTGCGTGACCGACCGTGACCGCGACGACGACCGCGCACGACAGGTGACGGAGGGCGCAGCGGCACTGGCCAGCACCACACGCGTCGCCTACGGCATCGCAGTGGAATCCGTCGAGGCGTGGACGCTCGGCGCGCCGAAGGCCCTCGCCGAAGCGCTCGATGTGCCCGAGAAGGTCGTGCGCGCGGCCTATCCCCACGTTGCGGTCGAGGCGCTCTACCAGAACAGCGGCGTCTCCGAGCACCGCCCCAAGGACCTGCTCGGACGGATCGCCGCGCTCGCCCACCAGGACTCCGGGCAGGCGCTACGGGTGGCCGTGGCAGAGCGTACGGACACCGACGCTTTGGAGCTGGCCTGCCCCGAGGGCTTCGCGCCGTTCGCAGCTTCGCTGCGCACAACCTTCGCACGCTCGTAGGCCCTCGGCCCCTCTTTCCCGCGCCCCCCAAACTCGTGTACTGAGACGCGTACAGCCGCGCCCTTGGCAGCTCCACCGACGCCCTCCCACCCGTCGATGAAGCTTCCGCCCCGCGCGCGCAACGGAGCGTAGAAATCCATGGAACACGGCAGGCTCGAGTATCGCAAGGGCATGGACACCCGGGAGTTTGCGGAGGCCCTCCGCGACAAGCTCCTGGCCCACAAGGTGATGGTGGTGACCAACGTCGACCCGACGGTGGAGCAGCGCCCCTTCTGGGACGAGGTGAGCGAGATGGCCGGCGAGGTGATCGCCATCGCGGAGCGTCCGTCGGGGGAGAAGACCGGGGACAAGTGGATGGAGATTCGCTACGACCCGGCGATCAAGAACGCCTACCGGCACGCCAACATCGCCCAGCCGATGCACACCGACGGGTCGTACCTGTCCAACGCGCCGGACATCATGTTCTTCTACTGCGTGAAGCAGGCGAGCGCGGGGGGCGAGACCACCTTCATCGACTCGACCGAGTTCGTCGAGCTCGTCCTCGAGAAAGATCCGTCGCTCTACGGCGCCCTGCGCGAGACGCCCGTCCACTTCTCCAAGGCCGGCGACGAGAAGCGCCGCCCCATCATCTCCGAAGACCGCCACGGCCTCCTCATGACGTGGAACTACCACTGCGTCGACCCCAACGAGTCGCCCGCCGTGAAGGACCTCTCCGAGCGCCTCCACGCCTTCCTCCAGCGCGAAGTGGTGGAGGCGCAGCGCACGATGCCCATCCTCCTGCAGCCCGGCGAGGCCGTCTTCTTCCACGACGAGCGCGTGCTCCATGGGCGCAACAGCTTCGACGCCCACGAGCGCAACGACCGCTTCTTCTGGAAGACGGGCTTCCGCTTCGCGAAGTACCACTGACCCGATGCGCCGCCGCACCCTCGGACGCACCGACGTCACCCTCCCGCAGCTCTGCCTCGGCACGATGCGCTTCGACCCGAAGCGCCTCTCCGTCGCCGACGGCGCCCGCCTCCTCGCCGAGGCCCACGCGCTCGGCGCCGACGCGTGGCACACCTCCACCGAGTACGACACCCACGCCCACTTCTGCGAGAGCCTCCGCGCCTTCCGCCGCGACGCGCCCGGCGCGAAGCTCACGCACGTCAGCAAGATCGCCGCCCCCCACTTCGAAGACGCGGGCTTCGACCCGAAGGTGCTCCGCGGCCGGGTGGAGGCGCAGCTCCGCGACCTCGGCGTCGAGCGCCTCGATGTCGTGCAGTGGCTCGCCCGTTCGAAGCCCATCTCCGACGAGAAGCGCCTCCCCGAGCTCGCCGCGATGCGCGACGCCCTCGACGCCGAGGTGAGCGCGCTGCGCCGCGAGGGCAAGGTGGGCGCGTGGACGGCGTTCCCGTACTCGAAGCCCTGGGCCGCGGCCTTCGCGGAGCACCCGGGGTGCGACGGGCTCGTCACGTACCTCAACCTCGCCGAGCTCGACTACGCGCGCGACCTCGACGCCATGGCCGCGCGCGGTGACGGCTTCGTCGCGATCCGCCCGCTCATGGCGGGGCTCCTCGGAAGGGGTGCGCTCGACGACGCGCAGAAGGCGAAGCGGGCCGCGATCACGAGCGCGCTGGGCGTCGCGGACGAGGCGCTGACGGACTTCGCGCTGAAGTTCCCGCTGCTGCACGGCGCCGTGGCGTCGGTGATGCTCAGCGTGACGACGCTCGATCACCTCCGCGAGGCCGTCGTCGCCGTCGGTGACGTGGCGCCCGACGCCGCTCGCTTCGAAGAGACTGTCGCCGCGCTCGGAGCGTAGCGGTCAGTCGCGGGGTGAGGCCCCTTCGAGCCCCTCGATCAGCCTCGTCGTCCGCACGACGCCCTCTCCTCCAAGCAACTCACACGCGGCCCCAGGCGTTGAACACCACGTCGCCCACGTAGGTCGCCCCCGCCGCGCGCAGCTCGTCTTCGAGGCGCTGGTCGAGCGTGTCGACGTCGACCTCCTCGGGCGTCGCGACGCCGCGCTCGACGATGCGCGGGAGGATGGCCCGCACCATCGCCGCCGTCGGCAGCCGGCGCTCCCACGTCTGGACCACCGCCTCCGCGCGGACGTCGGCCACCGTGATGCCTGCGCCCGCCATGGCCCGCTCGAGTTCGAAGCCCATCCGCAGGTTGGCCCCCTCGCGCTCGACCATCCGCCAGACCCACCCATGCACGCGGCGGTGAAGCGGCAGCGACGCGGGCGATGCCGGCACCATCGACGCGTCGATCTCCTGGAGGGCCACCACCGCCCCGGGTCGGAGGACACCGGCCACCGCGCGGAGCGCCGCCGCCGCGTCGGGCTGGTACATGAGCACCCGCCGCCCCACCGCGGCGTCGAAGGGCCCGAGCGCCGCCGGGAGCGAAAGGAGGTCGTGCTCGGCGAAGGCGACGTTGCCGAGGCCCCGCTGCGCCACGGTCTCCCGCGCCACCGCGAGGGCCCGCGGGTCGCGGTCGACGCCCACGACCTCGCCGCCGTCGCCGACGCGGCGGGCGACCATCATCGAGACGTTGCCGTGGCCGCAGCCGAGGTCGAGCACGCGCATCCCGGCCTCGACGCCGGCGTCGGAGAGGAGGCGCTCCATCATCGCTTCGCGAGGGTCGACGATCATGCGGCGGTTGTAGGACAGTTCGGGCGCCGCGCGAAGCGCCTGCTGCGCCGCCGTCGGTGACGTGGCGCCCGACGCTTCGACACGACCGTCGCCGCCCTCGGGGCGTAGCCCTTACACCACCAGCGGCTCGATCTCCGCCAGCAACCTCTCCGCGTTGGTGACCCCGTCGCCGTCGTCGAAGCGCCGCGACAGCCGCATGTCGGGCGTCAGGCGGTAGGGCGACTTCTTCCCCGCGCACAGCTCCAGCACCTTGGGCGCGTCGAGCGGCGAGTCGTCGCGCAGGTGGATCACCACCCGCTCGCGCGAGGCCTCGATGCCCAGCGCGCGGAGCTTCCGCACGCGGGCCTTGATCGCCATCACCCGCACGAGGATGCGCGCCGGGGGCGGGGCCGAGCCGAAGCGGTCTTCCATCTCGGCGGCGATGTCCTGCACCTCCTCCTCGTCGAAGGCGCTCGCGAGGCGCTTGTACACCGAGAGCCGCACGCCCACGTCTTCGATGTACTGCTCGGGGAGGTAGCTCGGCTCGTCGAAGGTGAGCTCGGGGTCGAAGGCGTGCAGCACGGGCTGGCCGCGCAGCTCGGCGACCGCCTCCTCCAGCATCTGGCAGTAGAGGTCGAAGCCCACCGCCGAGACGTTGCCCGACTGCTCGCCGCCGAGGAGGTCGCCGGCCCCGCGCAGCTCCAGGTCGAGCGACGCCACCTGAAACCCGCTCCCCACCTCGTTGAACTTCTCCAGCGCCTCGATGCGCGTCCGGGCCTCGTCGCTGAGCTGCGACGGCGGCGGCACGAAGAGGTAGCAGTACGCCCGCTCGCGCGACCGACCGACGCGCCCGCGAATCTGGTAGAGCTGCGCCAGCCCGAAGAGGTCGGCCCGGTCGATGATCATCGTGTTGGCCCGCGGGATGTCGAGACCGCTCTCGATGATCGCCGTCGCGCAGAGCACGTCGTAGCGCCCCTCGACGAAGTCCATCATCACGGTCTCCAGCGTCTCGGGGGCCATCTGCCCGTGGGCCACGGCGACGCGCGCGCTCGGCACCAGGCGCTGGAGCTTGTCGGCCCGCTCGTAGAGCCCCTCGACGCGGTTGTACACGTAGAACACCTGCCCCCCGCGCCCGAGCTCGCGGAGCACGGCCTCCTTCGCGATCTGCGGGTCTTCCTTCGACACCACCGTGCGGACGGCGCGGCGGTCGGCGGGCGGCGTCGAGATCACCGAGAGGTCGCGCAGCCCCGACACCGCCATCTGCAGCGTGCGGGGAATCGGCGTGGCCGAGAGCGTGAGGACGTCGAGCTGCGTGCGGAGCTGCTTGATCCGCTCCTTGTGCGTGACGCCGAAGCGCTGCTCCTCGTCGACCACCAGCAGCCCGAGGTCTTTGAAGTGAACGTCCTTGGAGAGGAGCCGGTGCGTCCCCACCACGATGTCCACCTTGCCCTCCTTGAGCCGCTTGATGGTGTCCTTCTGCTCGCCCGCCGTGGCGAAGCGGGAGAGCACCGCCACCTCCAGCGGGTACGCGCCCATGCGCTCGGAGAAGGTGCGAAAGTGCTGCTGGGCGAGCACCGTGGTGGGACACAGCACGGCCACCTGGGCGCCCGTCGAGGCCACGTGGAAGGCGGCCCGCAGCGCCACCTCGGTCTTGCCGAAGCCCACGTCGCCGCAGACGAGGCGGTCCATCGGGAGGCCGTTGACGAGGTCGCCGAAGACGTCGTCGATGGCCTTCGCCTGGTCGGCCGTCTCCTCGAAGGGGAAGGTCGCCTCAAACTCCTGGTAGAGCATCCCCGGCGCTTCGAACTTCCGCCCCGGGTGCGCCTTCCGCTCGGCGTAGAGGCGCAGGAGCTCGTCGGCCATCTGCCGGACGGCGCGCTCCACCTTCGCCTTGCTCTTCGCGAAGGTCGCGCCCCCGAGCCGGTCGAGCCGCGGCGTCCCTTCGCCGCC
Organism: Polyangiales bacterium; assembly: GCA_044375895.1. Lineage (GTDB taxonomy): Bacteria > Myxococcota_A > Polyangia > Polyangiales > CAISKJ01. The sequence goes on along the minus strand of JBILLV010000304.1, from coordinate 5,588 downwards.
CGAGAACTTCTGGATCTGGTTGAGCCGCGTGACCGGGAGGTACAGCTTGTCGCCGCCCTGGTACTCGATCACCAGCAGGTCGGTCTCGGTCGCGCCGAGCTTGCGGTGGATGAGGCCGTGGTAGCGCCCGATCCCGTGGTCGACGTGGACGACGTGATCGCCTACTTCCAGCGCGCGGAGGTCGTCGAGGAAGGGGCGTGACTTGCTGGCGTCGCCCCGCTTGCGCGTGCCACGCCGGGCCCGCGCGCCGAAGATCTCCTCCTCCGTCACCACCGCGAGCCGACGCGACGGCAGCGAGGTGCCCCGCGCGAGCTCGCCCACCACCACGCGGATGCTTCCCGCGGGGGCCTCGTCGATGCGCGCGGGGTCGAAGCCGCCGAGCTGCATCTCGACGCCGACGCCGTGGCCGCGGAGGAGCGTCGCCACGCGCTCGGCCTGCGTCGGCGTGCGGCCCGTGACCAGCACGCGGTAGCCTTCCGCCGTCCAGTGCTGACACCACGCGACCAGCGGGAGGAGGGCGTCGTGCTTGCCCTTCTCGTTGCGGGCGGCCTTGATGTCCGCGGCGAGGCGGGCGAGCGACTCGGCGCCGACGTCCAGCACCTCGGCGTCGTGGGCGACGAGCTCCAACGAGGGGGCCTCCGCACTGCGCACGACGAGCTCGTGAGCGACGATGGCGCGGTGCCGGGCGAGGCTCGCGAGGAGCGTCGCCTCGTCGACGTGGTGGGCGTCGAAGGCGAAGGTGGGCTGGCGCTTCTCGACGCGGGCGGCGTGGTCGCGGGCGGCGTGGGCGAGCTCGTCGCGGAGGTGGGCGAGGGCGGCGGCGGGGCGGTCCCACGCGACGATCACGTCGGCGGGGAGGAAGGCCGTGATGGGCTCCAGGGCCTCGTAGTACGCCGGGAGGTAGGCCTCCGCGCCGAAGAACGAGCGGCCGGTCTCGACGTCTTCGAGGATCTTCTGGGCCTGCGCGCTCGGGAGGTTGACGGCGTCGACGAGGTCGCGCACGGCCCGCTTCGCCCGCGCCCGCTCGGCGTCGCCCACGAGGGCCTCGCGGGCGGGGTGGACGAACAAGTCTTTGATGGAGCGCACCGTGCGCTGCCCCTCGGGGTCGAAGAGCTTGAGCGTGAGGCACAGCTCCTCGTCGAGCTCGATGCGGGCGGGCCAGCGCGAGCTCGGGGGCCACACGTCGATCACGGCGCCGCGGACGGCGAAGGTGCCCGGGTCTTCGACGACGGGGACGCGGAGGTAGCCGCCCTCGGTGAGCCCGCGGACGAGGCCGTCGCGGTCGACGAGCTCCTCGGCCTGCACAAGGTCGCAGCGGGGCGTGAGCGCGGCGCGGGGCACCACCTTGCGGGCGAGGGCCGCAGGCGAGGCCACCAGCACGCGCCACGGGAGGCCCTGCGAGAGGTGGAAGAGGGTGGCGAGGCGGTCCATCGCGGTGCGACGGTCGGGGGCGACGTCGACGTACGGCGAGGTCTCGGGCGAGGGGAGGAGGAGCACCTCACCGCGGCCCTCCTCCGCGGCCTCGGCATCCTCGTGCGAGCCGTAGAAGAAGGCGATGTCCGAGGCGAGCTTGCGCGCGTCCTCGGCGTCCGCGGCCACCACCACGATCGGGGGCACACCGGGTGTTCGCGCGAGGGCCGCGAGCACCGCACCAAAGGCCGCGCCGGGCGCCCGCGCGAGGTCGTGGCGGCGGACGCCCGGAGCCGCGAGGCGACGAACCACCTCGTCGAAGGGGAGCGCGCGGGAGAGCGATGGGTCGGCGTCGTCCACGGAGGGCGACTACCAGGGATGGGGCGGGGAGTTCAACCCGTCACCGCGGTAGCATCGCGGCGGATGACCCGCACCGCGCACCCCGAATCGCTCGCCGAACCCGCCGCCGCCCACTTCGGCGCGCGCCCGCTCCGCCTCGCGGTGGTGGGCTACACCGTGGCCCGCGAGGTCGCTCACGTCGCGTGGGTCGAGGCGCTCCTCGATGCCCTCATCGACGTCGTCACGCCCGCGCGCCTCGGGGTCGTCACCTCGCCCACCACCCGCGCCGGGAGCGTCGACCGACTGGCCACGTGGGGCGCGCGCCGCCGCAGCGTCCCGGTGCTCCACGTCACCTGCAAAGCCTTCGAGAAGGCCGCCCGCGCGGACGAAATCAGCGATCGGATCGAGCGCTCGGCGTGGCGCGCCGTCCCGCGCTTCGTGCTGCCGGGCCGCGCGGACTACGCCGAGGCCGGGGCCGTGGCCTCCAACGCGCTTCTGATGCTGGGCGGGGGTCCGCAGTCGACGATGGACTTCGCCTGCGCGGTGCGGCGCGGGCATCGGGTGGCGGTGGCCCTCGACGCGCAGCTCACGGCGCCTCCCTGGGACGTCGCCCGCAAACGCCCCGCCCACGCGGCCCGCTACGTGGCCGAGCAGCGCGACGCGTGGCGCGACGGCACCACCGCCCCGTGGCCCGACCTCGCGTGCGTCTCAGCGAAGCAGCGCGCCCTCTGGCCCGAGGGCTGGGCGGCGCGCGTGGGCGTCTTTCGCGACGCGCCGGTGGTGGACATCGCCCGCGCGATCGGTGCGTTTCTGGACGACCCCGTCACGCCACCGCCGCGCGACGCCGCTTGACCTTCGCGCCCGGGTCATCAACATTCTCAACCCCGCTCCCTCCTTCCCCCCTCTGGCACCCCCGACACAGCATGGCTCCACTCATCCTCGACGACGCGGCCGTCCTCGCCGCGCTCCGTGACAGCGCGCACCGCCCGCTCCACGTCACCGACCTCGCCCGCGCGCTCAACCTCCCCGCCACGCAGCGCCACGCGCTCTCCGAGTCGCTCGACGCGCTCGTCTCCCGCGGGCTCGTGGCGGCGATGCCGGGCTCGCGCTACCGGCTCCCGCGCGTGGCCGGCGCCCGCGTCGAGGGTCACTACGGCCACCACCCGCGCGGCTTCGGCTTCGTCACCACGGGCGACGGCGGCGACGACGTCTTCATCCCCGCCACCGGGACACTCGGCGCGATGCACGGCGACCTCGTGGCCGTTACCGCCCAGCGTGGCGACCGGGGCAGGGAAGGCGTGGTGGTCGAGGTGCTCACCCGGCGCGCGGCCACCGTGCCCGGTACGCTCCGACTGCGGCCCCGCGGCGCGTGGGTCGAGCCCGACGACGCGCGCATCCGCGGACCGATCATGGTCGACGACGCGGGCGACGCCACCGACGGCGCCGCGGTGGTGTGCGAGATCACCCGCTGGCCCGAGCACCCCGCGGAGGCCCCGATCGGGCGCGTGCGGGAGACGCTCGGCGCGCCCGGCACGCTCGACACCGAGGTGCGCAAGGTGCTGCTCCGTGAGGGCGTGGAGGAGGGCTTCCCGGCGGAGGCCTGCGCAGAGGCTTCGGGCCTGCCCGCCGACCCGACGCCCGAGGAGATCGCCGAGCGCGTCGATCTTCGTGGCGTGGCGCTGGTCACCATCGACCCCGACGACGCTCGTGACCACGACGACGCCGTCCACGTCGCCCAGCGGCCCGACGGCGGCTACGTCGCGACGATCGCCATCGCGGACGTGTCGCACTATGTCCGCCCGGGGACGGCCCTCGACGAGACCGCGCTGCACCGCGGGACGAGCATCTATCTGCCCGACCGCGCGATCCCGATGCTCCCGCGCGAGCTCTCCTCGACGCTCGCGTCGCTCCTCCCGCTGCGCGACCGGCTCGTCCTCGCGACGGAGGTGAACCTCTCGGCCGAGGGGGTGATCGAGTCGTCGCGCGTGGTGGAGGGCGTGATGCGCTCGCGGGCGCGGCTCACGTACTCCGACGCGGCCCGTTCGCTGGGGTGGAGCGACGAGCCCCACGACCCGACGCGCGTGTCCGACGACCTGCGCCGCGACCTCGGCATCGCGGCCGACCTCTCGATGCTGCTGCGTCGGCGGCGCATGAAGCGGGGCGCGCTCGACTTCGACCTCCCCGAGGCGCGCGTCCGCTTCGAGGCCGACGGGAAGACGCCGGCGACGGTGGTCCAGTCGCGCCGCGACGCGGGCGTGAAGCGGGCGTACCAGCTCATCGAGGAGCTGATGCTGCTGGCCAACGAGGTGGTGGCGGCGCTCTGCGTGGAGCGCGACATCCCGGCGATCTACCGCGTGCACGGGCAGCCCGACGAGGAGCACCTCTCGCGCTTCGCCGCGGTGGCGGAGGCGTACGGGCACCGGGTGGACATCGAGGCGGGCCGCGCGCCGAAGAAGCTCTCCGCGGTGCTCCGCAAGGTGGAGGGCAAGCCCGAGGCCCGCGTGCTCGGGATGCTGCTCCTCCGCGCGCTCCCGCAGGCGCGCTACGCGTCGGTGAACTCGGGGCATTTCGGCCTCGCGTCGGAGGCGTACCTGCACTTCACGTCGCCCATCCGTCGGTACCCCGACGTGGTGGTGCATCGGGCGGTGCGCACCTTCATCCGAACGAAGAAGCCCGCGCCGGGCGGCGGCGCCTTCATCGCGCGGGCGGCCGCGGAGTCGTCGCGCATGGAGCGCCGGGCGATGGACGTCGAGCGCGAGGTGCTCGACCTCTACCGCTGCGAGGTGGCGAAGAAGCACATCGGGGAGATCCACGCGGGGACGGTGACGGGCGCGTCGGCCAACGGACCGTACGTCGACATCGACGACCCCTTCCTCGCGGGCATCCTCAAGGTCGAGGGCGGCGGTGAAGGGCAGTGGGAGCTCGACGAGCTCGGCGTGGCGGTGACGCACGGCAAGAGCGGTCGCGTGTTCGCGCTCGGCGACGCGGTCACGGTGGAGATCGTGGACGTGCAGATGGCGCGTCGGCAGATCGTGTTCGGGCTCACCCGCGAGGAGCGGGAGCTGCTGGCCCGCACGAAGCGCCCCAAGGGGAAGGGAAAAGACCTGCGCAAGGGCAAGGTGAAGGGCAAGGGCGACGACCGCGGGAAGGGGCGCGGCGCGAAGGCCAAGGGACGCAAGCGGTGACAGGCGTGATCCGGCGCTCCGCCTGGCGCCCGATGCCGTGGAAGAACGGCCTCGGCGTCACCCACGAGCTCGTGCGCGAAGGCGACGGCGCCCAGGGCTTCGCGCTCCGGCTCTCGGTGGCGGAGGTGAGCGCTGACGCGCCGTTCTCGCGCTTCGAGGGCGTCGACCGCATCCTCACGCTGCTCGAAGGCGACGGGCTGCGGCTGCGGCGCGACGACGGGCGCGTCGTGACGCTCGACCGCGTCGGCGAGCCCTTCGCGTTCGCGGGGGAAGACGCGTGGGACTGCGCCCTCCTGGGTGGCGCGACGCTCGACTTCAACGTCATGACCGACCGCGCGCGCTGGACGGCCGCCGCGCGTCGCTGCGAGCCGGGCGTCATCGGTGGGTCCTACGCGCTCGCCCTCGCCGCCGGGCACATCGGTGGAGAGGCGGTGGGTGCCTTCGACCTCGCCGCGCTCACGGCCCCGACGGAGGCCACCGTGGCGACGGTGGTGGTCACCCTCTGGCCCAACGACCCCTCACGGCGGTAGAAGGGGCATTGGCTCGCCCGCGCGGCGACTGCGAGGAGTAGACGGACGATGGACGAACACGACATGGAACGACGGCGATTTCTCTGCGTGCTGGGGGCGACGGGGGCGGCGGCGACGGTGGTGA
>JBILLV010000303.1:0-11192 GCA_044375895.1 Polyangiales bacterium | reverse complement strand
ACACCCCGCAGATCCTCGCGACGCTCCGCGCGCATCGGGTCGCGGCGACCTTCTTCATGACGGGCGCCAACCTCGCGGGCAACGAGGCCGTCATCCGCGACCTCGACGTGCGCGGCCACCTCGTGGCCAGCCACCAGTGGAGCCACGTCATCGCCACCGCCGCGCAGTTTCGCGCCTGGGTGCCGCGCGAGGCCGACGCGCTCGACGCCATCGTGGGCCGCCGCCTCCCGCGCCTCTTCCGCTACCCCTACGGCGCCGGCACCTCCGAGAAGGAGACCGTCCTCCGCGCCAACGGCTACTCGCACGGCGGCATCGGGTGGGACGTCGACACCCTCGACTGGTGCTTCGGCGGCGGCAACGGACGGTGCGACCGCGCCAGCGCCGCGTACCGCAGCGACTACGTCGGCTGGGTGGTCTCCGAGGCCCGTCGCATCGGCGGCGGCGTGATCCTCTTCCACGACATCCAGGGCATCACCGCGCGCAACCTCGACACCATCCTCACGCGCCTGGAGATGGCCGGGTACACCTTCGGGCAGCTCCCCACCACGGCCGCCCCCGCGCCGGCGCCGACGCCTGCCCCCACGTCGTGCACCGTCTCCACCGCCACGGCCAACGTGCGCGCGATGCCCGACGGCACCATCGTGACGATGCTCTCCCGCGGCGCCACGGTGAGCGTGCGCGCGGTGGTGGGCGACTGGTACTCGGTGCGCTTCACCGCCGCCGGCCGCGCGTGGGGGACCGACGCCGCCCCCGCCTACATGCACAAGACCGTCGTCACCTGTCAGTGACGGCGAATCCCATCGCCCCTCCACGCAACGGACTCCCCCGCAATGGCTAGCGCCCCTCCCGGCGACGCGGTCCTCCTCACCATCGACCTCGAGGACTGGCACCAGATCATCCACCGCGACTTCGGCGACCCGTCGTGGGATCGCACCGGCGTCGCCTTTCCCCGCCAGGTCGATCGTGTCCTCGGGCTGCTCGACGCGCTCGGCGTGCGGGCGACGTTCTTCGTCCTCGGGATGACGGCGGAGCGCTTCCCCGACGAGCTCCGACGCATCGCCGCCGCGGGGCACCCCATCGCGTCGCACGGCTATGCGCACCGCCCGGTTCGCTTTCAGTCCGAGGGAATCTTCGTCGACGACCTTCGACGGAGCGTGGACGTGATCGGAAATCTCACCGGACAGCGTCCGAAGGGCTACCGGGCGCCCGCGTTCAGTATCACACGTGGGGACACCTGGCTCTTCGACACCCTGGTGGCGGAGGGCTTCACCTACGACTCCAGCATCCACGACTCGCCACGCGTGTTCGACCGCATCCGTCCACCCTACGAGGGCCCGTTTACACTCACCACCGCGCGCGGCTCGTCCCTGACGGAGCTCCCGGTGGCGGTGACGCACGCGCCCCTCACGCACACCGCGCTGCCGGTGGGCGGTGGGACGTACTGGCGACTGGCCCCGTGGCCCCTGGTGCGCTGGGGCCTCGATCGCCTGTGCGCGGCGGGCGACACGCCCACGCTCTACCTCCACCCGTACGAGTTCGACCCCGTCGATCTGCGCGTGGACATGACTCCTCGACCGGGCGTTGCCGCGGTCGTCGAAGCCCGATACAACCTGCGCCGCGCGCGCGTCGTCGAGCAGCTCGCTCGGGTCGCCGCGCGCTACGCCATCACCTCCTGCGAGGACTACCTTGAGCACCATCGGCCAGCTCGTTCAGCAGCATTTTCGTCAGCAGGCGAGCATCTTCGATCACCTGTATGACGCCAAGGACGGGACCGAGAGCCCCGTCCAGAAGATCCTCCGCCCCATCATGTTCGCGCGCCGCGACGTCGCCGTCGGGCTCGTGCGCGAGCGGCGCAACCCCTCGGTGCTCGACATCGGCTGCGGCTCGGGCCGCGTCGCGGAGAACATGCTCGACGCCGGCGCCGGTCGCTACGTCGGCGTGGATTTCTCCGAGCCCATGATCGACCTCTCGCGCCAGCGCCTCGCCCGCTTCGGCGACAAGGTGACCCTCAAGACGGGCGACTTCATCACCGCCCCGGTCGAAGGCACCTTCGACGTCGGCGTCGCGGTGGGCTTCTTCGACTACATCGAAGACCCCACCCCCTTCGTCCGCAAGGTGGCCACGCTCGTCGACGACGTCTTCGTCGCGTCCTTCCCCCGCAAGGACTTCATCAAGGGCACGGCGCGGAAGATCCGCTACGAGCTCCTGCACGACTGCCCCATCTTCGACTACACCGAGCGCGAGCTCAACTTCCTCTTCAAGACGGCCGGGTTCGCGCGGGTCTCCCTCCGCACGTGGAACACCGGCTACGTCATGACCGCCCACAAGCGCTGAGCGCCCACCGCCCTCGACTTTACGCGCGCACGGCCCTCCTGCGCTGTGGTCTCCACGCCTCCCCACAAGGGCATTCTCGCCTCTCCCACGCGCCCCGCCAACGGAGGTAGCTTCCTCGGATGGAGGCCCTTCTCATGCGCATGCGTTCCCTCTCCGCGCTCCTCGCGATCGTCGCGCTCGGGTGCAGCGAGTCCCCCCCACCAGGCACCAACGGACCGGGCGACGCCAACGCCGACGTTCCGCCCGACGTCGCCCCCGACGTCGCGCCCGACACGAAGCCCGACGCCGCGCCTGACGTCGCTCCCGACGTCGCCGCCGACGTCACCGCCGACCTCGCGCCCGACGGCCCCGCTCCCTGCACCGGCGCGTCGGACTGCGCGGGGATGACGGGCCGCGGCGTGTGCGACACCGCCACGGGCCGCTGCGTCCAGTGCGTGGCCGCGATGGACACCTGCCCCGCCACCGAGCACTGCAACCCTGCGCTCAACTCCTGCGAGCCCGGCTGTCGCAGCGACGACGGCTGCACGGGCATGTCGAGCGGCGGCGACGGCGGCGTCCCCCGCACGCGCTGTGACATCGACACGCACACCTGCGTCGAGTGCGCCACCGACGCCCACTGCGCCCCGGGGACGCTCTGCGTCGGCAACGTCTGCGCGCCGGGCTGCAACCCGGGCCGCCCCTGCCCCACCGGTCAAACCTGCTGCGGCGCCTCCTGCGTCGACGACCGCACCAACGTCGCCAACTGCGGCGCCTGCGGGCGGGAGTGCACGCTCCCCAACGCGACGCCCGTCTGCCTCGACGGCGCCTGCCGCGTCGCCACCTGCATGGCCCCCTTCGGCGACTGCGACACGGACGCCACCAACGGCTGCGAGACCAACACCCGCACCAGCGCCGCCCACTGCGGCGCCTGCGGGATGGCCTGCGCGCCGCGCGCCAACGCCACCGTCGCCTGCACCGACGGCGCCTGCGGGTACACCTGCGCCGAGGGCTTCTCCGACTGCAACGGGATGCCCGAGGACGGCTGCGAGGTCGACACCCGCGTGAGCCCCTCCAACTGCGGCATGTGCGGCCGCGCGTGCTCGACGCCCAACGCCACGCCGGGCTGCGCCGCGGGGGCCTGCACGGTGGGCGCCTGCGCCGCGGGCTTCGGCGACTGCGACGGCGCGATCGACAACGGCTGCGAGGTGAACACCCGCACCGCCGTCGCCCACTGCGGCGCGTGCGGCACGCTCTGCCCGGCGCGCGCCAACGCCGCCGGGAGCTGCGTCGATGGGCGCTGCGGCCTCGACTGCAACCCGGGCTTCGCCGACTGTGACGGCGACGCCACCAACGGCTGCGAGGTCGACACCCGCACCACCGTCACCCACTGCGGGATGTGCGGTCGCATGTGCGCCGCCGCGGGGGGCGTGGCCTCGTGTGAGGGTTCCGTGTGCCGCGTGGCGGGCTGCGACCCGGGGCGTGGCGACTGCGACGGCATGGCGGCCAACGGCTGCGAGGTGGATGTCCGCGCGACCGTCGCCCACTGCGGCGGCTGCGGGATGATGTGCGCCGCCCGCGCCAACGCGTCGTCCACCTGCGCCGCGGGCACCTGCGGCCTCGCGTGCAACGCGGGCTTCGGCGACTGCGACGACGCGGTGGCCACGGGCTGCGAGGTCGACACGCGCACCACGGTGGCCCACTGCGGCGGGTGCGGGCGCGCGTGCTCGCTCCCCAACGCGACGCCGGCCTGCGCGGCGGGCGCGTGCACGGTCGCGGCCTGCACCGCGGGCTTCGGCGACTGCGACGGGGCGCCGACCAACGGCTGCGAGACGGACGTCCGCTCGTCGGCGTCGCACTGCGGGGCCTGCGGGCGCGCGTGCACCTACGCCAACGCGACGGGGGTGTGCGGCAGCGGGACGTGCGCGATGGGCGCCTGCAACGCGGGCTTCTCCGACTGCGACTACAACCCGGCCAACGGCTGCGAGACGGCCGGCGCGTGCGTCTACACGTCGTGCAACGCCGTCCCGCGGGCGGCGCCGAGCGGTGAGTACACGCTCAACGCGGGCGGCTCCAACTGGCAGGCGTACTGCGAGATGGCGGCCGACGGCGGCGGCTGGACGCTGGTGATGAAGGTCCCGGGCCGCGACGGGCGCTTCGTGTACTCCTCGGCGATCTGGACGGACGCGACGACGCTGTCGCCCACCTCGCTCGACCTGTCGACGACGCCGGCGAAGTTCGTGGGCTTCTCGACGCTTCCCTTCACGCAGGTGCGCCTCGGCATGGTCGACGGCTCGCCGCGCCACATCGTGGTGAACGTGTCGGCGACGCCGCTCCCCTCGATCCGCTCGGTGTTCGCGGGCCCGGCGCGCGCGACGATGGCGGGCCGCGCGGCGTGGCGCTCGCTGGTGGCGTCGCCCTCGCTCCAGCCCAACTGCAACTCGGAGGGCTTCAACATCGACGGCGGCAGCTACCACGCCGTCCGCCTGGGCATCCTCGCCAACCAGGAGAACGACTGCGGCTCGCCCGACTCTCGCATCGGCTTCGGCGGCGAGCGCAACCTCTGCGGCGCTGGCGCGGACGTGTCGTGCGGCAACGTCGCCACCTGCGCCTCGGACGCCGGCGACCGCAACACGGCGCTCTTCGGCTACATCTACGTGCGCTGACCGGCGCCCCCTCGCGCTCGAAATCCCCGGAAATCCTATGGCGCGTACCGTCTCCCGACGTCGGGGGACGGTACGCGCTATGGGAACCGACGTCGGTACTGGGGTGCGTAGTCGAGGCTCGGAGCGACGAGAAATCACGCTCGATCGCTTCCGCGCCACGGTCCGGCGGCCGTCGCCCCTCGTTGGGGGCGCCCGGAACGTCGTGGCGACGGACGACGGACCGTGTCGCGGAAGCGATCGAGCGTGGCTTCTCGTCGCCCCTCGTTGGGAGCGCCCGGAACGTCGTGACGACGGACGACGGACCGTATCGCGGAAGCGATCGGGCGTGGCTTCCCGTCGCTCCGAGCCTCGACTCCAATCCCCCCTTTACCCCCGCGCCCTCCGCTCGAACAACAGCCCCGCGACCACCACCCCCAGCGCCACCAGCCCGGTGCGGTCGGCGTCGAGCAGCGCGCCCGCCATCACCCCCGCCGCCCCCACCAGAAACACCCCTGGCACCCACGGGTACCCCGGCACGCGGTACGGCCGCGCCAGCTCGGGCTCCGTCCGCCGCAGCCGCACCACCCCCGCCACCGCCAGCGCATAGAACGGGAACAGCCCCACCACGAACGCGTCGCTCAACTGCTCGAAGCTCCGCACCGCGACGAACACGCACCCCACGGCCGCCGACACCAGCACCGCGCGCACCGGCACCCCCGTCCGCGCCGACACCGCCCCGAGCGACGGCCAGAACACCCCATCCGACGCCATCGGAACAAACACCCGCGGGCCCGTCAGCAGCGTCGACATGCACGCCCCCACGCACGACAGCAGCACCACCGCCGACAGCGCCGTCTGCCCGCCCGCACCGAGCGTCGCGCGCGCCACGCGAGCCGCCGCCATGTCCGCGCCCGTGGTCGACGTCCGCAGCCCGTCGAGCCCCAGCGCGCGCACGGCCCCCGACACGGCCGCGAGGTACACCGCCACCACCGCGAGCGAGCCCGCCAGCAGCGCCTTCGGCAGCGTCTTGCCGGGCTCCTTCACCTCCCCCGACAGCGACGCGAGGTCGGCCCACCCGTCGTACGCCCACATCACGCCCACGAGCGCCGCGAACACGCCGGCCGCGGTCGGCGACGCGTGGCACGCGCTCACGGCCCGCGCGCCGAGCCCCACGGGTTCTGGCGTCAGCAACAGACCCGCCGCCGCGAGCCCCACCACACCGAGGTACTTCAGCGCCGTCACCACGCCCTGCACCGACGCCGACGCGCGCACGCCCGCCACGTTGGCCAGCGCGCACGCCGCCAGGATCACCACCGCGGTCACCGTCTCGCGCGGCCCGCCCGGCGCGACACCCAGCAGCGAGCCGAGCGCCTCGGCGCCCAGCCGCGCGAAGCTCCCGGTCGCCGCGGGGATGAGCAGCACGAGCCGCGTCCACCCCATCAGAAACGCCACCCGCGGCCCCCACTGCCGCCGCAGGAATTCGTAGAGCCCACCCGTGCGCGGCATCGCGGCGGAGAGCTCGGCGAGCGAGAGGGCGCCGCACACCGAGACGACGCCGCCCGCGGCCCACACCGCCAGCGTGACGCCCGTCGACCCGGTGAGGCACGCTGTCTGCGCGGGCTTCTTGAAGATCCCAGTGCCGATGGTGGCGTTGACGACGACGAGGCTCGCGAGGACGACGCCCAGCTCACGCCGGAGCCCCGCCTCTCCCGCCGAGCTCACCTCGGCACCGCGAGGACGTACACCACGAACACCGACCGCGGCGGCGCCCCCGGCCGATCGCCTTGCGCGACGCCCACGCCGATGGCCGTTACCTCGCGGTCGAACAGCGGCTGCATCGCCGCCGCCTCCTCGGCGTTGGTGCCGAAGGCCGCCGCCGCGGAGATGCGTCGGAAGAGCAGCCCCTCGTTGCGCAGCGCCCCGGTGGCCTCGGCGAGGCTCTGCTCCTGCGTCCGCTGCGCGTCTTCAAAATACCCGCGCGCCGCCCGCTCGGCTGCCGCAGTGAGCTGCGGGCGCGCCGTCAGCGGCGGGAGCCCGCGCGCCACCCGGTTGCGGTTGATCGTCGCCACCAGCTCGATCGCCACGGCCGCCGGGTCGATGGCGCGCGACACCTCGATGAAGTCCTGCGTCACCAGCAGCGCCGCCGACGGCCCCGTCTCCCGCGCCGCGCCGATGCCGACGTGCGTGACGCGGCGGTCGAGCACGTTGGCCCGGTGGCCGGGGCTCGCCATCAGTCCGTCGTGAATCTCCCGGGCCCCATAGCCCCGCGCGACGTTCTCCAGCGAGAGGCCGCTCAAGAGACTCGCGTCCCGCAGCCGCTGACCCGGCGTCGCGCCGCTGCGGGAGTTGTGCGCGACGTAGCGGTTCTCCGCCATGTCGACCGAGTGGGCGCGGGCGACGGCGGCGAGCGGCGCCATCGCCTCCAGCGCCGGGAGGTTGGCCCGCCGACGCGACTCGTTGATGAGACGGAGCAGCTCGGCCTCGGCGGCCGCGGGCTCCTCGGCCGTGAGGCTCCCGGTCTCCTCGGGGGTCGCGGGCGGGTCGACGTCTGCATACACCGGGAAGTTGGCCACCACGGTGCTCCCGGCCTCGGACTCGGCGGTCAGTTCAAACTGGTACGCCCCCCGAACCGTCACCGGAAACTGCCCGACAAACTCCGGCCCTTCGCCGAGCGGCGACTCCTCCGTGCGCCCGTCGGGGAGCGTCACCACCATCACCGGCGCGCGCAGCCCCGCGCCGAGCGTCCCGCGCAGACTCACGCGTCCACCCGCCGTCACCGCGCGGGCCACGGGCTCCAGCCGAACGCGCCGCCGCGTCGCCGCCACCACCACCACCACGTCGCCGTCCGACGGAACGCGCCCGACGCCCACGTGCGTCACCCGCTCGGCCTGGAAGAGCTCGCGCAGCGCCCGCTCCACCTCGGCGTCCACCGCCGCGGCGCCGCCCTTCACCGTCAGCACCACGGGCAGCGGATCGCTCACCCCCGCGAGCCACGACACCGCTTGGATCACCCGCACGGAAGGGGTCCGCGCTTGCGGGTCGCGGGCCACGCGGCGCGCGAGGTCGCTCGCCACCGCCGCGAGCGCGTCATCGGGGACGGGCGCGTCACCCGTCGCCGCGCGGGCCACCCGCTCGTAGTCCGCGCGCTCGCTCGGCGGCGGCTCCCAGCGCGCCGACTGCGCGTAGCGAGGGGCGCCGTGCAGCGTGGAGGCCGTGCGCGACGGGCAGGCCGCGAGAGCGCAGAGGAGGGTGAGGCCGAGCGCGCGGTGCACGTTCACCTCACACGTTGATGAGGTCGAAGAGCTTGTCCGCGAGGGGCTTGTTGACCAGCTTGAGCTGGCGGCACATCGCGTTGGCCTCGTCCCAGTTGCCCGTGCGGAAGAAGCACTCGCCGAGGTCGTAGAGCAGCTGCGCGTCCTGCGGGTTGGACTTCACCGCCCGCTTCAACGGGTCGACCGCCTCGCGGAAGCGCCCGAGCGTCTTGTACGTCATCCCCATGCCGCGCTGCGCGACGCCGTTGTCGGGCTGCGACTGGAGCACGCGGCGGTACGACTTCGCGGCGTCCTCCGTCTTGCCCGCCCGCTCCAGCAGCGTGGCGAGGGCGAGGTGCGCGTCGAGGTCGTCGGCGCGCATCTTCACCGCCTCCTGGTAGGCCGCGACGGCCGCGTCGGACTGCCCGTTCTCCGCGTACACGAAGCCCAGGCCCGACTGGATGGACGCGTCGTGCGGCGCGAGGCGGGCAGCGTTCTCCAGATGACCGAGCGCCTCCGCGGCCCTGCCCACGCGGCGGTACGCGAGCCCGAGCGCGTAGTGCGCGTGGGCCAGCTCGGGGTTGAGCCGAACCGCCTCCCGCAGCGCGTCCACCGCCTCGTCCCACCGGTCGACGTACGTGCTCAGCAGACCGATCTTCTGGTGCGCCTCCCCGGCCTGCGGGCGCAGCCGCACGAAGCGGCGGTACGCGTCGATGCCGTCCGCCCAGCGCTGCAGCGCCTCGTACCCGTTGGCCAGGCGCCAGATCGCGTCGGCGTGGTCGGGCCGCGCCCGCACCGCCTGACGCAGCGTCTCCACGCCCGCCTCCACGCGCCCGAGGTCGAGCTGCGCCGCGCCGAGGCCCGCGAGCGCGTCGACGTACTCGGGCTTGATGCGCGTCGCCGCCTCGTACGCCTGCGCGGCCTCCTGGGGCTGCCCCGCGTCGCCGAACAGCTTGCCCAGGTGGTACCAGGCCTCCGCGCAGTTGCGGTCGAGCGCGATGGTGGCGCGAAACGCGTCGGCCGCCTCCGTGTAGCGCCCGAGGTCGCGCAGCGTCTCGCCGAGCGCGAGCTTGAGCGGCGCCTCCATCGGCATCAGCTCGGCCGCGTGACGGAGCGCCTGCGCGGCCTCGTCGAGCCGGTCGAGGTGCTTGCACGCCTCGGCCAGCGCCCGGTAGCTGTCCGCGTGCGAGGGGTCGATGCGAATCGCCTCCTGCAACGGCGCCACCGCGGCTTCGAAGTGCCCCAGGCGGACGAGCGAGAGCCCCGCCCCGCGGTATGAAGCCCCGTCGTGCGGGTCGAGCCGAAGCGCCCGCTGAAACACGTCCTGCGCCTCCGCGAAGAGCCCCGCGCCGAGGTACGTCTCGCCGAGCGTGCGGTATGCGATGGGGTACATCGGGTCGAGGCGGATGGCCTGCCCGAGCGCGTCGACGGCCTCCTGCGCGTGCCCCGTCTTCATGTAGAGGAGCCCGAGCTCGGCGTGCGTCCGCGCGTCGTCAGGGCGCAGCCGAAGGGCCTGCTTGAAGCGCTCGATGGCCTCGGCCGGTCGGTTCATGTCCCGGCTGATCGCGCCGATCTCGACGTAGGGGAGCGCGTCGTCGGGCCGCAGGCGCGTCACCTGACGCCACGCCTGGAGGGCCTCCTGGTTCGACCCGAGCTTGCGGTACACCGACCCGAGGTGGACGTACGCCTCGGTGAAGTCCGAGCGGAGCAGCGTCGCCTGGCGGTGGGCCTCGGCGGCGTCGCGGTAGTTGTTCGCAGCCTCGTAGGCGATGCCGAGATGGTGGTGCGCGTCGGCGTGGTCGGGCTTCACCCGCACCGCGTCGCGGAAGGCCGTGATCGCCTCCAGCGGCCGCCCGAGCTGCTCGCACGCCAGGCCGAAGTTGTACATCGCGTCGGCGTCGTTGGGCTTGCGCGTGAGGGCGCGGCGCAGGCTCTCGATCGCGTCGTCGCCGCGCCCGAGGCGGTTGAGCGCGATGCCGTGGTTGCGCTGCGCCTCGGTGTCGTCGGGGTTGAGCCAGATGGCCTGCTCGTAGGCGTCCGCGGCGTCCTGCCAGCGCTCACCCTCCAGGAAGGTCTCCCCGATCGCCGCGTGCAGCGCCCCGTTGTTGGGCTGGATGCGAATGGCGTCTTGAAACGAGCGGATCGCCGCGTCGGGGCGGCGCAGCTTGCGGTACGCGAGGCCCAGCGCGTGGTGACCCTCCGCCCGATCGGGGCGCGCCCGCACGGCCCGCTCCAGCACGTCGGCGGCGTCCTGGTGGCGGTTGAGCGCGGTGTACGAGGCCCCGAGCTTCATCAGCGTGTCGGGGTCCTCCGCGCGCAACGCGAGCGCCTTGCGGAGCGCGTCGACGGCGTCCTCGTGGCGCGTCATCGACTGGTACGCGGCGCCGAGCTGGAGCGCGGCCTCGTAGTGGTTGGGGTCGACCCGCGACGCCTGCCGGTAGCTCTCCACCGCCTCGACGAAGCGCCCCATCCGCGCGTAGATCTGCGCGAGCTGGAAGTGCGCCTCGGCCAGCGTGGAGTTGATCTGCGTCGCCTTCTTGAAGGCCTCGGCGGCGGCGTCGTTCTTGTCGAGCGCGGCGGACACGAGGCCGAGCTGAAACCACGCCTCCGCGTGACGGTCGTTGAGCCGGGTGCACTGCTTGAAGGCGTCCTCGGCGTCGCGGAGATTGCCGAGCTCCTTCTCAAACTGCCCGAGCGTGAAGTGGTACTCGGGCTCGTAGGGCTTCAGGCGAATCGCCTGCCGGATCGACCCCGACGCCTCCTTGAGCCGCCCGAGGTCTTTGTACACGGTGCAGAGCGTGTTGTGCGCGGGAGCGAAATCGGGGTCGAGGCGCGTGGCCTTCTCCAGCGCCTCCACCGACTCCTGCATCGAGCCCACCGCGTGGCACGACGTGCCGAGGCCGACGAAGTACTGCGGGTCGTCGTCGCGCCGACGGATCGCCTCGCGGAAGTTGGCCACCGCCTCGACGTGGATCCCCAGCGCCTG
>JBILLV010000302.1:0-11196 GCA_044375895.1 Polyangiales bacterium | reverse complement strand
CTTCGGCCGCGTGGTGACGGCCATCTCGCCGCGGGGCGGTCCCTTCAACTGGGCGCAGATCGTGTGGCACGAGCTCGCCCACGTGTTCGCGATCCAGCGGTCGCGGGCGCGGGTGCCGCGGTGGTTTACCGAGGGGCTGAGCGAGTGGGAGGCGTTTCACTCGCACCCCGCGTGGGCGCGCGAAGATGATCCCTCGCTCGCCCGCGCGCTGGCCGACAACCGCATCCCCCGCGTGGCGGACTTCAACACGGCCTTCACCCACGCCCGCCGCTCGGAGGACATGCTCGTGGCGTACTACGCGGCGTCGAAGCTGGTGGAGTTCATGATCGACCGCTACGGCTTCCCGCGGGTGGCCGCGCTGCTGCCGCTGTGGGGCGAAGGGCTGACGACGCCGGAGGTGCTCCAGCGGGGCCTCGGGGTGAGCGCCGACGCGGTGGACACAGCCTTCCGTGCGGCCCTCCAGCCCCGCCTCGCGCGCTACCAGAGCGCGTTCACGGTGACGCCGAGCGCCTACCACGACCGGGCGGCCCTCACCCGCGCCGCCGAGGCCGACCCGCAGAACGCGAACGCGCAGGCGAGCGCTGCCGCCGCGGCCCTCTTCGAAGGCGACGGCGCGGCGGCGGCGGCCCTCGCCGAGCGCGCGGTTCGGCTCGACGCGCGAGTGACGCTGGCCCGCTGGGTGCGGGCCCGCCTCGCGCTGGAGCAGCGTCAGGGGCGCGAGGCGCTGGAGGAGCTCGACGCGCTGTTTGCGGCGAACCTCGACGGCTACGGGCTGCGCTTGATGGAGGCGCAAGCGGCCCGAGCTGCGCGCGACGACCGGCGCGTCGAGGCGGCGCTCACGGCGGCGGTGCGCTTCGATCCGTTGCAGCACGAGGCGCATCGGGCGCTGGCGGGGCTCTACCACCGGACGCATCGGGAGGCCGATCGGCTCGGGGCGTTGCGGGCGGTGGTGCGGCTCGATCAGCACGACCGGGAGGCGCTCGGGGCGCTCATCGAGGCGCTGCTGGCGTCGCGCGGGTGGGCCGAGCTCAACGCGCTGCGCGAGCACGCCAACCACCTCGACCCGGAGAGCGTCGCGGTGCACCTCGCGCTCGCCCACGCGGCCTACGAGACGGGCGACACGAACGCGGCGGTGTTCGAGTACGAGAGCGCGCTGGCGCTCGCGCCGAGCAACGCGGCGGCGATTCGCGCGCGCGTGGAGGCGGTGCGGCGAGGGCAGCGGGGCCTGGCGCGCATCGAGGCGCCGGCGCGGCCCGCGGCGACGCAGGGGCACGATGAGGGGCCGTGACCGAGCGGTGTGGCCGACCTTCGTCCGCGCGGTTCGTGGCTTGACAGCGCAACGCTGGCGCGTGCTCCAATCCCCTCGATGAAGAAGGCCGGTACGTACATGGTGCTCGTGGTGCTCGGGTGCTCCGACCCGGCGACGAGCGCGCTCCGCGGCGACGCCAGTCGCGACGTCGCGTCAGAGGACGTGACCGCTCCCGATCTCCCGCGCGCGGACGCACCCGCCGTCGATGCACCCGCCGTCGATGCACCCGCCGTCGATGCACCCGCCGTCGATGCACCCGCCGTCGATGCACCCGCCGTCGATGCCCGTCCGCCCGATGTGACTGCACCCGACGCGAGCGCGCCCACGGATGGGGCCGCCGTCGGGCCAAGGGTCGTCCAGCTCGGAGGCGCCTATGTCGGCACGGGCATGCAGGCCCGGCTCGACGCGGTGTACACCCTGCTGGGCGTGACCGCGGAGCGCCTCGAACCCGCGGATGCCACCGCCGAGCGTCTCCGCAACGCCGTGGTGGTCGCGGCCTTCTCCGCGCGCCCGACCGACTGGACCGCCGCGCGCTTCCGGCCCGTGCTCGACGCCGTCCGCGGCGGCGCCTGGATGCTCGCGGAGTCCTTCGGCCCGTGGCCCCTCCACGAGGCCGGCGTGCTCTCCGTAAACGAGCTCTTCTGGTCGCGCACCGAGCCCTGCGTCGGCACCTTCTTCTGGCTCCAACCGAACCGCGGGGAGGAGTCGTTCTTCGCCTTCGACGGCGTCGCGGCGTGGATGCCGACCAGCGAGACGCTGCCTCCGATGGGTCCGGTGGTCGTCAGCTACCCGATGCGCGCGGGGATGGCCACCATCCCGCTCTTCAGCCCGGTGCTCCCGACGACGCGCGCGCGCCACGGGTACACCCAGTACGTGCAGAGCTTCTGCGAGCCCGAGGTGACCCGTCACCCCTGGTGCGTCGACAACCCGCGCTTCTGCAACGGCGACCGGGGCGCCAACGACGCCTGGGTCGACGAGTGGTCGGTGGGGGCGGGGCGGGTCTTCAACGCCGCCATCGCGCCGCACAACAACCTCAGCCTCCAGTGGGGTGAGGTCACGACGCGTCTGCAGGTCAACGTCGTGCGTGAGGGCCTCCGGAGGCTCGGCCGCTGATGCCTGACGGGCTCGGCCCCGGCGACGTGCTCGGGCGCTACCGCGTGCTCGCCGTCCTCGGCGAAGGGGGGATGGGGGCCGTGTACGCCGCCACCCGCACCGACCTCCCGCTCAAGGTCGCGCTGAAGACCATGCTCCCTTCGCTGCGGGCGCGCGAGGAGGCGGTGAAGCGCTTCCTCCGCGAGGCCGAGGCGCTCGCTCGGATGCGGCACCCGCACGTGGTCGACGTGGTGGACTTTGGGGTCGACGACGTCCACGGCCCCTGGTTCGCCATGCGCCTCCTCGACGGCGAGAGCCTCGCGCACCGCCTCGAGCGCTCGGGCGCCATGGCCCCCGCCGAGGCCCTCGCGTGGGCGCTCCCGGTGGCCGCCGGGCTGCGCCACGCGCACGGGCTCGGCGTGGTGCACCGCGACCTCAAGCCTGACAACATCTTCCTCGCGCGCACCGCGGACGGCCACGACCTCCCCGTGGTGATCGACTTCGGCGCCGCCCGCTACGACGACGGCGCGGCCCCCCTCACCGTCAGCGGCGCGATGATCGGCACGCCCGTGTACATGGCCCCCGAGCAGTGCTGGGGCTCGCACCACGCCACCGCGCAGAGCGACCAGTACGCCCTGGCGTTCGCGCTGTATGAGTGCGTCGCGGGGGCGGCTCCCTTCCACGCCGACAGCTTGATGGAGGTGATTCAGCGCGTGCAGGCCGGCGGCTTCGAAGCCCTCCACACCCGCGCGGCGGCCGTACCCGAGCCCTTCTCCGACGCCGTGATGCGCGCCCTCGCCGTCGACCCCGCGCGCCGCTTCGACGACCTCGCGGCCTTCGCGCGCGCGCTGCTCCCGTTCGCAGCCGACGCAGACCGGGCGCGCTGGTCGGAGGCCTTCGGCGCCGCGCCGGACGTTGCCCCTCCATCGGTCCAGCCGTCGCCCCCTGTGGTCACCGACGCCTCGCCCCGATCGGTGGCCCCGACCGTGGCCGAAGCCCACACGCTCCCTTCGCAGCCTGCCCTCTCGCCATCACCGCCCCCACCTCCGCCGCCTCCCCCACCGCCACCGTCGCCGCTCCGGCGCGGCCTCCTCGTGGGGGCCGCGGTCGTCGCCCTCGCGAGCGCGGCGTGGCTCGCCCGCCCTGGCCGCGTGGAGGTGCCCGCGAGACCACCCGCCGCCAAGCTGCCGCCCGCGCACGCCGAAACGCCCGTCACGCCCCCGCCGCCGCGACCTGCGCCGCCGGTGGACGCCGCCCCCGCGCCCGACGTCGTTCGCGCGCGCCCGACGGCCCGCAGCGCGCCGGTTGCGTCACCGACGCCGACGCCCCACCGCGCCCCGCCGACTGCCCCGACGCTGGACAGCGCCGTCGCACCGCGCGGCGCCAACGGTGCCCCGATCCGCTACTGAACCCTTTGCGCGCTTGAGACCCGCCGAGCGAAGGGGCAGAGTCGGCGGCGTGTTGGCGCGGCGTTCAGGCTTGGTGGCGGCGGCGGTCATGCTCGCGGCGGTGGTCTCGGTCGGGGGCGTGGCGGCGCAGGCGCGCGACGAGGTGCTGGTTCGCGAGGGGGTCGAGCTGCGGGCGCAAGGCCGCGACGCCGAGGCCCTGGCGCGCTTCCGCGAGGCGTGGACGCTCCGGCCGACGCCGCGGACGCGCGCGCAGATGGGCTGGGCCGCGCAGGCCCTCGGGCGCTGGCGTGAGGCCGAGCAGATGCTCCGCGAGGCCGCGTCGGCGCAGGGCGACCCGTGGATCGAAGGCAGCCGCGCGGAGCTCGCCCGCTCGTTGACGGAGGTGGGGGAGCGGCTCGGCGACGTCGTGGTCGAGTGCGATGTCGCGGGGGCGCAGGTGTTCGCTGACGGTGAGCTGGTGGGGACGACCCCGCTCAGCGCCCCGCTGCGGATCCCGCTCGGCGCCGTGACGCTGCGGGTGACGGCCGAGGGGCACAGCGCCGTGACGCGGGAGGGCGTTCGGGTGCGCGCCGGCGAAGTGGCGCGGGAGCACATCTCCCTCACCGCCGCCCCCGTCGCGCGCACGCACCAAGACGCGCCGACATCCACAGCGTCCCCTCCGCCCACGGTGGTGGTGGTTCCGATGCAGGGGGCCGCGACTTCACGGAGCTCGACGCTCGCGCCGCTCGGCATCACCCTGCTCGGCCTCGGCGCGGCGGGCGCGGCGCTGTCGGCGCTCGGCTTCTCCCTGCGCGAGGCGGCGGTCGATCGGTACAGCGAGGGCGTCCGCGGTGGCGCGTGTGTCGGAGCAGACCTCCCGGCCGCGACGGAGACCGACGCCCGCTGCTACGAAGAGCGCAGCACGATGGAGACCTGGGGAGTGCTCCGGTGGGTGGGCCTGGGCGTCGGCGCGGTGGGCGTCGCGACGGGCATCGTGCTGCTGGTGGTCGACGGCTCCCGCGGGGAGCGTCGCGCGTTCGCCTGCGCGCCGTGGACGCACGCCGTGGGCGCCACCTGCGCGGCCCGCTTCTGAGCGGCTGACCGCGCGCAACGCGTTGCCCTGGCGCGCGCAACGGGCTGCGCGTGCGCGTACGCCCGGCGTCGCGACGCGCCGCGTTTCCGTGCGGCACGGCGCCTGCTCAAGGGCCGCGCGGGCCACTGTCGGCCCCACTGTCCAAGGAACGTCCCCATGCTCCGTCTTCGCCCCATCGCCTACGTCACCGCGGCCCTCTCGTTGAGCGCCCTCACCCTGGTCGGCTGCGCCCCCGCGGACGCCGTCGAGGGCGCCGCGCCGACCGCCGCAGCCCCCGCCGCGCCGCACGCGCTCGACGAGGAGCCCGGCGACCCCGTCGAGCCCACCGCGACCGAGCTCGCCGAGGCCGCCGAGCGCTTCGAACGGGTCGGGCTCTACCGCCAGGCGCCGCCCAACGACCGCGTCGCGTACAACACCGTCACCGACGCCCAGGCGACCGAGTGGGAGCTGCGCAACAGCGCCGGGACGAGCGCGGCGGTCGGCAGCGGCGCCGCGCTCGCGCTCCGCAACACCTACGACGGCAACTACCTCAAGTACGGCTCGCGCTCGTACGGCATCAACCTCGTGTGGAGCAGCACGCCGTCGTACACGGTGTCGTTCCGCACGGCGACCGGGGCGGCGCCGCGCTACGGCGACCTGGTGGCGCTGTCGGTCTCGGGCGGCGGCTACGTGCGCTACGGCTCGCGCTCGTACGGCATCAACCTCGTGTGGAGCAGCACGCCCGTCTACGAGTGGCGCCTCCTCGGCGGCACCACGGGCGCCGCGGTGTACACGAAGGCCCCCCTCCGGCTGTTCAACACGGTGGAGGCGTCGCGCCGGGGCGACAACATGGTGTACTGCCGACGCACGTGGGGCATCAACCTGACGTGGGCGCGCGACTGCAGCGTCGTCCCGCTGCTCGGGCGCTACCGCACCGAAGACGTGCCGGGCATCTGAGCGCCGCCGCCCGTCCTGGGCAGCTACGCGAAGAGCGCGAGCAGGTCGTCGCGGGTGAGCGTCGCCGAGGGGTCGCCGCCGTCGAGCGCGGCCACCGCGAGGGAGCGCTTCTTCTCCTGCAACGCGAGGATGCGCTCTTCGACGGTGTCGCGCGCCACGAGGCGGTAGACGGTCACGGGGCGCTGCTGGCCGATGCGGTGGGCGCGGTCGGCGGCCTGGTCTTCGACGGCGGGGTTCCACCACGGGTCGAGGAGGAAGACGTGGTCGGCGGCGGTGAGGTTGAGGCCCGTCCCACCCGCCTTCAGTGAAACGAGCATCACGGGCGGGCCCTTCTCCGCTTGAAACTCCGCCACGACCCCCGCCCGATCGCGCGTCGACCCGTCGAGGCGCGTGAAGGCGATCGCACGCTCCGTGAGGTGCGGCTCCACCCGGTCGAGCAGCCCCGTCCACTGCGAGAACACCAGCGCCCGATGCCCCTCGGCCGCGGCCGTCTCCAGCGCGTCGACGAGCGTCGTCACCTTCGAAGACCCGTCGGCCGTCTGCCCCGGGATGAGCCCCGCGTGACACGCCGCCTGACGCAAGCGCAGCAGCGCTTCGAGCACGGCGAGCGTCGCCTTCCCCTCCCCCAGCGCCTCCACCACGTCGCGCTGCGCCGCCGCCCGCACTGCGTCGTAGACGCTGCGCTCCTTCGCGTCGAGCTCGCAGCGGAGCACCACCTCCGTGCGCGGCGGGAGCTCCGGGGCCACGTCGCGCTTGAGACGTCGCAGCACGAAGGTGGAGGTGCGCTCGCGCAGGCGCTTCGCCGCGACGCGATCGCCCTCGGCCATGGGCTTGCCGTAGCGATCGTCGAAGTCGCCGCGTCCGCCGAGGAGGCCCGGGTTGGTGTAGTGGAAGAGGCTCCAGAGCTCGTCGAGGCGGTTCTCGACGGGGGTGCCGGAGAGGCAGAGGCGCCACGTCGCGCGGAGCTCGTAGGCGGCGCGGGCGGTCTGCGAGTCGGGGTTCTTGATGGCCTGCGCCTCGTCGAGGACGGCGACGTCCCACGCCACCTGCGCCAGCGCCGCGGCGTCGAGGCGGAGCACCGCGTAGGTGGTGAGCGTCACGTCGGCGCGCGGGTCGAGCGAGCGGTCTGGGCCGTGGTAGGTCGACACCCGCAGCCCGGGGCGGAAGCGCGCGAGCTCGGCGGCCCAGTTGTCCATCACGCTCCGCGGCGCCACCACGAGGCAGCGCCCGCGCAGCGCGCAGAGCGTCTGGAGCGTCTTGCCGAGGCCCATGTCGTCGGCCAGAACGCCCCCGAGCGCCGCGTCGCGGAGGAAGCACAGCCAGTCGACCCCGCGCTGCTGGTACGCGCGCAACGTCGCCCGGAGGTCACCAGGGAGCGGGGCCGTGGGGAGGTCGGTGAAGCCCGCGGCGAGCGCGCGGAGGCCGTCGAGGCGGGCCGGGCGCGGGTGCTCCAGCGCGTCGCAGAGCTGACCGAGCGCGGGGAGCGCGGCGCGGGCCACGGTGCCGTCGTCGCGGCGGGCGGCGAGGAGGTCGGCGACGCGGTGGCCGTGCTCGCGGAGCCACGCGGCGGGGAGCGGGGCCCAGGTTCCGTCGGTGAGGGGGACGAGGTCGAGGCCGTTGCGCCATGCGGTGAGCACCGCCGCGGCGTTTGCGCGGCGCGTGGGGGCGTCGGGCGAGCCGTCGTCGCCGGTGAGTTCGAAGTCGAGGTCGAAGCCCTCGTCGCGGACTTCGAAGCGCGGGACGAGCGCGCGCTCTTCGAAGAGCGAGGCGGTGGCGGGAGAGCCTCCCTCCTCCCAGGCCCGCAAGCGGGTGATGAAGCGCGGGACGTCGTCGCCGCGAAAGTCGGTGCGCACGCCGGGGATGAGCCCGAGCTCGTCGCGGAGCCGGTGCACGAGCGCCACCTCCGCGGGCTTCGAGCGCACGGGGACAGGGCCGCCGAGGTGCACGAGCCGGTCGTTGACCACCTTCGCGCAGGGCGGCGATCCGTAGACCACCACGGGCATCACCGTGAGGAGGTGCGGGAGCAGCATCGCGCCCATCTCCACGCGCGGCCGGAGCGTCCTCGCCACCTCGGGGAGCGGTCCGCGGATGTCGACGGGGATCTTCTCCGCGAGGGCGGGGATGGTCTCGACGGCGAGCTCGATCACGTCGGCGGCGGGGAAGACGCGCGTCTGGGGGAGGTCGTCCCACGCGACGCCGAGCACCGACGCGAGGCCGACGGGGCGCACGACGCCGCCGCAGCGCACGACGCCGCGGGCCACGGGGGCGGTGACCGCGGGGTCGCACTGGAGGCGGAGCGCGAAGCCCTTGGGGTGCCCGTCGAGGACGGCGCGCGGGAAGACGGGCTCCGTGACCACACAAATGACGTCATCGCCGACCCGCACCTCCGCGCACTCGGCGAGTGACGCGAGCACGGGGCCGAGGCGATCGGGGGCGATGGGGTCGCCCGCGCGGACGGCGGCGATGCGGTCGAGGGCGAGGTCGGCGTCGCGGACGTCGAGCTGGGCGCCGCACTCCATGAGCGGCATCGTGAGCGCGGTGACGGCGCCGTCGGGGGCGACGAGCTCGCGCGCGCAACGGAGGAGGCCTTGGCCACCCGAGAGGCGGTAGCGGATGGCGGAGCGGGCGGCCGAGGCGTCGCGGAGGGGAGTGCCCGTGCGGAGCGCGTGGGCGACGGCGAGGGACGCGGCGATGACGTGCGCGCAGGGGTCGGAGCCGCCGCAGTCGCAGGCCCACTCCTCGCCGTCGGGGTAGAGCTCGATGGTCGCGGGGGTGGGCCAGTCTTCGATGGGGACGGACAGGACGGCGCCCTCGTCGACGTGGCGGACGACGGTGACCTCGACGGCGCGCGCCATCGTCGCGCCGGTGGCCCAGCGGGGGGCGGGCGTTCGCTTGCGGAGGAGCGCGAGGAGGGCGTCGATGGACTCGAGCGTGATCGTCATGGGCGCGCGGGGACGTAGCAGCGGCGGGCGGTGGGGGGCAACGGCGCAGGCGGCGCGCGGCGCGATCGCAGCCGAGGCGATGACGTGCGCCAGATCGCGCCGAGCAGAACGGGCTGATTCGCTCAATCGCCTTGACCATTTTTTAAAAGTGAATATCATCACTTTTATGGGACGTGGACCTTCGACGGAGAAGACCGAGCGCACGCGGGCTCGCATTCTCGCCGCGGCGGAGACGCTGCTGGCGACGGAGGGCTACGCAGGTTGGACGATGTCGGAGCTCGCCCGTCGCGCGGAGTGTGCGGTGGGGCTCGTGTACCGCTATTTCCCGACGCGCGCGTCGCTGGTTCTCGCGCTGTACGGCGAGCTCGCGGCCGCGGTCGCCGCGCGGGTCGACGCGCTCGAAGCTGGCTCCGTGGGGGCACGCTTCGCGGCGTTGGTGACGCTCAAGGTGGCCGAGCTCGACCGCCGCCCGCGGGTGTTTCGTGCGCTCGCCCACGCCGCGCTCTCCCCGGACGAGGGCGTCGGCGTCCTCTCCGACGCGTCTCGTGCCGTGCGCGCCGTGGGCCTCGACGTCTTCACGCGGGTGGTGGCTGGCTCAGACAACGCACCCGCCGACGCCGCCGCCGTGGGGCGCGTTCTCTATGGGCTCCACCTCCTGGTGGTGCTCCTCTGGACGCAGCAGCCTGCCCCGCCGCGTCCGCGCGCCGCAGACGACCCGCTGCGCGCGCTGGTGAGCGGCCTCGTCCCGCTCATCGACCTCGCGGTCGTAGCCGCCGACACCCCCGTCGGCGCCCTCTCTATGCGGCGCCTCGACGCGCTCGCCCGTTCGATCCTGGAGCCATCGCCATGAACACCGCGCTGCCTTCCGACGTCGCCATGCCGGTCACCTTGACGCTCCTGCTGGTACTCGGCGCGGTGGGTGTCTTCGATGTGGGCTGGTACCACCTGCTCTCGCTCCGCCTCTACCGTGATCCGCGCGCATGCGGCGAGCAGCTCGCCCACCTCTCGCGGGGGGCGCTGTATGTCGCGATGCTCTGCCTCGTCGTCCCGTTCACGCCGCGCGGGCGCTGGGTCGACGTCGGGATCGCTCTGTTCGCGGCCGACGCGATCAACACCTTCGTCGACACCGCGCTGGAGCGACACAGCCGCCCGAGCGGCCTCCCCCATGGCGAGTACATGGTGCACGTCGCCGGCAGCGTGCTCGTCGGCGCGGCCGCCATGGCGTACGGCTTCGAAGCCTGGCCGATGCGCGGTCAGGCCAGCGCGCTGGTGGCGCGAACCGGGCTCGGCGGGTGGGGATGGCTCCCGGTCGCCGTCGTGGCGGCCGTGGTGCTCGTCGAGGCCGCGCTCCACGCGCGTGCTCGTTGGGCGCAGCGCACCGCCGATACGGCCGCGACGAACGCTCCCGGTGGCGTCGCCGGGCGCGTGGAGGTGTCGTGGCCGAAGACCCTCTGGCTCTACACCAACCTCGCCCTGGGGCTCGCGGCGGTGCCCTCCGCGCTTTCGCTGAAGACGGCGGTCGGCGGCTTCGCGCTCGCCTTCGTCACCCTCTGCCTTGGGCACTCGGTCGGGCTCCACCGCGGCGTCATCCACCGCACCTACGACACCTCGCGGAGCGTGCGCTGCGTGCTTGCCACGCTGTTTGTGCTCGCGGGCCTCGGCGGCCCGATCGCGTGGATGCGCGTCCACTTCACGCGCGACCACTGGCAGAACCGCGACGCGTGCCCGCCCTTCTTCAGCTACGACCACGGCGCGCTGCGCGACTACCACTGGAACCTCCACTGCCGCTTCGTCCCCGCGCGCGACGCCGACTACGGCATCCCGGAGAGCGATCTGCGCGACCCGTACCTCGTCTTCCTGGAGCGAACGTGGTTCCTCTGGCCGGTGCTCCTCGCCGTCGCGGTGGCGGCGACGTTCGGGCCGGCGGTGGCGGGCGTGACGTGCTGCCTCCGGGTCGCCGTTGGGGTGCTGGGCCACTGGTTCGTGGGGTTCGTCTCGCACAAGGTCGGCTACGTGCGGTACGCCGTCGCGGGGGCGTCTGCGGAGGGACGCAACGTGTTCTTCCTCGGGGTTCTCTCCTTCGGTGAGGGCTTCCACAACAACCACCACGCCGCGCCGGGCTCCGCGCGCATGGGCGTGAAGTGGTACGAGCTCGACGCGGGGTGGCTGGTGGTCCGCGCGCTGGAGGCGCTGGGCGTGGTGCGCAACGTCCGCGCCTGGCACCGCCCGGGCTTCGAGGCCAAGCCGAGCGCCCGCGCCGTCGCGCCGCACTTCATCCTCCGCTAGCCTCAATGCCGGTCAGTTCGCGTGGGGCAAGCGTCAGCGGGAGTTCCCAGGGTTCGCCGGAGCTCACGCCTGGGCTGTGATCGGATCGCCCGCAGAGCCGGGCTCATGGAGAACCAGTGAGGGTCTGCGACGAGGGAGCCCGGCTTTGCG
>JBILLV010000653.1:0-2701 GCA_044375895.1 Polyangiales bacterium | reverse complement strand
AAGCGACGGAACGGGCGCAGCGGTGCGAGTGCCAACGAGCAGCCCACGCCCAACCTCCCTGTGCAACGCCCGCGTCGTGGCGTGGGAAGCCCCGCTCCCGCACCCGCGGGAGAGGGGCGCGCGGCAGCGGGGGAGAGGGCCACAACACCCGCTCCCGCCCTCAGAAATCATCTGCAAACAAGCCGCTTCCAGTGAGGTGACCCGCGCGATGGACGCGCAATTTTGTAGAGAGGTACGGAGCGCTACGACGCGCCCGGCGTGAGGCGGGCGAGCGCGTCGCGCAGCGCGGGGGGGATGGGCGTCGCGCGCCGCGTCTCGCGATCGACGAACACGTGCACAAAATGTCCGTGCGCGGCGATGTCCTCCACCCCGCGGGTGAAGATCCCGACCTCGTAGCGCACCGAAGACTTGCCGAGGTGGGCCACGCGCAGCCCCGCCTCCAGCACGTCGGGGAAGCGAACCGGTCGTGCGAACGCGCAGCCCGTCTCCACCGCGAGCCCGATGACGGGGCCGGCGAAGATGTCGAGCCCGCCCACGTCGATGAGGTACCGGTTGATCACCGTGTCGAAGAACGCGTAGTACACGACGTTGTTGACGTGACCGTAGACGTCGTTGTCCATCCAGCGCGTGGGGAGCTCGAGGAAGTGGGGGTAGTCGGCGCGGGTGGGGCGTTCGCGGGCGGTGGTCATCGCGGGGTGGCTCCGGGTCAGCGGCGGTCGAGGGCGGCTTCGAAGAGGCTGCGTAGCGCGGTGCGATCGACGGCGCGCGGGGCGTTGTCGGTGAGGCGGGTCTGCACGACGGCGCCGTCGGTGAGAGCGTCGAGGTCGGTTGTGCTGTAGCCCACCGCGCGGAGCGAGTCGGGTAGCCCCGAGGCCCGCACCAGCGCGGTGAGGCGCGCGGCGAGGGCCTCGCCGACAACGTCCGGCGACAGCCCATCGCTCGCGACGCCGAGCGCGCGGGCGGCGTCGCGGTGCCGCTCGGGTGCGGTCTCCGCCGTCCAGCGAAACACCGCGGGGGCGTTGAGGATCACGCTGAGCCCGTGCGGGATGAGCGGCGCGTCGTCGGGGTAGCCCGCGGGCGTGTAGCCGTGCGCGAGCCCTGCGACCGAGTACGACATCGCGTGCGGGAGGTGCACGCCCGCGTTGCCGAAGGCCACCCCCGCCAACGTCGCCGCCCACAGCATCGCCTCGCGGGCTTCGTGATCCGAAGCGTCGGTGACGGCGCGGACGAGCGAAGCGCCGGTGAGGCGGAGGGCTTCGAGGGCGCCGAGGTCGCTCCACGGGTTGGCCCCCTGGCTCATCGGTCGCGCGGTGGCGGGGGTCGGGCGCGGGCGCCGCGTGAAGGGCCGCGCGGTGTAGGACTCCAGCGCGTGCGAGAGGACGTCGAAGCCGCTCGCCGCCACCACCAGCGCCGGGAGCGTCGGGGTGACGTCCGGGTCGATGACGGCGAGGGTGGGGCGGAGGCGCCGTGAGGCGATCGCGGTCTTGGCGTGGCGGGCGACGAGGTCGAAGACGGCGATGCCGGTGCACTCGCTGCCTGTTCCCGAGGTAGTGGGGCAGGCGATGTGCGGCGGGAGCGGGCCGGGCACAGGGCGGCCCTCACCGAGCGGCGCGTTGACGTACGCGAGGAAGTCCGCGGGGTGGGTGGCGTAGAGCGCGGCGGCCTTGCACGTGTCGATGACCGAGCCGCCGCCGACGGAGATGTACCCGTCGACGCGGCTCTCGCGCGCGAAGCGGGCCGCGTCGAGGAACGACCCGTCCGTCGGCTCGACGCGGCAGTCCGCGTAGAGGGCGACGTCGATGTTCGCGCCGCGGAGCGCGGTGAGGGCGGTCTCGACGAAGGGGAGCGCGGCGACGCGGCGGTCGGTGAAGAGGGCGACGCGCGTGAGGCCCAAGGCCCGCGCGTGGTCGCCGAGCTCGGCGAGGGAGCCGCGGCCGAACACGATGGACGACGCGTCGATCGCGAAGGACGACTCGCGTCCGGCGGCGGTGGCGTAGTGGTGGTGACAGGGAGCCGCGGCGGGGATCACGGCGGCGGAGGGTATCACCCGCGCGGGGGTCAGCGGATGACGACGGGGCCGTGGTCGTCGCAGTGCTTGCCGTGCGGGTGGTGCAGGTGCCCGAACACGAGGTAGTCAGTGTGGTCGCCGTGGGGGACGGCCTCGTGGCCGCAGCCGGCGCCGTGGACGTGGTCGTCCTCGTGGGCCCCGCAGGCGTGGTCGGGGGTGCAGGCGTCGGGGTTGGCCGCGTTCACGTCGACGGTGTGGTCGTCGTGGTGGTCACCGTGGACGTGGTGCAGGTGGCCGTCGTGGAGGTAGTCGAAGTGACCGTCGTGCGCGATCGCCTTGTGGCCGCAGCCCGCCGCGTGGACGTGGCCGCCGTGGTCGTGCGAGCAGCCCTTGTGGCCGTGGTCATGGTCGTGGTCGTGGCCATGCCCGTGGTCGTGATCGTGTCCGCAGCCCGGTCCGTGTACGTGTCCGCCCATCGCGATGCTCCTCCTGGTGGCGAGAGTGTGCCGCGGAGCATACCGGGCGAGGGGCGGAGGGTGTCAACGCGGATGCGACCAGCCCCTTCGACGTGTTGGTCATCGTCCCCAACGTCCCAGGGTTCGCCGAGCGCTCACCCTGGGCTGGATTTGGATCGCCCGCCAAGCCGGGCTCACGCTTCCCGCGCCATGGGGCTTCTCCTGAGCCCGGCTCGGC
>JBILLV010000652.1:0-2704 GCA_044375895.1 Polyangiales bacterium | reverse complement strand
GCCTCGGGCGGCTGCGGGCGCGGGCTCCCTTCGGCGAGCTGGCGTGGCGCGACGCGACCGTGACGGACGACGGCCGCGACGCCGCGGTGACCTTCGACACGCGCGACGGCAACGCGGTGACGGTGTCGCTGGCGGTGAAGGGGGCGCAGGTGGCGGGGGGCTACTCGCTCGCGAAGCCCGTGGCGAAGCCGAGCGCGTCGCTGGTGGCCTCGGTGCGCTCGGTGATGGAGGCGCTCCGGGCGCCGGGGTAGTTGACGGACTTGACAGCTTCGTCAAGATCGTCAACCATGCCCCTATGACGACCCCAAAGGCATCCTCCGCCGCGCGCGTAACGGGCGCTTCGAGCGAGGGCTCGTGGACGGTCACCGCCGTCGACCCGAAGGGGAAGACCGTGCTCCGCGAGACGTTCACCCCCCCCACAGGGGCGTTCCGCGCTTCGAAGTCCGGCGTCGCCGACCTGCTGACAATCCTCCAGACCAGCTCCGTCCAGGACTATCTCCGTGAGCACGACGCGCTCGCCGCCGCCCGCGCACGGGGCATGAAGCGCCAGCTCGACCTCCTCGACGAGGAGGGTGGGGCGCTCGGCGCACAGGAGGTGGCCGACATGCTCGGCATCTCGCGGCAGGCCGTCGACCTCCGTCGGGCGAGCGGCAAGCTCCTCGCGATCGACCTCGGCCTCCGGAAGAACCTCTACCCCCGCTGGCAGTTCACGGAGGAGGGCATCCTCGCGGGCCTCGAAGAGACGCTGGCCGTGCTCCGCGCGGGAGCGACCACGCCCTGGTCGTGCCTGCGCTTCTTCCTCTCGGGCAACCTGCGCCTCGATGGCAACCGCCCGCTCGACCGCTTGCGTCGCGGCGAGACCGCCCCCGTCCTCCACGCCGCAAAGGAGTTCGACATGCACGGCGCCGCGTAGACGCTTCCATCCCATCTGAATTGCACATGTTCGATACGAGATAAATTACGACTTCTATAACTTTGCCGCGCACAGGAGCGCCCTCCAAACATGGCCACGACGCACCCTCTACCCCCTGCCGATCTTGCTTCTCGTCTCCTCCCCATCACGCGCATCAAGGCTACCTGGTGGCGCGTCTACCCGACCGCATACGGCCCGATCTTCTTCGGCAAGACGGGCAACAACCGCTACGACGCACCCGCCGACGCTGCGGGCGTGCGGGGCTATGGCGTCCTCTACCTCGCCCGCGACCCGCACGGCGCCTTCATCGAGACCTTCGGGCACACCACGGGCATCCGCGCGATCGACCGCGCACAGTTGTCCACCCGCGGGCTCGCGAAGGTCACCGCCAGCCGCTCGCTCCGGCTCGTGGACCTCCGCGGCGAAGGGCTCGCGCGCATCGGCGCGGATGAAGCGCTCTGCGCGGGCCCGGACTACGCCATCAGCCACGCGTGGTCCGCAGCGCTCCGCGATCACCCGAGGACGCCCGACGGCCTGATCTATCGCGCCCGCCACGACCCGAGCCGCTTCAGCGTAGCGCTCTTCGATCGGGCCAGCGACGTGATCCGCGCCCGCCCCGTGGGGAAGTCCTTCATGGACCCGAAGAACGCCCGCCTCCTCGGCGAACTGCTGGACCACTACGACTTCGGGCTCATCCCCTGAGGCTCCGCCGCGCCCGCGGCGAGCATCGCGACGAGCACGCCCACCACGCGCCCCGCCTCGTCGAGGTAGTGCTCGGTGAGGTCGACCTCGGCCACCTCACCACGGAGCCGGATGAAGCGCCACACGTTGCCCGTCGTCACCGCGCCGAAGACGGCGGGCCGCGTGACCCCGCGCCGCTCGTTGAAGAGGCGCGCGGCGTACATCTCGGCGACGCACTGCGGGATGCCCTGGCGGATGTTCTCGTTCTTGGCCTCGACGACGGCGAGGACGGGGGCCTCGATGGTGATCTGACGCGGCGAGAGCGAGAAGAGGAAGTCGCAGAAGCCGTTGAGCCCGCGCGCCGGGTCGACCGCGAACTCCATCCCCGAGAACAGGCTCACTCCGCCGCCGCGCTGGCGCCGCGCCTCGAGCAGGATCGGCGCGATGATCATCTCGGAGCGCGCCTTCTCCGTCGACATCGCGAGCGCGAGGGGCGCGTGCTCCCGCAGCGTCTCCGCGAGGTGCTCGCTGATCGGCACCGACGCGACCGATCCGAACAGGTCACGCACCTCCACCACCTGGAGACCGAAGCGCTGCGCGAGATCGTCGAGGGTGATGTCGTTGTAGGCCATCGCGAGACGATCGTAGGCACCCCCGCGCCACCCCCGCAAGGACGACGCATCCCCCTCACGCCCCGAAGTGCGCGTCCCAGCGGCGCATCTCGTCGAAGAGCCCCTTGCCCACGGCCGTCGGTCGCCCGTTGCCGAGCACCACCGCCGCCCCCTCGCGGTTGACCTTCTTCACCTGCTCGAAGCGCCGCAGGAAGTCCGGGCTCTTCGACCACGGGTGCCCCGCCGCGATCATCGCCTCGTAGAGCCGCGCCACGGGCTGAAACGCGTGCACCGCCAGCACCACCCCGTGGAGCGGCCGCGGGTCGGGGCGCACGGGCGACGCGTAGAGCGGCCAGTAGGCGTTCTCCAGCAGCGCGTCGAGCTCGAAGAGGGCGTTGAGCTTGTTGTGCGAAAACTCATGGATGATCGCCTCGGTCATCGTCATGAGGTTGGGGTGGAGCGTGAGGTAGATCGTCCCGATGCTCTCCTGGTACGACGC
>JBILLV010000651.1:0-2705 GCA_044375895.1 Polyangiales bacterium | reverse complement strand
TCGACTCTCGACCAACGCCGCGACCTGCACGCTCAACGGCACCTTCGACCCGCCGCTCGCCTCCGGGTGCGCACCGACGCCCGTGCCGGTCGCGGGCAGCGTCTACGTGGCCGCCTTCCCGGACTAGTAGATCGTCTCGCCGCGTTCGAGCATGGCGATGTACCTGGCGATGTTGCGGACCCGCGTCTCGTCGCGCTTCGCCTGCGACAGCCGGAAGATGATCGCGAACCGGTTCTGCCGGGTGAGCGTCTCCCACGCGGTGGCGGCGGCCGGGTTCGCCGCGAGCGCGGCCAGCAACTCGGGCGACGGCACGGCGTCCTTGACGCGATAGGCGGCGTCCCAGCGGCCGTCGGCCTTCGCCCGGTCGATCTCGGCCTGACCGCCCGGCCGCATGCGCCCCTCGTCGATCAGGCGCGCGACGTGGTCGCGGTTGATCTGCGACCACGGGCTGTTCTTGCGGCGCGGGGTGAACGCCTGCAGCGTGTAGTCGTCGTCGAGCCGCCTGGCCTGCCCGTCGATCCATCCGAAGCAGAGGGCGACATCGAGCGCCTCCTGCCACAGGATGCCGGGGGCGGACGAGAGCTTCTTGCGCAATTGCAGCCGAACCCCCTCGTCGGGAGGGGCGGACTCGAGGAAGCGCTGCCACTCGGCGGTCGTGGTGAAGAAGTGGATCGCCTTGTCTTCGAACGACGCCATGCGCCGAGCCTAGAGGTGACCCCCAAAGGGAGGATAGGGCATTCGACACATGAGCGGTTCGGGGAGAAGGGGCCGAGCAACTGCCGCAGGAGGCCACGACAGCAGCCCTGCACCCGGTGCCGCTCGGCGTTGCACACACGGTCCCGAGGGCCATGCAGACCTCGTCGTCGACGCCCGCAGGGGAAGGCGACCGTCGCGTCTTCAGGGAACGCGTCGCTCGCCACGCCCCGCCGAACCGACGGGAAGGCCACCACCGCGGGGTCGCCTACGGGCCGAGAGCATCGAAGAGTGACACCCGCGGTGGGTCGAAGGGCACAGCGCCGAGCACCCCGTGGCGCTGGGTACCGACGACGAGGTTCGGCCCGAGGACGCGCACGCCTGCCGCGCCTGCCGGAGAGAGCGCGTTGCCCGCGAGCGTCAGCTGGTCGAGGTGCGCAAAACGCGGCAGGTGCTCCCGGAGCCGCGCTGCGGTGTCGTCACCGAGCACACCGTCGGAGAGGTCGAGCGACGTGAGCCCCGAGAGCAGGCGGCTGCCCGCCAACCGGTCGACCAGCGCGTGGTCGAGGTCGCTCACGAGCTTCATGTGGCGGAGCGCCGGCATCGACGCGCTCTCCAGCAGAGGCGCCAGATCGTCGACCGTGGCGCCCCAGCCGTAGGCGATGCGTCCGAGCCAGAGTTCCAGGTGGGTCAGCGCCGGGAAGACGCCTCGCCCCAGGCGCGCGAACCACTCGGGGTTCAGCGCCTCCACGCGGAGCACGAGACGGCGAAGGCAGGGCGCCGTGAAGGGCGCCGCCGGGAGGATCGGGTCGATGTCGCTCGCCTGGACGACGAGCGCCTCGAGCGAAGGGAGCGCGTTGAGCAGGCGATCGACGCCGGGCACGGACAGCCGCCACGATCCGCCGTCACGATCTGGATCGTCCGACACATCGTCACCGCGGTGGAAGTCGGGGAAGACGATGGCGCCGAGCGCCAGGCGCTGCACCCGCGGGCGGCGGGTCACCAGGACCTCCACCACCGGGTCGAGGTCTCCCGAGTGGACCCGAGAGGTCGTGACGAGGAGATCTCCCCATGGGCGCCCGGGGCGCGCGTCGAGCCACGCAGAGAGCTCGGCGGCGCACGCGTCGGGCGCCACCCCGTGCGCGGTCGCCGTGCCCGCGCGACGGCACTCGAGGCTCAGGTGAAGCTCACCGTAGGGGCCATCGTCGACGTACACGAGGTGGTCGTTCACGCGGCCGAGCGTAGTCGCCGTCGGCGGCGACGGTCACGTCAAGGCGCGAGGCCGCCGCGCAGCCCCGCGACGACGAAGACGAGCAGCGCCTCCAGAGCGTCCGCGCGCGCCTTCGGGCTGAGCGCGGCGAGCGGGCCGCTCTGCGCCAGCGAGGCGAAGCCGTGCACCGTGGACCACACGCGAATCTCTGCGCCCGCGCGGTGCTTCGTCGAGATCGCCTTCTCTTCGACGAGCTCGTCGAGGACACCCCCGAGCAGCGCCCCAGGGCTCGGGCCGTCCAGCGCGCCTTCCGCGGCGAGGCACGCACGACCCGCCGCGCCGAACATCAAGCCGAAGAGCTCGGGATGCTCCTGGGCGAGGTGCACGTAGGCCCGCGCCGCGGCGTTGAATCGGGCGACCTCGCGCAGGCTGAAGGCCTCGACGCCGACCTGCTCGATGAGCCCGAGGCCCGCGTCCACCGGCGCGTTGCGGAGGTCGCCATGGTGGTAGGGCGCTTTCGAGGCAGGCACCGGGGGTGGTTCCTACTGTGAAGGGGCGGCCCGGTTCAAGCCGGCGGTGGATCTCGAGTCCGTGATCGGTTGCCTGCGTCGCGACGGAGGGCGCACGCTGGCGCAGCAGGCGCAGGACGACGTGTAGTGCCCGCCGCGGGGCGCGCTCAGACGCTGCCGACGCGGCTGACGCGGACCTCGTAGAGCTCGCGGAGTCGCGCGTCGATGCGTCGGAAGTCGTGCGCCAGTTGCATCGCGAGGGCCTGCTGGAAGGCGCACGCGATCGGCGCCAG
>JBILLV010000650.1:0-2707 GCA_044375895.1 Polyangiales bacterium | reverse complement strand
GGCTCCAGCTCACGCTGTCGTCCAACGTGGGCGCCTTCGAGCACTGCTTCCAGCGCACCGGCAACGGTGGCAACTACGAGGGGACGGGCAGCCCGGCTGGCGCCACCATCGACCCGACGGGCACCGTGTTCGAGACGATGCCGGGCAGCGGCGACGCGCGCTACATCAACGGCCGCACGCGCTACCCCGAGGTCTGCAAAGAACCGAGCGTCTCCCTGGCGCCGATGCTCCTCGGGACGTACCGCATCAACCGCTACGTCGGCATCGGCTTCGGCATCTTCGCGCCCTCCACGCAGGGCAGCGCGCAGAACTTCCCCGACCGGGTGATGGCCTCCGACGGGACGGGGAGCTTCCTCGCGCCCTCCCCCGCGCGCAACCTGCTCTACCGGAAGAGCCTGCTCGTCCTGCACCCCGTGGTCGCGGTGAGCGTGCAGCCCACGCGCTGGCTGCGCGTCGGCCTCAGCCTCCAGCCCTCGATCGGGCGCTTCCAGTTCGGGCTCAACGCCAACGCGGTGCGCTCGCAGGCCCAGTCGCCCTCGTCCGACGTGCTCATCGAGCTCGACGCGACGGGCTTCTTCATGGCCGGGAGCGCCGCCGTGCAGGTGCTGCCCACGCGCTTCATCTCCTTCGGCGCGCAGTTTCAATACAACGGCCCCATCGACGCGTCGGGCACGGCCAACAACCGCGCCAACCTCTACGCCGCCAACCCCGCCAACGTCATCTCCAGCAGCTTCACCATCAACAGCATGCAGGTGCAGCTCCCGTGGACGCTCCGCGGAGGCGTCCGCTACAACCTCCCGCGCGCGGGGCGCCCCACGCAGGACGACGGCACCGGCACCTACGACCCGATGACGGATGACGTCTTCGACATCGAGGCGATGTTCACCTACGAGGGCACGAGCTCGCTCTCGCGCACGTCGCTGGTCAACAGCGGCGGCATCCGCATCGACAACGCGGGCACCACGGTGAACGCCCCCCCCACCATCACCATCGAGTCGGCCCTCACCGACGTCGTCGGCTTCCGCCTCGGCGGCGACTGGAACGTCATCCCCGGCACCCTCGCCGTCCGCGCCGGCATGTCCTACGAGACCGCCGGCGTGTCGCCGAACCTCGCGCAGATTCACCTCCCGGCCTACGCCGGCGCGAGCGTCCATGCGGGCCTCTCGTACCGCTGGCGCTGGCTCACCATCGCCGCGGGCTTCGGCCACTTCTTCTTCGACGGCAACAACGCCTCCAGCGCCAACCGCAACGTCACCGTCCCCGGCACGACCCAGATCCCGATCAACACCCCCGGGATGGCCGCCACCTGCCCCGAGTCGGGCAGCGGCCAGGGCGCCGAGGCCTGCACCATCAACCGCGGCACCTACCGCGCATCGTTCACCGCGGGCTCGCTCCAGTTCATCTTCCGCCTCTGAGCGGTCACGCCGCGTCGAAGCCCACCCCCGCGTCGAGGTCGCCCGTCTCCCACCAGCGGGCGATCCCGACGTTGCGCTCCCACATCAGCTCGGCCTCGGCCAGGGCGTCGAGGGCCGCGTCGCCGATCAGGTAGCGGCCGCTCGTGTTGGTCATCTCGTCGTCGCGTGCGTCGTAGGTCATGGTCATCGCTCCATGGGTGTGTGGACGCGAGTGACTGTGCCTCCCCCCGACGCGCGATGAGAAAATCGCGACGTGCCTCCGCGGACATTCCCTGTCCACGGTGGGCGCGCGCTCAGTTGCCTGACATCGTGACCTCGGGGGCGACGCACACGCCCGTCACCACGGCCCGCACGAGGTCGACGAGCTCGGCGTCCACCTGGCGCTCGTCGAGCCCGGTGACGAGCGTGAGCTTCGCCTCGTCGCACACCAGGGCCGCGCCGGGGATGCCGAGCAGCGCCTCGCGCACGGCGGCGTCCACCGCGCCGAGCGCCATGGTCTCGTCGTCGGTGTGCAGCGTGAAGATCTGGTCGAACTCGTCGTGCCCGGTCTTCACCGTGCGCGGCAGCCGCGGGGCCCACGCCGGGAGGTCGCTGGAGGGCCACACCACCAGCCGCGGCGCCGGGTCGCGCGCCACGCGGGCCGTCACCCCGAGCGTGCCCGACCAGCCGCGCCCCGGGGACATCACCGAGAGCGTGTAGCGGACGCCGCGCACGGTGCCGTGGAGGAAGCGCTCCCCGCGCTCGTTGACCTCCAGGCGGAGGTCGTGGCGCGCGAGGGCGAGGGCCTCCCAGAGCGCGAGCACCTGCGCGTCGAGGGCGTAGCGGTCGCGCTTGTCGATCGCGCGCATCACCATGGACGCGGCGATCCCGAAGGCCGCGATGAGGGCGAGCACCAGGATGAGCTGAAATGGTTCCACGGCGGACACCGTTACCACGGAACCGCCGGGCGTACACGGCCCCTCCGGCGGGGGCGCCGCTCAGCGAGGGCAGCGCACGAGGTTCGACGGGTGGTGACCGGCCTGCAAGACCGGACAGCGCGTCAACCGCCCGAGTAGAGGGAGAGGCGGCGGACGTTCTCGTCGATGTGGAGCGGCTGGCGCAGCGAGGGAAACGCGCGCTGCGCGCAGTCCGGGCGCTCGCAGGTGCGGCAGGTGACGCCGACGGGGACGATGCCCGCGGGGCCGGCGAGGTCGATGCCGTCCGCGTACACGAGGGCCTTCGCGTCGTCGACCTTGCACCCTAGCCCGATGGCCTGGACGGGCTGCTGCGCGTGGTACCCGAGGCTGTCCTTG
>JBILLV010000248.1:0-13575 GCA_044375895.1 Polyangiales bacterium | reverse complement strand
CGCCGTGGGCGTGGTGTACGTGAAGTCGCGCCCGCCGGTGGAGAGCCCCACCGTGGCCGTGACGACGCCCGCCCCGACGCCTCCCGCCACCCCGAGCGCCGCGTTCGAGGGGACGGTGCTCCTCGCGGCGGGCGGGGCCTCCCAGACGCCGCCCAACGGCGCCGCGTCGGTTCGCTTCTCGGGCGGCGTGAGCGTCCGTGAGGGCGCGCGCATCGAGACCGGCGCCGCGGGCCGCGCGGTGTTCGCGGTGCAGCAGGCCGTGACGCTCGATGTCCGCCCCGAGAGCGACGCGACCCTCACCGCGATGCGCGACGACACCACCACGGTGACGCTCACACGCGGCGAGGTCGCCGTCGACCGCACGGGCGACGTCGGCGCGGTGTCGGTGCGCACGGGCCGCTGGAGCGTCGCCATCGAGGGCGACGCCACCGTGCGGGCCGACAGCCAGGTCGTTCGGGTGGTGCTCCTCGGCGGGCGCGCGACGGCCACGGCCAACGGCGGCATGCGCACCAGCTTCACGGGGCCGATCGTGCTCGAGCTCCCGGCGATGGGCGACGCGCGTGCGGTGCCGGGCGACGCGATCGACGCGATGCGCCTCAACCTCGCGCCGCTCCCCACCCGCGGGACGCTCTGGCAGATGCCCGCGATCAACCCCGCGGCGACGGTGACGCTGCGCGGCCACGGCGCGCTCCCCGCGTCGATCGAGGCCCTCCGCCTCGGCGGGCCCGCGACCCTCGAGGCCCGCGTGGGCCGCGAGCTGCTCACGCTCGACGTGGGCACCGGCCGCGTGCTCGAGTGGCGTCGCTCCGAGGCGGTCGCGTCCGCAGCGCCGGTCGCGCCCCGCCACGTGGCTCCCCGCGCGCTGCCCACCCCCGCGGTGACGGCGGCGCCTGCGCCCGAGGGCCGCGAGCTCTCGTCGGCGGAGGTCAACGCCATGTCGCGCACCATCAGCTCGCGCATCCGCCACTGTTTCACGCGCTGCCTGGAGACCAACCAGTGCCGCGAGACCCGCGGGGTGGTGGTGTTCAACGTGTCAGCGGACGGGGCCACCGCCCTCGGCGCCGTCGACCCGAGCGTGGCCAACGCCCGCGCCTGCCTCGCGCACGAGACCCAGTTCGTCCGCTTCCCCTCCACGGGCGGATCGTTCCCCTTCCAGTTCACCATTCGCTGACGGTTGCGCGGGCGGCGCCAGTGGCGCTACAAGCCCGGCGCATGAGCGACGAAGGTCTCCGCACGCACGTCATCGAAGGTGATCTCGTGGCCACCGGCGCCCGCGTGGCCATCCTCGCGAGCCGCTTCAACCACTTCATCGTCGACCGCCTCGTCGAGGGCGCGCTCGACTGCCTCCGCCGCCACGGCGCCACCGAGGTCACCCTCGTCCGCGCCCCCGGCGCCTGGGAGCTGCCCCTGGTGTGCAAGAGCCTCGCGAAGAGCGGTCGTTACGACGCCGTCGTGGCCCTCGGCGCCGTCATCCGCGGCAGCACCCCCCACTTCGACTACGTCGCCGGCGAGGTCACCAAGGGCCTCGCGATGATCTCCCTCGACTCGGGCATCCCCGTCACCTTCGGCGTCCTCACCACCGACACCATCGAGCAGGCGATCGAGCGCGCGGGCACCAAGGCCGGCAACAAGGGCTGGGAGTCGGCCCTCAGCGCGATCGAGATGATCTCGCTCCAGAAGGCCCTCACCCGCCATGGCCTCTGACAACGGCCCCCGCCGCCAGGCCCGCGAGGCCGCCCTCCAGGTGCTCTACGCCATCGACTCGGGCGCCGACGTCGACGTCGAGAAGGCCCTCGCGGCGTACTGGGCAAACCTCGACGGCCCCGCGGCCGGCCGCCCCTACGGCGACCAGATCGTGCGCGGCGTCACGGCGAAGCGCGAGGCCATCGACGAGACCCTCCGCGGCGCCTCGTCCAACTGGCGCCTCGAGCGCATGGCCCGCATCGACCGCAACCTCCTCCGCATCGGCCTCTGGGAGATGCTCCACGGGGGCGAGGTGCCGCCGCAGGTGGCCATCGACGAGGCCGTCGAGCTCGCCCGCACCTTCGGCGCCGAGGGGGCCTACGCCTTCGTCAACGGCGTCCTCGACAAGATCGCGATCCCGAAGAAGGCCTGAGAGGCGCCGCGCGTGGACGTCCGCTTCGTCCTCACCGAGCTCGCGCGCATCGACGCGCTCCGCTACGAGGCCGTGGCGCTGCCGTTCTTCGAAGACGAGCGGCCGCTGCGTGGCGCCGCGGGGCTCTGCGACTGGCGGCTCTGCGGGCGGCTCTCGGCGATCCTCGCGGGGGGACGGGTCACCGGCGCGCTCGGCGAGGTGACGCTGCTCCCAGCGCGGCCGCGGCTCCCCTTCGACAAGATGCTGCTCGTGGGCTGCGGCCCGCGCGAGGGCTTCGACGAGCAACGCTTCCGCGACGTGACCACCGCCACCTTCGAAGCCGCCGCGGGGCTGCGGCTGCGCAACCTCGCGCTGTCGCTCCCGGGGCGCGGCGCGGGGCGCGTGGCGGCGGGCGAGGCCATGCGGTGGTTTCTCGACGCGGCCGGCGGGAGCGTGCTGGAGGAGGCCATCGTGCTCGACGACGTCGAGGCCGTGAAGGTGATGCAGCCCATCGTCGAGAGCGAGCGCCGACGCGCCCGCGCCGTGCGCGATCAGGGCGACACGTAGTTCAGTGGCCGAGCGACGGGAGCGAGTTGGAGAGCGCCCCCGTGAGCACCGAGCGCGGCATGGTGCTGTCGACCGCGAACGGCACGTCGAGGGTGAAGCGCCCCGCGCCGACGTGGGCCGTCCCGTCGAGGTGGTAGGGGACGTTCTCGTTGAGCGCCGTGGTGAGGACGATGCCCGGGAGGTCGCTCCACGGCGCGGTGACGTCCACCGACAAGGGGACGTCCTGCTTCGAAGGGAGGGGCGTCGCGCGGGTGAGGTGCGTCACGCCGAGGTCGCGGCCCGCGAGGGACACCCGCACGTCGATCGACTGCACCGTCACGTCGATGCGGTTGGGGTTGTTGGCCACGAGGTCGACGCGCAGCCCGAGGCCCGCGCTGCTCGCGCTCGTCACGGCGGCGGCGCGGGGCGTGATGCGCGGAGGCGTCGGCTTGAACAGCCCGCACGCGGCGGTGCTCGCGAGGAGCGCGGAGAGGAGCAGAGGGCGGAGGGACATCGGGTTCGCCCGCACGGTACCAGACGCTTCGAAAAGCCGACACCCGGCGGAGGAGGCTTCAAGGGCCTCCCAACACACCGGGTGTCGAGCCTTTGTCAGCCGGAGCTGCTACTCAGGAGACGGCGTCCTTGAGGGCCTTGATCGGCCGGGCGCGCACCGTCTTCGACGACGGCTTGGCGTCGCGGTGCTCCTCCTGCTTCGTGAAGGGATTCTTGTACATCCCCGCGGGGCGGCCCGCCTTCTTGGCGACGACGAACTTCGCGAAGCCCGGAAGCACGAACACTTCGTTCTTCTTGAGCTCCTTCTGGCCGATGTCGACCAGCGACTCGAGGACGCCCTTCACCTGCGTCTTGGAGACCTCGTTGTTGAGGTGCTCCGCGATCGCCGTGACCAGCGCCGACTTCGTCATCTTCTTCGCGCCACCCTTGCCGGACTTCTTCGCCGGCGCCTTTGCCTTCGCCATGACTCGTTACACCTTCTGCTGCTGTGAAAAGCTCCGATCCCCCATGGATCGAATTCCGGCGGCAACGATACACACGTTCTGAGCCCGCGGAAGATTTTCTTCGCACATTCCGCTTATTTTCTCGGCCCCCGGCGCCGTCTCGACCCCCGCCGCGGGCGGGTCGGCGTGACCCCACGGTGCGACGCGCGCGCCCCACCGAACGCCACGATCGCCTGTTTTTGAAGTAGTTTCGCGCGTTCACGGCCCAGCTCGTCGCGCGCCCCGCCGCACCGTCGAGGCGCCGCGCGCGGGCGCCGAACGCCCGACGGAGCTCCAGACCGCGTCGTCACGATTCCGCTTGATCCCGGCCGCGCGCGCGCCCTCCCACCTTGCGCCGACGACCCCCTCGTCCCTAAGATTCTCGGGTTATGCGCGCACGCTCCGCCACGCTCCTCGCGCTCCTCGCGCTCGGCTGCTCCACCCCTTCTACAGCGCCCGACGCGGCCGCGCCCGATGCCGCCGCCGACCGCGTCGACGTCCCCGGCGACGGCATGGACGCGCCGCCCGTCGCCCGCCAGCACCTCGTCGTCGCGACCGAGAGCGACCGCGACACGCGCTTCATCACGATGGAGCACATGATCGCCTCCATCGAGATGCAGCAGTCGGGGGAGCCCCTCGCGGAGGCGATGGGGCGCGACCTCGCGGGCTTCGACCGCTTCCTCCTACCCACCGATCGCTACGCCGACCCCGCGGCCGACGGCGGCCCGCCGGAGCGCGACCTCGTCGGCTTCTCCTCCGCCGTCGAGTCCTACGAGTACTCGAAGATGCCCATGAACACCCTCGCCTTCGAGTCGACGGCGGGGACGTCGCTCGCGCACGCGCCCCTCGTCAACCCCGCGGGCGTCACGGGCGAAGCCGCGATGCGCCTCCTCCGCGACCGCGTGCAGCGCTACGCCCTCGCGAGCCACGCGGGCGTCGCGCCGACGGGCGACGCGGGCGCCGGGCTCTCGGGCTTCGTCACCGTCCCCGCCCCCGTCGACAACGAGCTCAACCGCCTCGGCTTCGGCGGCTTCTGGCCCACGGTGCACCCCTTCGCCGCGTTCGACCCAACGTGCACACCCTCGCGCGGCGCGACGCGGAGCTGCTCGCTCACGGGCGGCTACGGCGCGAGCG
This sequence comes from Polyangiales bacterium, assembly GCA_044375895.1. Lineage (GTDB taxonomy): Bacteria > Myxococcota_A > Polyangia > Polyangiales > CAISKJ01. The sequence continues at coordinate 8,805 of JBILLV010000248.1, read as the reverse complement.
CGGGGATGGCGCAGCTCGTCGGCGACTACGAGTGCGGCTACTCGACGCTCCACCTCACCACCAGCCGCGGCGACCCCCTCGCCATCGACCGTGTCGTCGCGCCCGGCGCGTCGGCGTGGGCGACGTGGAAGTACGCGCTCTGGGTCATCAACTACCTCCAGATCCTCCACGACAGCGACGGCGCGGTGGTCGAGTCCGTGCCCGAAGGGCAGCTCGCGGAGGTCGGCCGCCCCGGCAACACCGTGCGCGGCGCGCTGAAGGGCGGCGGGGCGGGCGTGGCAGGCACGTGGCTCGGCTCGAATGACATCGAAGGGTTCCAGGCGTCCTTCATGATCGAATCGATGGACGCGCAGGCCCACCAGTGGATCACGGGGCTCACGACCACCGACGGCCTCAACCTCGACGGCTACGCCTCCGCCCGCGAGGCCCTCGCGTACGACTACGAGTCGCCGCTGCGGTGGTTTCCCGCGCTCATCAACTACAACGAGGAGCGCGACCTCACGTACGGCTACCACCGCCCCGTCCGCTACACCATCGGCCGCACCGACTCGCGGCTGCTCGACCTCGTCGGCCTCCTCGGCGGATACGGTGAAGTGTTCGCCCTCACCGACCGAGGCAACCGTGACGTCGGCGGGGCACAGACCGCCCGCGCCTACTTCGACGGCGAGCCCTTCGCCTCCGACAACCAGTCGCCCGACGGCGAAGCCACCCCGCACGACCGCGCCCTCGCGGTGATGAAGCTCGCCCTCGTCGACCTCGACCGCGCGCACCGCGACCCCACCACTGGCGCCCTCGTCGACGTCGTCACCTTCTCCGGCGCGACGCCCACCCGCGGCCCCACGGCGAGCGCGGTGGGGGCGGCCTACGCGGTGGTCGGGCTCCGCGTCGCGCGCCGCTCGCTGTCGAGCAACCTCACGCTCTACAGCAACTCCACCCCCGACGCCGCCGTCACCCGCACCGCCCTCGACGGGACCTCCATGCGCGGCGCTCCCGCCGGCGCCACGGTGGCCCAGCGCCTCACCGCGTTGCTCAACGCGGAGGCGGAGCTCCTGCTGAACCGGCTCACCACCGACGAGGGCCGCGCCTTCCCCGCCGTGACCCTCGCGACGATGCAGCCCACCGCCCCCGACGGCGACCTCGAGCACTACGCCGCCGCCATCCGCGGCCTCCTCGAAGCCTCCCTCGCGACGGGCGATCCCCGCTACCAGAACCGCGCCGAGCGCGTGTACCGTCGCATGGAGAGCGTGTTCTACAGCGCCTCGCTCCGCGCGTGGCGGTCGGCGGCGGCGAGCGACGCGGCGGTGGAGTTCACCCCGCTGCGCTTCGGGCTGCTGCAGGCGGCGCTGCGCGAGACCTACAAGCTCATCGCCGCGGCGCCCGGTCGCGAGGCCTTCGCCCGCACGCTGGAGGGCCACCTCGCCCGGCTCAACAAGCTCGTGCTCAACGGCTGGGACGACCGCGACGATGACGACACCGTCGACTGGCCCGACGAGTGTGTGATGCGCCTCGGCGACATGCCCCGCGGCGGCCTCCAGCTCGGCGAGCGCGCCCTCACCGGCGAGACCGGCACCCTCGAAGGCATGGTGGCCGTCGACCGCGACCGCGACTGCGTCCCCGAGATCAGCGCCGTCAGCCTGCCCGCCACGCTCGCCGCGCGCATCCGCTTCACCGCGAGGCGTCCGTGAGACGTCTCGCCGTCGCACTGACCCTCGTCGCGTGCGGCGCTGACCCTCCCTCCGCGTCGGTGCTTCGCCCGGGCCGCACCGCGGGTCCGATCGCGCGCCACACGAGCTCCATCGCCGTGTCGCCGGACGGCGCGTCGGTGTACGTCGTCAACGCCGACGCCGACTCCGTCTCCGTGATCGACGCCGCCGCCCGTCGCACCGTCCGCGAGATCGCCCTCGGCGCAGCGATCCCCGCCCCCGACGCCACGGGACGCTACGAGCCCCGCGTCGGCCCGCGCGCCCTCGCCCTCAGCCCCGGCGCGGGACGCCTCTACGTCACCGGTCAGCGCTCGGGCGACCTCACCGTGATCGACCTCGCGTCCGCGCAGATCACCCGCCGCGTGCGGCTCTGCGCCGAGCCCGTCGGGGTGCTCGTGTCGCCCGACGAGCGCAGCGTCTTCGTGGCCTGCGCGATGGACGCCGCCGTGGTGCGCGTCGACGCGCTCACGCTCACCGTCACGGGTACGGCGCGCACCCCCGCGAAGCCCTGGTCGCTCGCCTGGTCGAACGACGGCCGCTCGCTCTACGCCTCGCACCTCCTCGGCCCCGGCGTGAGCGCGATCGACCCGGGCACCCTGCGCGTCGCCGCCCCCTCCCCACTGCCTCCGCTGCCGCGCGCCGCCGATGCGCGCCACCCCAACGGCGAGGCGCGCGGCCTCTACGACGTCGCCCCTCGCCCCAACAGCCCGGAGCTCTGGGTCCCGCACCTCCTCCTCTCCACTGAGACGGCGCAGCGTCCCGTGCGCGAGGGGAGCGACGTGCTCGAGCTCAACTTCGAAACGACGGTGTTCCCTGCGCTGTCAGTGCTCGGCGTGGACGGGGCGCGCGCCGCGTGGATGAGCGTCGCGTCGATGGGGGTCGACCTCGCGACGCGGCGGCGCTTCGGGATGCAGAACATCACCTCCGGGCCCCACGCCATCGAGTTCACCCCCGACGGACGCTGGGCGCTGGTCGCCAACGCCAACAGCGACGACGTCCTCGTGATCGACGCCGAGCGACGCGTCGAAGCGCCCCAGGGGCTCGTCCGCCCCCTCGGCGGGCGCATGCCCGAGGGGATCGTGGTGGCCCCTGACGGGCGCCGCGCCTGGGTCGACCTGCGCAACACGTCGTCCGTGGCCGTGCTCCGCCTCGAAGACGGCCCCGACGGGCTGCTGGTGACGGTGGACGGCGCCCCCATCCCCCGCCTCGCCCGCGACCCGATGCCGGCCGACCTTCGCCTCGGCCAGCGGGTCTTTTTCAGCGCCAACAGCACGGAGCTCCCGATCACGCAGAACGCCTGGGTGGCCTGCGCGAGCTGCCACGTCGAGGCCCGGAGCGACGCCGTCACCTGGCGCTTCAAGGCCGGGCCCCGCGACACCCCCTCCAACGCCGGCGGAACCCTGGGCACCGGCCCCCTGCTCCGCACCGCCGTCCGCGCGACCGTGGCCGACTACTGGCGCATCATCACGGAGGAGCAGGGCGGCGACGGGGCGGCCTTCCGCGACGACCCCACGCTGCGGCCCGCCCTGGACGCCCTCCAGGCCTACGTCGAGCGGGCCATCCCCTTCCCCGTCCCCCCGACCACCGACCCCGCGCGGGTGGCGCGGGGGCGCGAGATCTTCTTTCGCCCGGCGGTGGGGTGCGCCACCTGCCACGCGGGGGAGCTCTTCACCGACTCCGCCCAGGGCACCCTCGGCCAGCCCCGCCTCCATGACGTGGGGAGTTGCAACACCGAAGCGCGCTGGCCCGACCGCCCCCACCCCACGGACGACGGCGCCCCCCGGGAGTCGTGCCGCTTCGACACCCCGGGGTTGCGCGGCGTGGCCGACTCGGCGCCCTACCTCCACGACGGGTCGGCCGCGACGCTGCGCGACGTGTTGGAGCGAACCCGCGGACGGATGGGCAACATCCAAGGCCTGTCGTCCGACGACCTCGACGCGCTGGTGGAGTACATGCGGTCGCTGTAGCGGTACGGGACGCGAATTTTGCGGGCTGGCGTCGGGAGACGATTCACGTATTCTCGCGGCCCGTTTCATCCGGTAGGAGAGGCAGCGATGTCGAAGACCACGCTCCAGTACAACGACAAGAACTACGACTATCCCGTCACCATCGGCACCGAGTCGGAGCCGGGCATCGACATCTCGAAGCTGCGGGGGCAGACGGGCCTCGTCACGCTCGACCCGGGCTTCGTCAACACGGCGTCGTGCACCAGCGCGATCACCTTCCTCGACGGCGAGAAGGGGATCCTGCGGTACCGCGGCTACGCGATCGACCAGCTCGCGGAGAAGAGCACCTTCCTCGAGGTGGCCTGGCTGCTCATCTACGGAGAGCTCCCGACGCAGTCGCAGCTCGACGGCTTCCAGCACACCATCAAGCGCCACACCCTCGTGCAGGAAGACCTGAAGAACCTCTTCAACGCCTTCCCCCGCGACGCGCACCCGATGGCGATCCTCGCGTCGACGGTGTCGGCCCTGTCGACCTTCTACCAGGACTCCAACGACCCGCTCGACGCGCACGACGTCGAGGTGTCGACCTACCGCCTGCTCGCGAAGCTCCCGACCATCGCGGCCTGGGGCTTCAAGCGCTCGCGCAACCAGCCGTACGTCTACCCGGACAACGCGCTCGGCTACACCGCCAACTTCCTCAAGATGATGTTCTCGGTGCCGTCGGAGCCCTACGAGGTCGACCCCGAGTACGCCCGCGCTCTCGACCTGCTGATGATCCTCCACGCCGACCACGAGCAGAACTGCTCCACGTCGACGGTGCGCATGGTCGGCAGCGCGAAGTCCAACATGTTCGCGTCGGTGGCCGCGGGCATCCTCGCCCTCTGGGGCCCGCTGCACGGCGGCGCCAACCAGGAGGTGCTGGAGATGCTCGGGCAGATTCACGCGGGCGGCGGCAACGTCCAGAAGTACGTGGACATGGCCAAGGACAAGACCGGCAACTTCCGCCTGATGGGCTTCGGCCACCGCGTGTACAAGAACTTCGACCCCCGCGCCCGCATCATCAAGTCCGCCGCCGACCGCGTGCTCACGAAGCTCAAGGTCAACGACCCGCTCCTCGACCTCGCGAAGCAGCTCGAAGAGGTGGCCCTCAAGGACGAGTACTTCGTCTCGCGGAAGCTCTACCCCAACGTCGACTTCTACTCGGGCATCATCTACCGCGCGCTCGGCATCCCCACCAACATGATGACGGTCATGTTCGCGCTCGGTCGCCTCCCCGGCTGGATCGCCCACTTCCGCGAGATGAACGCGCAGAAGCTCCCGATCGGCCGTCCCCGCCAGATCTACACCGGCGCCACCGACCGGGCCTACACCCCCATCGAGAGCCGCGTCGAAGCGGCGAAGTAGCCTCCCTCCCCTCCGCCTCCCTACCCCCCGTCGAAGGACGCGCGTCGAGCGGATGCTGTTAGCATCCCGCGCCGTGCGCCCCCGGCTCCTCTCGCGCGTCTCGCCCCTCTTCCTCCATGCGCTCGCGTGCGCCGCGGTCGGCTGTGACGGCGACGCGCGACCGCCCGTCCTCGACGCGTCGCCCGACGTCGCGCCCGCAGCGGACATCACGCCGACGCCCGACCTCCCTCCGCCCGACGATGCGACCGACGCAGCGACCGACGTGGCGGGCGACGTCACGGACGCGCCGCCGACCCAGGACGCTCCCGACGCCGCGGTGGGGGCGTGCGCGGGGATTCCCCGCGGGGGCCGGTGCTTGTCCCCGACGCGCCGCGAGGACTGCGTCTCGTTGAGCGAGGGGGCGCCGCTCGTCCGCGCGGTGTTTGACTGCCCGCCCGACACCGCGTGCGTAACGCGCACCAACGGGGCCTCGTGCGCGCTCACCACCGCCTGCCGCGAGGGCGAGACCACCTGCGGCGGCGTCAACGCGCTGCGCACCTGCACCGCGGGTCGCATCGTCACCACCCCCTGCGCGACGGACTGCGTCGAGAGCGGGCTCACGGCCTTCTGTCGGCCGGCGTTCGCGCTCCGCTCGATCACGGGGCACGTGCTCTACGCGGGTCGTCGACCTGACGTGAGCCGCGCGGCGTGGGGCCCGACGGTCAACTTCTACGGCCAGGACTTCCAGGTGGTGTCGGGCTACGGGCGCCCGGTCCAGTACCTTGACGTGGCGCGCACCCGAACGGGCAACGTCGACCCGGGGGCCTTCACGCTACGGGTTCGCGCGACCCCCGACGCCACGGACTTCATCGCCGTCCTCCCCGCCGCGTACGACCCGCGCGGGTACACGTACGTGCTCGCCGACCCGTCGTTTGCGCCTGGCCCGTGGCCCTTCGACGCGACCGCGGACGGGACCACGATGGTGCCGCGCGTCCCGGGCAACCCGCGCCTGTGGATGTGGCTCTGGCCGCTGGCGACGCTCCCCGCGAGCGGCGATCTCATCATCGATGAAGACTCGGGGTCGGGGGCCGCGTTCGTGTACGACCTCATCGGCATCACCGCCCGCACGCTGGCGCCGCGCGTCATGGGGCCCACGCGCACGCTGGTGGTGTGGCTCGGGCCCGAGGTGGAGACGCCCTGCGGATCAGTCGCGTGCTTCAGCGACTACGTCACCCGCAGCTTCTTCCAGGACTTCGACGAGCAGATGTGGATCCCCGGCACGGCGGCCAACCGCTCGTACTACTCGGCGTCGACGGTTGTCCACGAGCTCGGGCACCAGGCGATGGCGAGCCACGGCGTCTCACCGCGCGAGGGTGGGCCCCACTACCTCGGCGACGTGGCCACGGCGGGGCTCGCGTGGTCGGAGGGCTTCGCGCACTGGTTCAGCTCCGACGTGCGCGACGACGCGACCCATTTCGACCGACACCTCGTGCGCATGGCGGGCACCCCCAGCGTCGTCACCTTCACCAAAGACCTCGCCGCGCGCCGCTGGTCCTACGGCGCCATGACGGGCATGCCCGCGCGCGCCACGCCCGCGGCCGGGCTGCTCCAGCCGCTCGACGAGGACGACATCGCCGCGACGCTCTGGACGATCTCCCGTGGCCCCGCAGGAGCGGCTCCCTTCTACGCCGCGCTCGGCGCCCCGCGCATGACGACGGCGGCGCTCCTCTACGGGTACACGAGCCTCGGGAGCGGCGACGAGGTGCCGGTGTTCCCGGACTTCCTCGACGCGCTCGGGTGCGCGGGGGTCGCGTCGACCGCGCTGCGGGCGGCGACCCAGCCCGAGCGGTACTTCCCGTATCCGTCGCCCGCCGATCCGCCGCGGTGTCCGCGCGCGTCGGAGAGCCCCGTGCTGGTCACCTGGCGCTCGGTGCAGGCGGCGCCCGGTGAGGTCACGCTCGTCGGCCGCGTCGAGGTGCGCGCGACGCTCGCTGTCCCGCTCGAGGTCCGCGTGACGGCGCCCACGGGAGCGACCGTGACGCCCGCCGAGACGCACTTCACCGCGCCGCCTCTGCAAGCGGGCGCGGTGATCGAGCGCGCGTGGCGCGTGCGCGGCGCGCCGGGTCCCGTCACGCTCGCCGCGAGCGCGCGCGCCGACGCGTGGAGCGTGCGCGCGGAGACGACGTGGCCGCCGGAGGCCCCGCGGCGGATGCGCGCGCCGGACGGGCCGCACCTCACGGGCGACGGCGTCGACTACGGGCCCGCGATGCAGATGCGTTGAGCGGTCGGCGGAGAACGTTCCCAGAGTGCGTCGTTGCGCTACGGCCCGCTGGCCACCGCGACGGCTCCGAGGCCCGTCCCCCCGATGGGCGTGGGGGCCGTCCACGTGCCGCCGATGAGCCGCGCGTGCTGCGCCACGCCGCCGACGACAAAGACGGCCTCCAGCGTGGCCGCGCCGACGCCCCGCGCGATCGCGGGTGACCCGGTGATCCCCATGGCGACGCGCGTCGGCGCCATGAACGAGGTGCCGCCGCTGACGGTGACGTAGAGGTTGCCGTCGGTGCCACGGAAGGCGAGGGCGAGCTGCGCGTCGGAGACCCGCGCGAGGGCCACGCGACCGCTGGCGAGGCACATCGGCACATCAACCGGCGCGCGCCACGCCCCGCCCGAACGAAACGCCGCCCGCACCTGTCCTCCGGGCGCGACCCAGGCTGCGCCGAGGGTGTTGTCGGTGAGGTTCACGGCGGTGGGGGAGACGTTGACGTCGAAGCCCGCGGGGGCGTCGAGCAGCTGATCGCCGCCCCACGTGCCCACCCGCTCGCGCGCATAGAGCTCGTTGGGCAGGCCGCGGGAGAACACCATCACCGGGTTGAGCCCGTTGCGCAGCAGCGCACCCGCGCGCGCCCCGGAGGCGCCAGTGGTCTCGGCGGGGGGCGACCACACGCTCAGGTCGTACGCGGCGAAGTAGTGGCTGAAGTCGAAGCCGTGGAAGAGCGCCCACACGCCCCCGCCGGGCGCTGCGACGACCGCGGGAGCCCCCTGGGTGGTGACGGTGGGGCCGATGTCCGCAAAGGGGCTCCAGACGCCCGCGCGCCACACCGTGAAGCGCAGGCGGTTGTCCATCGGGTCGCCGAGCTGCGTGTGGCGAAGGAGCCCGACCGCCTCCCCCGTGCGCGTCACGGCGATCGAGACCCCGTCGACGGTGCGGGCGCTGAGCGTGCTGGGGCTCCACAGCCCCGCGGTGACGTCGTACGACGCCGCGACGGTGGACGCGCTCCCGCCGCCGAGCATCACGAGGACGGGGCACACGGGGCAGCTCCCGCCGCAGTCGACGCCGGTCTCGGTGCCGTTGCGGATGCCGTCGGTGCACATGGCCATCGCGCAGCGCCCCGCCATGCAGACGCCGCTGGCGCAGTCGCTCCCGCGCACGCACTCGACGCAGAGACCCGCGCCGTTGCACTGCATCCCGGCCATCCCGCACGCGCGCCCCGCGGCCGTCGGGGGGTTGCTCGCGACGCCCGCCGCGCACACGTCGTCGGTGCAGGCGTTGCCGTCGACGGGCAGGTCGGTGTCGTCGGTGCGGGTGGTGAGGGCGCCGCTCCCGTCGCACACACCCAGGCGGCAGTCGCGCGGCGTCTGGGCGGTGGTGCGCGTCCCGGCGGCGGTGTTGGCGACGCCGCACACGCCCGCAGCGCAGGTGCGTCGGCGGCACTCGGTGTCGGCGCCGGAGCACACGTTGCCGCAGCGACCGCAGTTGGCGACGTCGTCCGCGA
>JBILLV010000110.1:0-26394 GCA_044375895.1 Polyangiales bacterium | reverse complement strand
GGTGTTGCCGTCGCAGTCGTCGAAGCCCGCGGTGCAGGCGTAGCGACACGCCATCCCGTCGCAGGAGACCACCGTGTTGGGCCGCGTCGCGCAGGGGGAGCACGCGGCGCCGCAGGTCATCACGGAGGTGTTGCTCGCGCACGCGCCTGCGCAGAGGTGCGTCCCCGCGTTGCAGGTGAAGCCGCAGCGACCCGCGGCGCAGGTGGCGGTGGCGCTCGCGGGGGCGGGGCAGGCGGTGTTGCACGCGCCGCAGTGGGCGACGGCCGTCTGCAGGTTGACGCACGTGGTTCCGCAGCGCGTGGGCGTCGCGCCCGAACAGCCGCTGGTGCACGCGCCCGCCGCGCAGAGGGGGGTGGGCTCCGCGCAGCGGGTCGCGCAGGCGCCGCAGGTGGCGGGGGCGGTGAGGTCGGTCTCGCAGCCGGTGGCGGGGTTGGCGTCGCAGTCGCCACGGCCGGTCGCGCACGCACCGGTGACCACGCAGGCCCCGGCCACGCAGCGGACGCGGGCGGCGTCGACGCCGACGAGGGCGGTGCAGTCGCGGTCGCAGCTCCCGCAGTGGGCCGCGGTGGTCATGAGGTCAACGCAGCGGCCCGCACACATCGCGAGGGCGCCGCAGCCGACGGGCTCGGTGGGGACGTCGGCGACGTCGGGGCGGGCGTCGAGGGCGTCTGCGGCGTCGAGGACGTCCGTCACGTCGCGTGCGTCGGTGGCGTCGGCGCGGTCGGCGACGTCAGCACTGTCGGCGACGTCGCGCGCGTCCATCGCGACGGGGACGTCGACGGACGCGTCCGGTGCGTCCATGGCGACCGGGGCGTCGGGCTTCGGCTCGTCGGGGGCGACGTCCTCGGGCGGCGGGCCGCTGTCGAGGAGGGTGTTGCCGTCGTTGGAGCAGGCCGCGAAGGAGAGCGCGGCGAAGAGGAGCGCGGTGCGTCCGTCCATAAGCACGCCCGACGATACAGGGCGTCGCCGGGGCCGTCACCCTCTCGCGGGCGTGGAACTACGGCCGCGCGTCCTGCATCGCGCGCTTGCGCATCTCGCGGTCGATGAAGCGGCGCTTGAGGAGCGACACGCGGTCGACCATGAGCGTCCCTTCGAGGTGGTCGTTCTCGTGCTGGATGGCGATCGAGAGGAGGCCCTCGGCGGTGACCTCGAAGGGCTTCCCGTCGAGGCCGATGGCGCGCACGGTGACCTTCGCCGCACGCTGCACCTCTTCGTGGATGCCCGGGAAGGAGAGGCACCCCTCCTCCCACACCATCTCGCCCTCACGCGCCACAAACTCCGGGTTGATGAACACCCGCAGGTCGCTCTTCTCGTCGGCGTTGGCGATGTCGATGACGAAGATGCGCTTCGACACGCCGATCTGCGGGGCCGCGAGGCCCACGCCGGGCGCGGCGTACATCGTCTCGGCCATGTCGTCGCAGAGCTTGCGGATCTCGTCGTCGACCACGGCCACGGGGAGGGCCTTGTCGCGCAGTCGCTTGTCGGGGTAGCGGAGGATCGTCCGGATCGCCATGATCGTTGCCGGTTGCTCTAACACCCGGCCGTCACCGGGACAAGTCAGGGCGCGATGCCGACGTCACCCGCCAGCGCCAGGGACTCGTCGAGGGGCGCGTCGAGGTCGAGGAGGTCGACCCCGTGGGCGGCGAAGCGACACGCCGCCGCCCGCGCCCGCCCGTCGCGCTCGTGGGTGAGCGACCACTCCGCGTGCCGCGCCAGCAGGGCCCCCGCGAGCGAGCGCCCCAGCGTCAGGGCCAGGCGTCGCGCGCTCGCTTCGAGGAGCCCCAGCGCCCCCGTGGCCGCCTCGGCGCCACCCCCCGCGCGGGCCAGGAGCTCGCCGGCGTGGGCGGCGGCGCGGGCGACGGCGGCCCGGCAGCGACGTCCCACGTCGGCGAGGCGCGGGTCGGTGAGCGAGGCGGTGAGCTCGGCCACCTCTTCACTGAGGCACCGGAGCGCATCACCCTTGCCCATGGCGCGCAGCACGTCGAGGGAGAGGACGTTGGTGGTCCCCTCCCAGATGGAGAGCACCTGCCCGTCGCGCAGGAGGAGCGGGAGCCCGGTGTCTTCGACGTAGCCCGCGCCGCCGAAGGCTTCGAGCGTCTCGCTGAGCACGGTGACGGCCTGGCGGGCGGTGGTGAGCTTGGCGAGGGGCGTCACGACGCGGAGGAGCTCGGCGTCGCGGGGGCCGTTCTCGCCCGCCTCGTCGCGACCGAGCAGCTCGGCGGCGCGGAAGGCGAGGTGGAGGGCGGCCTCGTACTCGGCCTGGAGCCCCGCGAGCGTGTCGGCGTGCAAGGGCTTCTCGGCGAGCGGCGCGCCGAAGGCCACGCGGCGGCGGGCGTAGTCGCGCGCGAGGGCGAGGCCGCGGCGCATCGTGGCGACGGCGCAGAGGGCGTTCCAGGTGCGGGTGACGTTGAGCATCGGGGAGATGGAGCGGATGCCGTCGGAGAGGCCCACCACGGGCTCGGCGGGCGTGCCGTCGAGGGTGAGTTCGGCGGTGGGCACCTTGCGCGTGCCGAGCTTGTCCTTGAGGCGGTTGACGGCGAGGTGGTTCATCGTGCCGTCGGGGCGGCGCGTCTCGACGTAGAAGAGCGCGAGCCCGCGGCCGCCGGCGGGTGAGCCCTCGGGGCGCGCCAGCGTGAGCGCCATCTGCGACGTGGTCGCGCTCGTGAACCACTTGGTGCCGTAGAGCCGCCACGTGTCGCCGTCCTTGCGGGCGACGGTCTCGCTGAGGCCGACGTCCGAGCCGCCGGTGCGCTCGGTCATCCACTGGCCGGAGGTCCAGGCGTGGGCGGGGTCGCGGCTGGTGAGGCGGCCCACCGCGCGCTCGATGAGGGGACCGTTGCCGTGCGCGAGGAGCGTGCGGGCGGCCCCGTCGGTCATCGCGAGGGGGCAGGTGTAGACGTCCGTCGAGGGGTGGAAGAGGTACACCCGCGCAAACTGATCGACGCGCGAGAAGCGCCCGTGGCGGCGCTCGTACGCGGCGCCGACGACGCCCTCCTCCGCGGCGATGACGGCCGCGCGCTTCCACAGCGCGGTGAGCTCGATGGCGTCGACGCGGTGGCCCCACGCGTCCCAGGAGGTGAGCGTGGGGACGTTGAGCCGATCGCTGAGCTGGAGCGCGTAGAGCTCACCGCCCGAGAGGGCGCCGAGGCGCGCGTAGTCGGGCGCGAGCGCGGCGAGCACGTCGGGCGGGAGCGTGCGGGCGAGGTACGAGCGCAGCACGCGGTCGTCGTCGTACTGGTTGCCGAGCGCGGGCGGGGTCTGGTGGAAGGCCATGGCGCGGCGGAGGGTACCCGATGGGGGCGGCGGGGTACCAGCGGGGCGGGCCGGTTCCCAACGCCGTCCGCAGGGCTACGGGATGGGTGCGCAGCGGGTTCCGTCGAGGCCCAGTGCGCTGCCTGGAATGATGCGGCCCGACTCGAACGGCGGCGAGGGCGAGCGCAGGTCGTCGTAGCCGTCGTCGTTGTGGTCGACGGTGGCGTTGGTGAACCACTCCAGCCGCGCGAGATCCGGGGTCGGGCACATCACGGTGATCTCGCGAGTGTGGAGCGAGCGATCGCGCGCGCCCGGACGAACCCGGACGAACGGTGCGCACAGCGCCGAGGTGCCACAGGTTGCCACGAGGTCTTCGAGGCCGTCGGCGTCAAAGTCCCCGTGCCCGATCCACCCGAGGAGCGACGTCGACTCCGCGAACGCACCCGCTCCGAGGCGCGTGGCGCCCCCGTAGATCGGCAGCAAGCCGTAGAAGCTGGTACACCTTTGGGGTCCGCGCCACACGGCGTCACCGTAGCCGTCACCATCGCGATCCCCTACGGGGAACACCGCCAGTTCTCCAGGGGTGCACACATCACCGATGGCGATCTGGATGGCAGCACGGGTCGCGCCCGCGCTCCCCCCGCGAAAGACCAGTAGCTCGGTTGGCCGCGGGCGTTCCATGTGTCTGAGGTCGATGAGGGTCTGGAGAAAGCCCGCGTCGCCGAAGCCATCACCGTTCAAGTCGCCGAGCGCGATGGGCGGGGAGTAGGAAGCGATGTACCCGGCACGCCCGACAAGGCCCGGGTCGGGTAGCGGACGCCGCGGGAGCAGCTCTTCAACCGGGTCTTCTTCGCCGTCGCCGTTCACGTCGGCCATGGCGGCGGAGGAGAGCGCCCCTTCCGGTGCGGGGCCGATCCAGATCTCCCATGGGATGGAAGGGATGGCGTCGAGCGCGCCGTCGCGACGGGGGGTCACACGCCAGAAGTGAACCCCGAGCGTGAGTGGAACCGGCGGTCGGAACGAGGCGCCCGCCACGTCCCACGTATGCTCCACGCGCTCGCACCCGCGCGTCGCACACAGCTCCAGGCGCGCGCCGTTCGCACCGACTGGCAGCTCCCACCGGAACCACGGCCGACGCACCAGCGTGCGGAGGGCCGAGATGGGGCCAAGGAGGCGGGCGCTCGTCGTGAGGCAACGCCCGGCGAGGCAGGACTCACCCGCTGCGCACGTGCGACCGCAGCCGCCGCAGTGGCGTGGATCGGTCCAGATGTCGACGTCGCAAGCGGTGGCCGGGTCGGCGTCACAATCCGCCCCCGGCTGCAAGCAACGCAGCCCGCAGCACCCTCCCTGACACACCTGCAGTGTGGAAGGAGACGCCAAGCAATACCAGGGCCCGGAGCCGCAGTGCGGGAGGTGCGCGAACCGGCTGTCGCTGCACGGCATGTCGAGGTACATCAAGTCGCACCAGGGGATCTCCGGTGGGCTGGACGCGTCTCCGCGAGGCCGCGTGATCTCCGGGACATCGACGAGGAGGGAGCCGATCATGCACTCCGGCACGTCGATGGGGGCAGAGTCGATCCCGCTCTCCGGCACGTCGAGAGGGGGCTCTTCGGTCGTCGCGTCGTACCCGCGAACGACCTCTTGGCAGCCCGCGATCCCGCACTCCGGCGCGTCGACGAGTACGGAGTCGATCCCGCTCTTCGGCACGTCGACGGGCCGCTCTTCGGTCGTCGCGTCGTGCCCGCGAACGACCTCGTGGCAGCCCGACAACACCCCGACGACCCACACCACCACCGGCAGCGCACCGATCCTGCCCGCGCGAACGATGCGACGAGGGGCCATCACGCACGCATCACACCACCATCGGGTGGAGTGTGTCCATGCAGGTGGCCTCGCGCGGCAAGCTTCGTCGCTGCGGCCACGGCGGTCGTCGTCCCGCCGCCGTGCTGCGGGGGATGACGTCCCGCATGGCGCGCTCGCCGCAGGCGCTTCGTTCGCCTCGGCGCGGCCGGTCAGCGGTGGAGGCGCGCGGACGGCGCGCTGGACGGTGTCGGGGAGGGTGGCGAGGAAGGCGTCGGGCAGTCGCGCGAGCATGGCGTCGGGGAGCGCGAGGATGGTCTCCTCGGGCGCGAGGCCCGCGAGGCGCTCCTCGGGTGCGAGGCCCGCGAGGCGCTCTTCCGGCGCGAGGCCCGCGAGGCGCTCTTCGACAGGGACGCTCTGGATGAAGCGTCGTTCGAGGTCCTTGAATCCTTCGAGCTGGGTCGGGTCCATGGCCTTGTCCTTGATGCCTCGGTGAGCATACCGCTACGCGCTGGCCTGGGCAGAGGGCTGCGACGCCCACGGCGAAGACGGCGACGAAGTTCCCAGGGTTCGCAAGAGCTCACGCCTGGGCTCGCATCGGATCGCCCGCAGAGCCGGGCTCCCTCGTCGCCGACCCTCGATGGTTCTCCTTGAGCCCGGCTCTGCGGGCGATCCGATGCGAGCCCAGGCGTGAGCTCCTGCGAACCCTGGGAACTCCCGATGACGCTTGCCCCACGCGATCTGACCGGCATTGGGGCTCGCGCGATCAGGTCGAAGGAGTTGGCGGTTCGGCGCGTCTCCATGGCGAGGGCGCGCACCGTCGCACGCCGCCGCGCGCGGGGCAACGGTGGCTGACCGTCACCGCGCAGACCCGCGCTCCCCGTCGACATTGCCGGGCGCCTCGACGCGCACGCGGTCTCGACGCTCGCCAGCTGACCGGCATTGCCCCTGCCTCCCACCGCAACAACTCCACGAGTTCCTCCCGGAGCCTCCCGCCGCCCGAATTCAACTCGTGGAGTTACTTCCAGGCGACGCCGTCGCCCGATTTCAACTCGTGGAGTTCCTGCGCGGCGACGCGCTCCCTGCGCCGTCGCTCGCCGACCTCCCTCACCCGTCGTCCGATCGCTGGACACCCTGAAAACAAGCCATCTGGCGCACCTCGCCGGCTCCGTGATGCAATGGCTCTTGCGTCGTCCGCGGGGCCCAACGCTCACCTCCGCGGCGCGCAGAAAGAGACCCGGCGGTTCCCATGACAGCGCTCGCGCACGACACCGACTCCCAGCTCAAGGGCTTCACCCTCAACCCGCCGCCCGAGGACGGCGCCGCCGCCTGGCGCTCCGTGCAGCAGGCCGTCGACGCGCTCGCTCGCGGCGAGACCACGCACGTCAACCTCGACCTGCAGGACTTCGCCGACCGCGCCCACGTCGTCGTGTCCGACCTCACCGGCAACCCCAAGCTCCTCGCCCGCTTCCGCCGCCTCAGCCTCGCCGACTTCTTCGAGTTCGCGGTGATCGACCGCCTCACGCAGCACCTCCCCGCCCTCTGGTACGTCGGCCACATGCAGCAGGAGGAGAGCGACCGCCCCAAGCGCGTCTCCGCGAAGACGCTCGACGACGCCGACCAGCGCCGCCGCCGCATGCACCGCGTCGCCTTCCACTACCTCGAGGGCGACGAGGACGAAGCGCCGCGCCTCAAGCGCATCGCCTTCACCAACGACCAGTCGAAGCTGGCCAACGACCTCGTCACCCTCGCCGACATCTACGCGCGTCACCGCGCGCTCTTCGTCCACGACCCTCACTTCCTCACCACCGATGAGGTCGAGGCGCGCAACGACAGCCTCGCCATCCGGCGCACCCGTGGCGAGAGCGCCGGCACGGAGGTCACCTGGGCCGAGCGCGCCGCCGCCCTCTTCACCATCGTCCAGCGCGACTACAAGGAGCTGCGCGCCACCGGCACGTGGATGCTCCGCGACAAGCCCGAAGACGCCCGCGCGCGCTTCCCGCCGATGATCGAGCGCGCCGCCCGCCGCAGCAAGGACGAGGCGAGCGTCGACGAGGGCGCCGCGGAGGAAGGCGGCGAGGCCACGCCCGCCAACGACGCGCCGACGCCGCCCGCCCCCGCCAACGACGCCCGCACCGCCGAGCCCGCCCCCGCAGCGCCCGCGGAGGCGAAGAGCCCGACGCCGCCCGCCCCCGCGAAGAAGGCGACGCCCGTCGAGGCGAAGAAGCCCCGCGCGGCGAAGGCCACGAAGAGCGCCGACAAGAAGCCCGCCCGCAGCAAGAAGACCTCGCCGCGCTGACCCTCCGCACCACGGACGCTCGCTCGCCGCGGAGCCGCCGTCCGTGTTGACACCCGCGCGCCCCACGCACCATCGTCGCGGGCGATGTCTGACCCCTTCATCCGCGCGCAGGGTCGCGGCTGCGCCATGCAGCTCGTCGCGCTCGTCGTCGCCCCACTGATCCTCGGCGTCATCCTGCTGGTCGCCCTCGGCGCGGGGTCGCTCGCGCCCGACGGGGGCGCGGCGCGGCCGCTGGTGTTCGGCGCGGTGATCGTCACGCTGACGTTGACGCTGGCGGGGGCGACGCTCGCCTTCGCGGCCCGGCGGGCGCGCGTGCTCGACCCGGGCTTCGCGCGCCTCGGCGTCCCCGGGAGCGCCTTCCTCATCAACGTCCGCGAGTACCACGGGGTGTGGCAGGGGCGCGAGGTCGACGCCCTCTACAGCCGACGCGGGCCGCTCCTGGAGACGAGCGTCGGCGCGCGGCTCCACGGCGCCCTCGCGGTGGGCACGCGCACCGCGGCGGGCGAGGTGCTGCGCGGCGCGCTCGGGCTCACGGCGATGACGCTCCACGACCCGGCCTTCGCGCCCTTCATCGTGTCGGCGTCCGACCCGGCGTGGGCGGCGGGCGTGCTGGGCGACCCCGCCGTGCGGGACGGGGTGCTGCGGGCGCTCAGCGATCCGAGCGGCCGCGAGCTCCGCGTGCTGGCGCTGCGACCCGGCGCGGTGCGGCTCATGCGGCGGTACTTCGACCCCGAGGCGGCGGTGGAGGAGGTCGCGCCGATGGTGGCGCTGCTCGCGTCCATCGGGGCGGCGGCCGAGCGACTCCCCGCTCCCGCAACGCCCATCGTCGCGAGCGCGTTGGAACAAGCCGCCCGCAAGGCCCCGGGCGCCCTCGGGGTCCGTGTGGTGGCCGGGGTGTTCGCGGTGGTGCTGGTGGTCGTGCTGGGGCTCACGGCGGCGATCTTGTGGCTGACGCCGGCGCCGTCGCGCCCGTCTGGCGGCGCCGTGGCGCCCGCGCCGGGCCCCGAAGCGCCCTGGGGCACGCGTCGGCGCAGGCGCTGACGCCCCGCGGCCTTCGTCGCCCCCACAGCCCGCGCGCGGTGCGCTATCCTCCCGCCCCGATGACCGACCCACCGCCGCCCGACGCGCCGCCCGACGCGCCGCCTGACCCCAACGCTCCTCCTCCCCCGCGCAACCCGCTGCTCTTCCGATGGACGGCCTTCTGGACGCTCATCGCCGTCGCGTGGACCACGCTCACCAGCCTCATCCTGCTCAACACGCCCTCCGCGCTTCGCTGGCTGCTGTTCTCGGGGCACACCCGCTACATCCTCATCGCCGGCGTCCTGCTGATGATCGGCTGGGGCGAGGCCAAGCGCCACGTCGGCGAGCGCCTGGCGCGCGTGTACCTCGCGCTCGTGTCGTCGGTGTTCGGCGTCTTCGGCGCGGTGCTCACGGTGGCGCTGAAGCTCACGCCCTTCCTGACCATGGTCGCCCTCGCGAGCTTCTGCTTCGGGCTCATGGTGGTGGTCGGGCTCGTCTCGCCGGTGAACCTCCGCAAGCCCCGCGAGGTGCTCGAGGTGGTGCGCCGCATCGCCGAGCTCACCCTCGCGGGCGTCACGCTCGGGCCCGAGCTCGGCTGGCTGCACACCACCATCGTGCTGGTGGGCCTCGCCGCGATGCTCTTCATGATCGGCGACGACGTGCAGACCCTCGGCGACGACTCGCGGGTCGTGAAGCCCGAAGACATGCAGCGCGAGGCCACGTCGCGCGCGGTCGACCTCTACCTCTCGTACTTCCGCCTGACGCTGGTGTTCGCCGAGCTCGTCGCGCCGAAGAAGAAGCCCAAGCCGAAGAAGTGACCCGCTACGCGCTGCGGTCACCCTCCCCCGCGTCCCAATGGTTCGCCGTGCGCTCACCCTGGGCCAGCATCGCTGCCGGTCAGTTCGCACGGGGCAAGCGTCGTCGGAAGTTCCCAGGGTTCGCAGGAGCTCACTCCTGGGCTAGCTTCGGACCGCCCGCAGAGCCGGGCTCATGGAGAGCCATCGAGGGTCGACGACGCGTGAGCCCGGCTTTGCGGGCGATCCGAAGCTAGCCCAGGGTGAGCGCTCGGCGAACCCTGGGACGTTGCTGGGACGCTGCTGGGACGCCGCTGGAACGCTGCTCGGACGCTGCTCGGACGTCGCTGGGACGTTGAAAGGGTCGCCTACGCGCTCTGGAAGAGCTGCGCGTAGTAGTCGTACATCTCCTGCGCGCCCATCTGCGAGAAGAAGCCCGAGTACGCCATCCAGATCGCCAGGCCGTTGAGGTCGGAGAAGAGCGGCGGGAGGTACTTGGGCGGGCGGATCACCCCATCCGCGACGCGCGCGTAGAGCACGGGGACGTCCTCGTGGGCCACCTTGCCGACGAACAGGAAGCGCACCAGCTCGGGCCGGCACGCGCGAATGGCCGAGCGGATGAAGTGGTAGTTGGTCACGAGCCCGCGGGTGTACGCGATGTCCTTCGTGAAGGGGTACGCGCCGCCGATGGTGCCGCCGCGGAAGACGCGCCGCGCGGCGTTGAAGCAGTCCTCCTCGTCGTACCCCTCGGTGCGGTACCACTCGAACACGTCGAGGAAGTCCGCGCCGTCCTCGGCCTTGTCCACCGCGAGGACGCGCTCGTTGAGGCGGCGGGCGCGCCGGGGGTGGCTGCGGAAGGTGAGCACCTCCATCAGCGCCGCGAGGCCCTCCTGCACCGCGGCCGTGCGCGGCGGGCCCTTGCCGAGCCAGCGGGCCACGTGCTGGTTGGCGCCGTTGAGGCTCGTCGCCACGTGCACCCACCCCTCGTGCACCTCCAGGATGTCGACGTCGACGGGGCTGAACTTCGCCCCCTCGCGGATCTTCACGTAGTCGCTGCCCGCGGCGGCG
The DNA here is from genome assembly GCA_044375895.1 of Polyangiales bacterium. Lineage (GTDB taxonomy): Bacteria > Myxococcota_A > Polyangia > Polyangiales > CAISKJ01. Next base: position 16,161 of record JBILLV010000110.1, on the reverse strand, counting down.
TCGGCGATGATGCCGTCGTCGAGCATGACGTGCACCGCGTCGTCGCCGAAGTACGAGCGGAAGCGCTCGCGCAAGGTGTCGACCACCTGCGCCCCGTCGAGCTCGCGCGGCGGGAGCTGGCCGAGGCTCACCTCGCCGAGGCTCGTGAGGTGCGTGTAGAGCGTGCGGGCGATGTCGCGAACGGTCGTGTGGCCGTCGGGGAAGGTGTCCTTCGGCGAGCCGTAGAGCCGACGCGAGAAGGCGTAGAAGTCGGCCGTCCCCCGCACCGCGAGCATGCGGCACACGTCGCGGTACTCCAGGCAGGTGGAGCGGAGGATGCGCGCGATGGCGTCGTCGGCGCCGAGCGTGCGACGGACGTCGTCGGCGAGGCTCTGGTAGTCCCGCGCGCGGGCCACGGGGTCGAAGCCGAGGTCGACGCGGGCGTAGCTGTCGGCGTCCACCTTCGGCAGCTCGCGGAAGCGCGACTTGCGGAAGGAGTCCCACACCGACGACTCCCACTTGAGGGCGTTCAAGATGCGGATGGGCTTCTGCGCGTCGATGATGCGGTCGGCGAGGAGCGCGACCTTCTCTTTGTAACTGCGCCACGGCCCGTCGACGGGCGGCGTCGGCGGAGGCGGCGGGATGCTCGGCAGATCGCGGGGCAGCTCGGGCGGGGGCAGGAGCTCCGGCGCATCCCCACCCGCCGCTGCGACCGAGACCTGGACCCCGCGGCCGCTCTCCTGTGAGGGGCCCTCGCTCAGACGCAACGTCTCACGAGCTCGGGGCATTTCGGGAGGCACCCTAGACCGCATTCGAGGCCGCGCGCAAGCGCCCGACAGTTGGTGCTGCAATCCGTCAACCGCGCGATGGTAGCGTCGGGGGATGCGACTCCGAGTGACGTGGTCTCGACGCGACGACCTGCAGCGCGATCTCGACGCGCAGCTCGCGAAGGGTGGGCTGTTTGTGACCGTGCCGCCCGAGGCGGGGCACGCGCTGCGGCTGCCGCTCGAGCTCGTCGCGCCCGATGGGACGCGCCTCATGGTGGAGGGCGAGGTGCTCGCGTCGGTGCCCGAGCAGGGCGTGGCCATCGCGGTGAACGCCGAGGCCGTCGCGACGCTCCGCGCGGTGCTCGCCCGCGGCCGCGCCGACCCGCCCAACGCGCCCGCACCCCGCCACGAGCGCACGGACGTGGTCGCACGAGCGCCCGTCGCCGAGCCCGCCGCCCCCGTCGCCGAGCCCGCCGCACCCGTCGCCGAGGTGCCGCGCGCGGTGCTGCTCGCTGACGCCGTGACCAACTGGGATCAGCTCACGCCGCCGGAGAAGATGCGCCTCGCCCAGCACGGCGGGCGCGACGAGCGGGCGGCGGTGCTGCGCGACAAGAACCGCGCGCTCCACCCCCACGTGCTGAAGAACGCGCGCATCTCCATCGAGGAGGTGGTGTTCATCGCGAAGAACCCGCAGATGGCGGCCGACATGCTGAAGCTCATCGCCGACCGGAGCGAGTGGTTCGGCCGCTCGATGGTGGCGGAGGCTTTGGCGCGCAACCCGAAGACGCCTGCCGAGCTCGCGGTGCGCGCGCTCCAGCACTGCGGGCAGGAGGCGTTGCGCCAGATGGCGAAGGGCGCCGGCGCGCCGCCCCACGTGGTGCAGGCCGCGCGCAAGGCCGTGCTGAAGGGCGGCTGACCGCCGCTCGCCGCCCGTCGCTCGTCGCCCATCGCCTCGCTGGGAGCGCCCCTATGGTCGACGGCGACGGATGACGGACCGTATCGCGGAAGCGATCGGGCGATAGTCCCCGCCGCCTCTCCCCCGCCTCTCTCCCCCGCCTCCCTACGCCGCGAGCGACACGAACCTCGCCTGCAAGAGCCGGCACAGCACCTTGCACGCTTCGAACGAGCTCATCGCGAGCACATCCACCACCTCGCCCACGGTGCGCCGCCCGTCCACCGCCTCCAACACGCGCCGCTCATCGTCCGCCAGCACCACGCCCGGAGCCGCAGCGAGGCGCGCCAGCACGCTCCCCTCGCCCGGCAGGTAGTCGCCGATGACGCGCCACTCATCGAGTCGGCGATAGCCTTCGAGCACCATGGGTTCGCTCGGCAGCCCGAGGCGGGCGAGCTGGGCTTCGGGCAGCGTCGAGCCCGCTTCGAAGCGGAAGCGCCCGCCGGGCCAGCGGAGCACCTCGTACACGCGCTCGGCGGTCTGCCGCTGGAGCGCGGCGGTGAGGTCGTCTTCGCGGATGAAGCCGCCCGTCACGAGCGCGCTGCCGAGGAGAGCGCGGTGCGGCTCGATCGAGGCCACCACGGCGTCGATGTGGGCCCGCGACACCACGCCCGCTTCGACGAGGTAGCGGCCCAGACGAAACTCCCGCGCGAGGTTGGCGCCCGTGGCGAGGTCGATGCGCCCGCCGCGGATGGCGAAGCTCACCGAAGCGCCGCCTGCGTCGGCCCCGCGCTCCACCGTGAGCACGCCGGTCTGCGCCTGGAAGGCCAGCAGTTGAAACACCTCGCCGAGCGCCACCGCCTCGATGAGCCCGTCGAGCACCACCGCGCCGCGCAGCCCCGCGTCGAGCGGCCGCAGCTCGCGGAACAGCGTCGCCACCTTCGCCGACGAGAGGTAGAAGCGAATCACCTGCAGGACGGCGTCTTCGCTCACCGACGTCGCCCCCGCGGCCACGTCTTGAAACGCGGGCGTGAGGTCGCGCGCCAGCAGCTCGGTGAAGCGCGCGTGGGCCGCGTCGATGACCGCGGGCGAAGGGACCACCGCCGCCGGTCGGGGCGCCGCGCGATGGACCGCCGTCCCACCGCCGCGCACCGTCGGCGGCGTGCTCGCGAGGGGAGAGAGCGATCCGTGGGGAGGCGGCGGCGAGGACACCACGTCTTCGAGCTCGGCGAGGAGCCCGGCGAAGGGGTCGTCGTGTTCGGCGACTGCGGGGGCGCGCTGCGAGGCGCCCAGCACGCGCGCCACCACCTCGCGGAGGGCCGCGGGCGTGAAGGGCTTGGCGAGCGAGGCGGTCGCGCCGGTCTGCGAGGCGAAGCGTTCGCCGATGGCCTCCGCCTTGGCCGACACCAGCACCACGGGGAGCCCCTGGAGCGCCGGGAGCGAGCGGGCCGCCTGGACGAGCTGGTACCCGTTGAGCCGGGGCATCACGAAGTCCGTCACGAGCGCGTCGAAGCGCTCACGCTGGAGGCGTTCGAGCGCGTCAACGCCGTCCACCGCGCACTCGACCTCGACCCCAGCGGACGCCAGCGCCGCCCCCATGATCGCGCGGAGGGTCGCGCTGTCATCGACGACCAGGACGCGGGGAGCCATCACCGCCAGAAGACGTATCGCAGCGCCGCGACGAGGGTCAAGGGCCGCGCCGGGTGTCAGCCACGCGAGCGCCGCGTGACGCCTGGGAAACAAGGGAATGCGAAGCTTGTGTCCCCGACGACCGGGACGGTATGCGCCGCAGGGCCATGGCCCGCCCCCCCGCGCTCCTCTTCGCCCTGTGGACGCTCGCGTGCGTCGGAGGGAGCGAGGCGCGCGATGAGACCGTCCGGTCGGTGTTCGGGCGGGCCGACGAGGCGCTGCTGCGTTCGCGTCCGGCGCTGACCGCGAGCCGCTACGCGCGGATGGCCGCGTCGCCGGTGGCCTTCTACCGGGGCCAGATGGCGCTGTTTCTCCAGGATTGGCGCGACACGTCGACGGGGCTGTCGCGCTCGTCGTTCGCGCACGACCTGCCGATGCCGCTAGGGGTGGGCGATCCGCACGTGGAGAACTTCGGCACCCTCGTGGGCCGCGCGGGCGACGTCACCCTGGAGTCCAACGACCTCGACGGCGCCGACCGCGTGCCCTTTCTGTGGGATCTCCGCCGCCTCACGGTGGGCCTGTGCGTCGCCGCCCGCGCCGCCAACGGCGACTCGCTGACCGCCCAGCGCGCGCTGACGGATGCCTCCGGGGCGGTGGTTCGTGCGGCGGCGCTGGCCTACGCCGATGCGCTGCGTCCCGAGGTGATGGCCCCGCGCGCGGAGGTGCCCGTCGGCACCGTGCTCGACGACCTCTTTCGACGGGCGCGACGCGACGTCCCGCGCCGCACCGAGCTCGACGAGCGAACGACCCTCACGGCGGGTGTCCGCCGCCTCGTGCGCGGCCCCATCGACCCCGACGACCCCGCCAACGTCCAGGCGGAGCTCCCGGCGTGGGCGACCGCGTCCCTTCCCGCGCTGTTGGCGAGCTACCGGCTGACGCTCGTCTCGCCGCCCGACGCGGGGTACTTCACGGTGCTCGACGCAGTGCGGGAGTTCGGCAGCGGCGTCGCCTCGCTGCCACGCGTGCGGGTCATCGCGCTGGTGCGCGGCCCCACCGACGCGCCCGACGACGACGTCCTCCTGGAGGTGAAGGAGCAGACCGACGCGATCACCCCCGGCGCCCCGCCGCCGACGGTGTTCGCCGAGAGCGTGCCCGCGCGGGTGCTGGCGGCGCGCGCGGCGCTGTGGTCACGCGTCGACGCCGATCCGCTCTGGGGGACTGGCGTGTGGTGGGGCGCGCCGGTGCAGGTACGACGCGAGACGGGCGGCGCGAAGTCGGTGCGGGTCGCGCGGATGACGGGTCCGCTGGGCACACCAGAGGCGCTCACGGCCCTCGCGCAGGTGCTCGCGTCGCGGCTGGCGCACATGCATCGCCGCACGCTCCCCTCGCCCGCGCCGCAGCTCGCGCGCATCGCCGCCAACCCGCAGGCGTTCGCGCGCGAGGAGGCCGACGTCGCCGTCCGTTATGCGGCGGTGGTGTTCGACGACCACGCCCGCTTCGCCCGCCTGGTGATGACGTACGGTCCGACGCTGGGCTTTCCGCACGACGCCATCGACGTCCCCAACGCGGCCATCCGCTCCCTGTTTGGAACGCCCCCATGAGACCCTCCCTCGCCCTCGCCTTCACGCTCGCCGCGGGCTCCGTCGGCGCCCAGACGGCGCCGCTCGCCGCACCTCCCGCCACGGCCGCAGGGAGCAGCGGGCTCAACGTGCGTCCGGGCCTCGAAGCCTTCGCGCAGTACGGGGTCCGACTTACCAACACGGACTCGGGCGAGCTCGAGACCTTCCACGCCTTCGACGTGCCGCGCGTCCACGCGTCGCTCCAGGGCGAGTACGACCACGCGCGGGCTCGGTTGGTGGTGGAGGCGGTCCGCTCGGCCTCGGAGGGCTCGCTCCTCGGCGTGGCGGGCGACAGCATTCTTCTGCGCGTGCGCGAGGCCTACGGCGGGTGGAGCTCTGCCCGCGTCGAGGTGCGGGCCGGCGTGGTGCCAACGCTCACCGTCCCCGAGATCGAGTCGACCTGGGGGCTGCGCGCGGTGACGCCGACGCCCCTCGAAGCGACGCGGCTCATCTCGCCCGCCGACCTCGGCGTCACCGCGCGGGTGGCGCTCCCTGGCGGCCGCGGCAGCGTCGCGCTCGGCGCCTACAACGGCGACGGGTACGCGCAGCGCGAGTTCAACCGCGGCAAGAACCTCGAAGCCATGGTGCTCCTCCGCCCGCTCCCCGGCACCGTGATGGAGCCGCTCGGCGTGCTCGTGTCGTACGTGCTCGGCACCAGCGGCCTCGGCGACACGCGGGCCGATCGCTTCACCGCGGCGCTGCTGTGGCGGGGGCAGCGCGTGCGCGGCGGGGCGAGCTTCACGTGGGCCTTCGGCGCCGACGACCGCTCCGACCGCGAGGCGTGGCTCGCGGAGGCCTTCGTCGCGGCCGAGCCCGTGGCGTCGCTGCTGCTCGGCGCCCGCGTGCTCCGCTGGCAGCGCGACACGCAGGTGGACACCGACCGGGTCACCTCCCTCGTCGGCACCGTCGGGTGGCGCGTGGCGCGGCCGTGGGAGGTGTTCCTGGCGGTGACGCGGTCGATCCCGGGGGGCCGAGCGGCGCTCGCGCTCCCGGGGTCGGACCACTGGGATCTCCGCGCGGTGTCGCGGGTGGTGTTCTGAAAGGACGACGATGGTACGGATGCGAACGACCTGGACCCTGATGATGTGCGCGGCGCTCGGCTGCTCCGAGTCCCGCGAGCCGGTGCTCCCCGCCGAAGACGCGCGCGCCGACACCGCCACCGAGGCCGCGGTGGACGCAGCGCCGACGCCCGACGCGATGGTCACCCCCGACGCGGCGGTGACCCCCGACGCGGTGGTGACCCCCGACGCGTCGGCCGGTCGGCTCGTGGTCAACGAGATCCGCGCCACCGACGAGGAGTGGGTCGAGCTCTACAACGCGGGGACGTCCGCGGTCGACCTCTCCGAAGTCCAGGTGGCCGACTCGGAGAGCGACGGCGGGGCGCGCCTCTCCCGGGCGATGCGCTTCCCGGCGGGGACGATGCTCGCGCCGGGGCAGTACGTGCTGGTGGCGATCAACCAGGCCGACGCGGGGGTCGGGCCGCAGACCCGCTGCGTCGACGCGGGGCCGAGCACGTGCTTCCACGCCACGTGGGGCTTGAGCGCGACGCGCGGCGAGGCCGTCCACGTGGTGAGCCCGATGGGCGCCACGCTCGCACAAGAGACCTATCCCCCCGACGCCGCGGCCGCGGGGCAGAGCTACGGGCGGCTCCCCAACGGGACGGGCGCGTTCGCCCCCAACCGCCCGACGCCGGGCGCGCCCAACGCGGCGCCGTAGCTGTTCACAGCGCCTTCGCCGCCCGCCCGCGCACCGAGCTGCGCGACACCGAGCCCCGCTCCGTGCGAATCACCTCCAGCCGCGCGGGGATGCGCTTGCGGAGCTCGGCCACGTGCGACACCACGCCCACCATGCGACGGTTTTCGCCGATGGCCTCGAGCACCGACACCGCCTTGTCGAGCGCCTCCTCGTCGAGCGCGCCGAAGCCCTCGTCGACGAAGAGCGACTCGACCCGCACGCCCCCCGCCCAGGCCTGCACGACATCCGACAGCCCCAGCGCCATCGCCAGCGACGCGAGGAACATCTCGCCCCCCGACAGCGTCGCCACGGGCCGCTCCATCGACCCCGCGTAGGCGTCGTCCACCAGCAGGTCGAACTCCCCGCCCGTGTGCCGCGACTCCCGCCGCCGCAGCGCGAAGCGCCCGTCGCTCATCAGCTCGAGCCGCGCGCTCGCGCAGGCCACCACCCGATCAAACTGCTCGAGCAGCACGTACCGACTGAGCCGCGTCTTGCCTTCGTGCCGCCCGTTGACCACATCGGACACGCGCCGCACCGTCTGCCAGCGCCGCGTCACCGTGCCCGACTCGGCCTCCCACTGGGCGACGCGCGCCGCCACCGCATCGAGCGCAGCCCGCCGCTCGGCGAGCGAACCCACTTCGCGCTGCGCCGCGGTGACCTCCGCCCGCCGCGCCGCGACCTCCGCCTCCAGCGCGGGCAGATCGTCTTCAGGCTCCTCCGCGCCGAGCGCCGCCAGCCGCGCGTCGGTCGCCTCCCGCGCCGCCCGCAGCGCCTCCCGCGCCGCCCGCAGCGCCTCCCGCGCCGCCACCGGGAGCGCCGCCGCCGCGCACGCCGCCTCGTCGTCGAAGCCGTGCGCCGCGAGCGTCTCCGTGAGCCTCACCACCGCGGCTTCGCGCCGACGCTGCGCCTCGTCGCGCGCCGACTCCGCGTGCCCGAGCGCGGCGGCGGCTCCGGCCCGCGCCGCCTCGGCTTCGGCCCGTCGCCGCCGCGCCGCCTCGTGGGCCGACGCCGCGCTCGCCTCCTCGGTGGTCACCTCGGCGAGGGTGGCCTCCACCGTGGCGCCATCGACGCCCTCCGCGGCGAGCGCTTCCCGCTGTTCGGCGACGCGCGGACCGAGGTGGGCGACGGCGGCGTCGGCCTCGGCGAGCCCGCGATCGCACTCGGAGCGCAGCCCCTCCACCCGCCGGGCCTCCTTCGCCTGAGCGCCGAGGGTGCGCTCGGCGTCGTCGCCCGAACGACGCGCGCGCCGCAGGTCGTCGAGCGCGCGCGAGGCCGCCATGTGAGCCGCGTCGAGCTCCTCGGGGGTCGCCTCGTCGCCGGCATCGTCCTCGGCGCTGCGCGAGAGTCCCTCGTGCTCGCCCTGGAGCTTCGCCACCTCGCGCTCGGCCTCCGAGAGACGCGCCCGCGCGGCGTCGAAGCGTCCCTCCACCTCACGCACCTGCGCCTCCGTCGCCCCGTCGGGCGCGGGTAGCGCGGGCTTCGGGTGATCGATCCCGCCGCAGACGGGGCAGGCGTCGCCGGGCCGCAACGCCGCCGCCAGCGCCGCCGCCAGCGCGTTGCGCTCCCGCACGCGGACGTCGTCGCGCTCGTCGCGGAGGCGCTCGACGCGCTCCTTCGCCTGGGTCGCCACGCGCTCGGCCGCACGGAGGGCGCGGGCCACCTCCTCGGCCTCGCGCTGACGATCGCGCCGCACCGCGAGGCGCTGCCGTCGACGCGCCACCTCTTCGACGCGGAGCACGGCGGCGGGCTCCTGCTGGGCCGCGCGTCGCCCCTCGTCGACCCGCGCCTGGAGCGCGCCGCGCGCGGCCTCGATCTCCGCGAGCTGCGCGTCGAGCGAGGCCCGTCGCGTGCGTTCGGTGGCGGCGGTGGTCCGGGCGCGCTCGACCGCGCGGGCTCCTTCGGCGAGGCTGGCCACGGCGTCGCGCAGGCGTTCGACGCGGGAGCGGCGCTCGCGGAGGGACTCGCGACGCTCGCTCATCGCGTGCAGCGAGGCGGGCGAGAGCGCAGCGTCGTCGAGGGTGCGCTCCGCCGCGCGGAGGGCCGCGGCGACGTCGGCGTGGGTGCGGGCGGCGGCCTCGTCGACCCGGCGCGCGTCGGCGGCACCACTGCGCGCATCTTCGCAGGCCGCGGCGCGATCGGCGGCGGCGAGGCTGGCGGCGTCTTCCGCGGCGGCGAAGCGGGCGGCGTCGTGACGGGCGGCCTCCGCGCGCAGCGATGCCCGCTCGGTGTTGCGCTGGTGGCGGGCGCGAACGTCCGCGATGCGGGCCTCGCGGGCGGCGGCCTCGGACTCGGCGTCGCGCGTGCGAAGCTCGGCGTCGCGGAGGCGCTCGGCAAGCTCGGCCCGGGTGACGTCGAGCGCCTCGCGGGAGGCGACGTCGGCCGAGCGGAGGGCGGCTTCGACGCGGGCCGCGGAGGCGCCGGCCTCGGCCTCGAGCACGCCCGCCATGTCACGGAGCTCGGACTCGACGGCGGTGTAGAGGGCCGTGCCGAAGAGCTTCTCCAGCAGGCGCTCGCGGTCGTCGGCGCGGGCGAGCAGCAGCTCACGAAACTCCCCCTGCGGCAGCACGATGATGCGGGTAAACTGCTCGTAGGGGAGGCCCACGAGGCGCTCCACCTCGGCGTCGCAGCGCCGCGGCGTGGAGACGGGCGCGAAGGACGGATCCCCCGCGAGGCACGTGAGCACGGCCTCCGGGGGCTGACGGGTCACGCCGCCGCCGCGCTTCGAAGGGCGTTCGAAGCCCATGGTGCGGCGGAGGGCGTAGGTGCGATCGCCGAGGGAGAAGGTGAGGGTGACGCGCGTGGGCTCGTCGGGCGGGGCCGCGCGGTCGCGGAGGTTCTCGGGGTCGGCGCGGGTGCCCAGGCCCTTGCCGTAGAGGGCCCAGGTGATCGCGTCGAGCACGGTGCTCTTGCCCGCCCCGGTGTCGCCGTGGATGAGAAACAGCGGCTCGTCGCGAAACGGGGCGAGGTCGATGGTGTGCTGCGCGTAGGGGCCGAAGTGTTCGAGCGCGAGGGAGACGGGCTTCACGGGCGCACCTCCGCCCCGGCGCGCGCCGCCGCGAGGGCCTCGCGAAACACGGCCTTCGCGTCGTCCGTCACCGCGCCGTCGAAGCGCGCGAAAAACTCCGCGAACACCTCCTCCGGATCGCGCACGGGCGGAGGGACGCTCCCCACCGGCGCCGCGCCGGGCGCCTGGAGCCGCTGGAAGTGAAGCTCCACCACGTGCGGGAAGCGCGCGCGCAGCCGCTCCATCGCCTGCAGAGGCGGCGGATGTTCGGTGAGCTCGACCGAGAGGAAGCACCCGCGCAGTGATTCGAAGGACGGGCTGTCGAGCAGCTCGCGCAGCGTCCCCCGCGCGGTGGCGAGGTCGCGCTTCGGCGTGAGCGGGACGTGGCGAACCGATCGCTCCCCCCGCGGGCCGAGCTCGACCAGCGTCACGCCCTTGTCGTGGGCCACCTCGTCGAAGCTATATTTAAGAAGCGAGCCCGCGTATCGGACACGGTCGTCGCGGGTGACGGACTGCGGTCGGTGGAGGTGCCCGAGGGCGACGTAGTCGAATCCCTCCAGGTCGCTCGCGGGCACAGCCCCGACGCCCCCGAGGTAGAGGCTCCGCTCCGAGCGCCGCGACTCGGTCGGGCTCTCATCACCGCGCACAAAACCGTGGGCGACGAGGACGGCGCGCCGCACCCCTGCGTCATCCTTGTGACGGCGCGCGGCGGCGGCCATCGCGCGGACCACGGCGCGGTGCGTGAGGGCCTCGTCCGGGGCGTCGGCGAAGAGCGCGCGGGCCGCCTCGGGCTCGACGTAGGGGAGCGGGTAGAAGGTCACCTCGCCGTGGGCGTCTTCGAGGGTGATGGGGAGGACTTCGGGCTCCAGGCGGCCGCGGACATGGACGTCGCCGCGGGAGAAGAGCCACGAGCCGAAGCCCAGGTGGTCGGCGCTGTCGTGGTTTCCGGCGATGGCGATGACGGGGACCCTGGCGCCCTCGACCACCTCGCGGAGGAAGGCGTCGAAGAGGCGAACGGCGTCGGCCCCGGGGAGCGCGCGGTCGTAGAGGTCGCCCGCGAGGACGAGCGCGTCGGCCCCCTCGTCGCGGAGCATGGCGACCACCTGGTCGAGGGCGTGGCGCTGGTCGTCGAGGAGCGACGTGCCGTGGAAGACCCGCCCGAGGTGCAGGTCGGCGAGGTGTGCGATGCGCATCGTGGTCGGGGCGACCTATACCCCGGCGCGCTGGCTTTGGGGGTATGATGCGCGCAGCAACGAGATGAGCGACGACAAGACCTCCCCCGTCATCGACCTGCCCGCGGACGAGCGCGCGGCGATCGACCACTACCACGCGCTCCGTCAGGACGCGACGCACTACGACCTCCTGGGGATCGCCGTGGACGCCGACCGGCGGGCCGTGCGCGACGCGTACTTCGCGCTGTCGAAGCGCTTTCATCCCGACGTGTACTTCAAGCGCGAGATCGGCCCCTACCACGAGAAGATCGAGGGGATCTTCCGCGCCCTCACCCGCGCCTACGACGCGCTCAGCAACCCCCGGCAGCGGGCGGCCTACGACAAGCTCCTCTCCGACGAGGGCGTCTCCTCGGCCCCGCGCCCCGCCCCGTACCCCGCGCCGCCGCCGAAGGTCACGCCGCCGACGGGGCTTCGCGAGGCCGCGCTCGCCGCGCAGGCGATCGCCGCGGGCCGCTCGTCGCCCTCCAACCCCGCGGTGACGCCCGCGATGCCGCGCGCGGTGATCCCCGAGGGCGCGGTGGTCCCCCCCTCGCTCCGCACCGTGCTGGAGAACCCTTCGAACAACCGTCAGTCGATTCCGCACGGCGTCCACGCGCCCGTCGACGAGTCCGTCCGGCAGCGGGCGATGGAGGCGATGGCGCGCAAGCTCGGGGGACGTCGCCCCGCGACCGCGTCGTCGCCGCCGGTGTCAACGGGCCCGACGCCGCAGCAGCTCGCGGACGAGCGCAAGGCGCGGGCGGCGTCGCTCCTCACGAAGGCCGAGGAGGCGCAGAAGACGGGCGACCTCGCGGCGGCGCTGGAGGGGTACAAATCCGCGCTGCAATTCCAGAAGGACGACCCCGCGCTGCTCGCCCGCATCGACGCCGTCACGCAGCTCCTCAAGATGCAGCAGGTGACCGACCACATCGAGAAGGCCAAGGCCGCGCAGAAGGAGCGGCAGTACGAGCAGGCGGCGACGCACTGGGAGAAGGCCTGGGAGGGGCGCCGGGAGGACGCGTCGCTGCTGCTCAACGCGGCGGAGATCCTGGCGCGCGCGAAGGAGCACAAGCGCGCCGCGGAGCTCGCCCAGCGCGCCATCGGCATCGACCCGAAGCAGGCGCGGGCGCACGCGCTGCTGGCGTCGGTGTTTCTGGAGGCGGGGCTGAAGGCGAGCGCGCGCGGGTCGATCGAGAACCTCGCCCGCCTCGACCCCAACCACGCCCAGCTCAAGGAGCTGCGCGAGAAGCTCGGCCCCCTCTCCATCGCGGAGCAGTTCGGCCTCCGCGGCTCGCGCTGAACGCCCCGAAGCCCCGCGCCCGAAGACACCCCCCATGGCCCTCGACCTCGAAGCCGTCCTCCGTCAGATGGTGCAGGAGCGAGCCTCCGACCTCTTCCTCGCCGAGGGCCGCGTCCCCTCCGCGCGCATCAACGGCTCCGTCCGCCCCATCGGCCGTGAGCCCCTGGAGCGCGAGACGCTCCAGACCTTCATGGACGCCGTCCTGCGCCCCACGCAGCGCGAGCAGTTCGACCGCCTCGGCGACATGGACGTGGGGATCAGCCGCCCCGGCGTGGGCCGCTTCCGCGCGCACTTCCACCTCCAGCGGGGCCTCCTCGGGGCCGTCGTTCGAAGCGTCCCCGGCGGCGCCCTCGACTTCGCGCACCTCGGGTTGCCCCACGCCGTCCGCACGCTCGCCGAGTGCCCGCGCGGCCTCGTGCTCGTCTCGGGGAGCACCGGGTCGGGCAAGAGCACCACGCTCGCGGCGATGGTGCACCACATCAACGCCCGCTCCCGCAAGCACATCGTCACCCTCGAAGACCCGATCGAGTACGTGCACGACGACCTCCTCGCGGTGGTGACGCAGCGCGAGGTGGGCTCCGACACCCGGGACTTCACCACGGCCCTGCGCAACGTGGTGCGCGAGAGCCCCGACGTGATCCTCATCGGCGAGATGCGCGACGCCGAGACGATGAACGTCGCCATCTCCGCGGCCCTCACGGGTCACCTCGTGCTCTCCTCGGTGCACACGGTCGACGCCGCCCAGACGCTCCAGCGCATCCTCTCGTACTACCCCGAGCACATGCGCGAGCAGGTGTGCATGGACCTCTCGCTCTGCCTCCAGGGCGTCATCGCGCAGCGGCTCATCCCGCGCGCCGACGGCGACGGGCGGGTGTCGGCCGTCGAGGTGATGGTGGCCACCCCGGCGATCAAGAAGCTCATCCGCGACCAGCGCGTCGACGAGGTGCCCGACGTGATGTCGGGCGACACGGGCGACGGGATGCGCACCTTCAACCGCGCCCTCGTCGAGCTCTACGAGAAGAAGCTCATCACGTTTGAGACGGGGGCGGCGTACGCGTCCAACCCCGACGAGTTTCGCCTCGCGGCGCAGGGGATGGAGCGGGGCGTGGCGGCCTTCAACACCGACGCCGACGTGCTCCCCGCGGTGGGACAGGTCGACATGCGCACGCTCCTCTCCGTGGCCGGTCGCTACGGCGCGAGCGACATCCACCTCGTCACGAGCTCACCGCCCATCTTCCGCATCCACGGCCGCCTGCGCCGCCTGGAGTCCGACGCCCTCGCCGGGAGCGACGTGCGGCGGCTGCTGTTCTCGCTCCTCTCGTACCGCCAGCGCGAGCAGTTCGAACTCGACCGCGAGCTCGATTTTTCCCTCACCGTCACGGGCCGCAACCGCTTCCGCGTCAACGCCCACTTCCAGCGCGGGAGCATCGCGGTCTCCATCCGGCTCATCCCCAACGAGATCCCCGACCCCGCGCCCCTCGGCATCCCGTCGGTGATCTTCGAACTCGCCCAGCGCCCGCAAGGGCTGGTGCTGGTGGTGGGCCCCACGGGCTCGGGCAAGAGCACCACGCTCGCGACGATGATCCACCAGATCAACACGACGCGGAGCTGCCACATCATCACGGTGGAAGACCCGATCGAGTTCGTGCACGGCAACCGCCTGGCGACGGTGGAGCAGCGCGAGGTGGGCTCGGACACCAAGAGCTTCGGCGCCGCGCTGAAGTACATCCTGCGGCAAGACCCCGACGTGATCCTCATCGGCGAGATGCGCGACACCGAGACCATCTCCGCCGCCCTCACCGCCGCGGAGACGGGTCACCTCGTGCTCGGGACGCTCCACACCAACGACGCCCCGCAGACGGTCGATCGCATCGTGGACGTCTTCCCGCCCAACCAGCAGCCGCAGGTGCGCGTCCAGCTCTCGTCGGCGCTCGCCGCGGTGGTGTCGCAGCGCCTGCTCCCGCGGGCCGACCACGGCGGGCGCGTGGCGGCCTTCGAAGTGCTCGTCGCCACCCCCGCGGTGCGCGCGATCATCCGCGACGCCAAGACCCACCAGCTCCAGAGCGCGATGGAGACTGGCGGGCTCACCGGGATGATCACCCTCGACAAGGCCCTCCTCGAGCTCGCCCGCAAGGGCACCATCACCCTCGAAGAGGCCGCCCGCTACATGAAGAACGCCGCCCCCCTCAAGCAGCTCAGCGCCGAGGGCTGAGTGACCGACCCGCGCCTCACCGAGCGCTGGGAGCGGATGGTTCGCACCCGCGCGGCCTCTCCCGGCGAGCGCCTCCAGGCCGTGGTGGTCGACGCCGGCAACGGGCGACGGGCCGCGGTGCTCGTCGCCTGCGAGGTCGCCGCCGTGGCGCTCGACTACGTCACCGACGACCGCGGCACGCTCGCCCACGCGCTCGACGTCGCCCGCTGGTGGGCGGCCCGCGAGGCTGGCGGCGACGGGCTCCGCGCCGCCCGCGACCGCGCCGTCGAAGTGGCGACCCGCACCGACGCCGACGGCGACCGCTGCGCGTGGCTCTCCCTCCAGACCGCCGTCGCGCTCATCGACCTCGCCCTGGAAGACATGGTCGACCTCGCGGGCAAGCGCGCCCGCGACCTCGCCGCCTGCGCCCTGGAGGCGATGTGCTGGCCCGACCTCGACGACGAGGAGGTCCGCGCCCAGGCGGTCGAGCGCCTCCACGGCGTGCTCGACGCGGCCATCACGCAAGGCGCTGCGCCTCAGGGGCCGAGGCGGTAGAAGCCCCAGCTCCAGTGGGCGTGGGCGGCCACGTCGCGGGCCACCCCCGACACCACGTCGTCGCCCCCCTCCGCCAGGGCCCGCGCGCGATCGCGGAGCGCCGTCATGTGCTCCACCTCGTCGGGCGACGCAGCGTCGACGGGGTGCACGCGCGGCGACGCGTCGATCACCATCCAGTCGTAGAGCAGCGCGCGCAGCGACGCCGCCCGCGCGTCGTCGACCCCATCGGCCTCGCGCGCCTCGGGCCAGCCCATCGGCCGCGCGTGGGCCGCGGGGTCGAGCACCCGCCACCCCACGTACACTCCCTCCGCGAAGAGGAGCGCGAGGTGAGGCGAGGCCGCCACCGCGGTCAGCGGGCCGACGTCGGCCGAGACCTCCGCGCGCACGGCCGCAAAGACCCCGAGCGAGACGTCGAAGAGGGCCACGTCCATCGGGCCGAGCGTGAAGGGAGCGGCGCTGTCAACGCGGAGCACACCCGACGCGACCGGCGCCGACGCGGCGAGGGCGAGGAGCGCGTCGTCGAGGCGGTGGCGCGCCGGGCGGGTGAGGTACACCTCACGGAGCGCGCGGGTCTCGGCGTCGAAACGGAGCGCGTCGCCGTCATCATCGAGGCACCCGACGCAGCCGTCCACCGTCCACGCCTGGGCGTAGCGATCGCTTCGCCAGCGCGCGCGGAAGGCCACCGCGCCGCTCCAGAGGGTGGAGGTCTCCATCGCCACGGCCGTCGGGTCGAGCGTCGCCGTCACGCCTTGCGCGAGCGTGAACGAGCGAGCGTCCACGGTGGCACTCGCCACGGGCTTGGGCGCAGGCACATCGGACGTGAGGACGACGAAGCGAGCGGCCTCCCGCGCGTCGGCCTCGGCGCGGGCGGCGGCGAGGAGCGCCTCGCGGGTCTCGTCCTCGCCGTGGAGCACGTCGACGAGGGCGAGTGACACGGCCTCGTGTGACGGTGCACCGGGCGCGCGGTGGAGGCGCAGCACCGCGACCCCGCACGGAGCCGCCGCCCGCTCGGCGACGAGGACGAGGCCCCACGCGTCCGTCGCGAGGGCCGCGGCGAGCTCGGGGCCCGCGGTGACCCCGGCGGCGCGCAGGGCCTCGGCGACGAGCCGCGCGTCGCGGGCCGATCCGAGCGCGCGCCGCACGACGATCGGACCCGAGGCCATGTCAGTTGAGCGAGTGGGGGAGCGCGAGCGAGAACGGCGCGACGGTGGCGTCGAAGCGGGCGCCGTCGTCGCGCACCATCTGGTAGGTGCCGCGCATCGTGCCGCGCGGCGTGCGGAGGG
>JBILLV010000301.1:0-11306 GCA_044375895.1 Polyangiales bacterium | reverse complement strand
GATGAATCGATGCCGGCGGGAGCCGATGGAGGTCGTGGCTCGTCGTTGTAGTGAGCCGGTGGCGGGAGCAGATGGCCCCTCCCTTTGACGCCGTCGCGGCGGCGGAGGGAGGGGGAAACGCCGCGAGCGAAGCGAGCGGGGGGAGGGAGGACTCGCAGCCACGCCGCCGGGTTGATGCACATCACGTGGGCATGCTCGAAGCCCAGGGTGAGCCTTCGCGCGCACATCGATCCATGTCGGGCGAACCCTGAGCGCTCGCGCTGGGCGAAAGGCTCCAGGTGACTTCCGCCATCGTGCACCAGGCAGCGGAGCGTCCAGGCGCCGCCCCCCACCGCCCGCTCGACTACATCCCGCCGGCCGCGCGGAAGGTGCAGTACCCCGGCACCCCCGTCGGCAGCGCCGCGGCCCACGGCGACGGCGTCCTTCCCCGCGGGTGCGCCGCGAAGAAGG
Source organism: Polyangiales bacterium (assembly GCA_044375895.1). Taxonomy (GTDB): domain Bacteria; phylum Myxococcota_A; class Polyangia; order Polyangiales; genus CAISKJ01. The sequence goes on along the minus strand of JBILLV010000301.1, from coordinate 10,856 downwards.
GGATCACCTGCGCCCGCAGCGCCGTCGGCACCGTGTGCCCCATCTCGTGGTTGCACTCGACGACGTCGTGGCCCGCGGCGCGGAGGTACGGGACGTCATTGGTCGCGAAGGTGTCGAAGCGCGCCGAGGCGATGACGAGCGAGAACATGTCGCGCGTCCCGCCGGACATGAGGAGCTGCGGGTAGCGGTGGCGCGCCGGCAGGTCGGGCCACGACACGAACGAGCGCAGCACCCCGAGCGTCATCGGGTTGGGCGGGTTGGAGAAGTAGCCGCCGGAGAAGGTCGCGACGGCCGCGAGCTGATCGCCACGCAGCACGCCGAGGAGGTCGGTCATGATGGCGCCGGCGGAGAAGCCCACGGAGTACACGCGGTCGCGGTCGACGCCCCAGCGCATGTCCACGCAGCGCAGGATGGCGTCGAACATGCGCGCCTCGCGGTTGGGTCCGGCGACCCGGAGCTGATCCCAGTCGATGCCCACGGGCATGGTGGTGGGGCCGAGCATCGTCGACGACGGCGTCACCAGGATGAAGGGCATCGTGGCGTTGTTCACGTCGCGGGCGAACACCCCGTTGAAGTTGGCCGCGTTGTCGCCGAAGCCATGCCAGTTGAACACCACCGGCCACCGGCCCCCCGGCGCCGTCGCCCCGGTGGGGAGCGTGAGGATGAAGCTCCGCGCCATGTCGTCGACCATGAAGCCGCTCACCGTGCCCGCCGCGAGGAGGTCGCACGAGCTCGACACGACGGGCGGCTCGGGAACGTCGGGCGCCGCGTCGGGCGTCGGCGTGACGTCCGGCGCCACCGCGGCATCGGGCGCCGCGTCGGGCTCCACCGCGGCGTCGGGCGCGGCGTCGGGCGTGACGGCGGTGTCGGCGGCGGCGTCGGGCGTGGTGGTGGGGGCGGGGTCGCTCCCGCACGCGGCGAGGCCGACGAGCGCGAGGGCGAAGGGGGCGAGCGCGTTCGAACGAAGCATGCAGTGACCTCCGCCCGGGAGGACGCCACGCGCGCGGCGACGGCGTCAAGACCCATCACGACCCGTTGCGACGCGAGGCCCGTTGGGGCACCGTCGCTCCCCTATGGTGAGCCCCGTCCTAGCACCCGCCATCGTCGACGACGAACGCAGCGCCCCCATCGTTTCCCAGGGGACGCTCCAGACCGCCGACGGCGCACCGTTGCCCCTGGAGCACACGGCGGTGGAGGCCGTGGTCGCGGGCCCCGTCGCCGACGTGGTGGTGCGCCAGCGCTTCCGCAACGACCGGGCGGTGGCCATCGAGGCCGTGTACCTCTTCCCCCTCCCCCCCGAGGCGGCCGTCCACCGGCTGCGGTTTCGCATCGCCGACCGCGTGGTGGACGGCGTGGTGAAGGAGAAGGCCGAGGCCCGTCGTGACTACGAGGCCGCCCTCGCGGATGGGCGCGCGGCGACGCTGCTCGAAGAGGACAAGCCGACGCTCTTCACGCTCTCGGTGGCCAACATCGCGCCCGGCGCCGTCATCGAAGTGGAGCTCGCGTATCAAGACCTCCTCCCCTACGACGAGGGCCGCTGGGGATTCGCGTTCCCGATGGTGGCGCCCCCCCGCTACCTCGACGCGGCTCCCACGGCGCCGCGCCGTCGCGACGAGAGCCGCGCGGCGGACGTCGCGGTGACGGTGCGCTTCCCCGACGCGGAGTCCATCCACGCGCTGCGGTGCACCTCGCACCTCGTCGCGATCGACGCGCACCCCGACGGCGGGACGCGCGTTCGTCTGCGCGCGGACGGCCCCCTCGCCAACCGTGACTTCATGCTCGACTGGCGCGCTGCCGAGGAGGGCGTGCGCCCCTGGGTCTACCTCGAACGTCACGCCAACACGCCCGGCACCTTCCTCCTCGCCCTCACGCCGTCGCAGCCGAAGGCCACCACGGAGCGGGCCGGCGGAGCGGGCGACTTCCAGGCGATCCGGTGTGGCAACTGCGGCGGGGCCATCTCCGACCTCAGCGCGATCAAGGAGATCCCGGGGTTGGGGCCGGTGGTTCCGTGCGCGTACTGTGGGGCGGTGCTGGCGCCGGGGACGGACGTGGTGACGCGCCCCGTGCGGCCGCGCGACGTGCTGGTGCTGGTCGATCGCTCGGCCTCGATGCGCGGCGCCGAGGCCGTGGTGCGGCGCGCGCTGGAGGCGATCGTGACGGGCCTCGCGCCGGGGGACGCCGCGCAGGTGGTGGTGTTCGACCACGACCGGGCGGCGCTCGACGGGGAGGGCGGGCGCTTCCTCGCGCCGTCGCCCGAGCTGGTGGCGCACGCGCTGAAGCTGCTCGACGCGTCACCGCCGCGCGGCGGGTCGGAGCTCGAAGACGCCCTCGGGGTGTCCGCAAAGATCGCCCCGCGGGAGGGACGTTCGCGCGTGGTGGTGCTGGTGTCGGACGTGAGCGTGGGCAACGAGGCGCGGCTGTTCCGTCGGCTCCCGGAGCTGCTCGGCGCGGGGGCGAAGCTCTTCGTGCTGGGGGTGGGCGCGTCGCTCGACCGTCGCCTCGCGCGTCGCCTCGCGCGGGCCGGCGGCGGGGCGATGGAGCTCGTCGCCGAGGGCGTCGGCGAGGCCGAGACGCTCGCCCGCTTCGTGCGGCGGGTGCGGGAGGCGGGGCCGGTTCTCACCGACCTCACGCTGTGGTGGGAGGGGGCGGCGGTGAGCGAGCTGATGCCGGCGCGCGTCCCCGACCTGTACAGCGGCGAGGCCCTGCGGGTGCTGGGGCGCTTCACCGGCACGGGCCCGACGACGCTCGTGCTCACCGGAACCACCGCGGGCGGCAAGTCGTACCGTCAGGAGCTCGCGGTGAAGCTGCCCACCGAGAGCGCGGAGGTGCCGGGCCTGGAGCGCGCGTGGGCGCGACGCCGCGTCGAGGCCCTCGCCGAGCGGGCCGAGCGCGTGCCCGGCGACACCGAGAGCGCGCGGGAGGGACTCGCGCTGGCGCTGCGCTGGTCGATCGTGAGCCGGTGGACGTCCCTGGTCGCGGAGGACAAGGCCGTGAGCGTGGCGCCGCGGCGCGCGCAGAAGGGGCAACTGCTCGACGAGCGGGGCATCGCGCTGCTGTGGCTCGACGCGACGCGACGGACGGTGGGGCGCGCGATCGAGGCCGACCTCCAGCTCAGCGACGGGTCGGTGAGCCGGCTGCACGCGGAGTTCGTGTTCGACGGCGAGCACTTCGTCGTGCGCGACCTCGCCTCGGCCAACGGGACGCGCGTCAACGGCGTCATCACCCGCGAGGCGCCGCTGACGGTGGGGACGGTGCTGGAGGTGGGCGCCGAGCGGTTCCGCTTCGCGCTCGCGCCGCCGGAGCGGCCGGAGAGCTGGTTCGAGTTCGTGCCGACGCAGCGGGCGGTGGATGCGCGCGATGGCGCGTCGGCGCGGCGCAGCGCGGTGGTCGCCGCGCCGGAGATGCCGCGGCCGTCACCGCTCGGTCCGATGCCCCCGCTGCCGGGTGCCCCGCCGCCGATGCCGATGGGCGCGATGCCGGGTGGACCTCCCCCGATGGGCGCGATGCCGGGCGGACCTCCCCCCATGGGCGCGATGCCGGGTGGACCTCCCCCGATGGGTGCGATGCCGGGCGGACCTCCCCCCATGGGTGCGATGCCGGGCGGACCTCCCCCGATGGGTGCGATGCCCGCTCCCATGCGACCTGCTCCTGCGATGCCGCGGGCCATGGGGCCGATGCCCGCGCTGGCGCCGCCGCCGATGGGGCCGATGCCGACCGGGTTCGCTCCGTCGCCCGCGATGGCGTCGGAAGGGTACGCGCCGCCGCGGCCGATGGGGCCGATGCCTGCCGGGTTCGCACCGCCGCCTTCTGGGTACGCGCCGCCGCCGCCGTCGGCCGCGCGGCCGATGCCGCCCGCGCCCGCAGCGCCGGTGCAGGCGATCCACGCGCCGGTTCGTTCGTCGGCGTCGGAGCCCTACCCCGAGCACGAGCTCCGCTGGCTCTCGACGCGCGTCCGCGGCGAGCTCGACCTCGCCATCGTGATCGACGCCACCGGCAGCATGGGGGCGCACATCGCGGAGGTGCGCGCGCGGCTCCTCGACCTGGTCGACGCGCTGCGGGCTTCGCCGCTGTGCCGCGATCTGCGCCTCGCCGTCGTGGCCTACCGCGACCATCCCCCGCAGGAGATGACCTTCATCACCCGCGTCACGCCCTTCACGGGAGACATCGCCGCGGTGCGCGCGGTGGTGTCGGCGCTCGAAGCGTCGGGCGGCGGCGACGGCCCAGAGGCAGTCACCGACGGGCTCTACGACCTCGTGCGCCTCGCGTGGCGACCGGGCGCGGCGCGGGCCGCGGTGTGGTTCGGCGACGCGCCGCCGCACGGGGTGGAGCCCTCGCGCGACGCCTTTCCGCAAGGGTGTCCGTGCGGTCACCACTGGTACACGCAGGCCGAGAGCTGCCGCGAGATGGGGATCGCGGTGTACGCCGTCGGGTGCCTCCCGACGCTGCGCGCGTACGTGGGCGCGGAGAAGATGTACCGCGAGGTGGCGCGCGCGACGCGGGGGATGTACCTGCCGCTGCGCGAGGCGGCGCTGCTGGTTCCGCTCATCGCGGGGGCGGCGGAGACCGCGCTCGATGGGCAGCGGCTCGACGCGTACCTGGAGGCGCTGCTCGCGCAGGAGGGCGGGATGCTGGCGGGCGTGGACGGCGACGAGCGGGTGCGCTGGGCGACGGCGCGCTTCCGCGCGGAGGGGCTGCGCGCGCGGGCGATGGACTTCGGGTCGGAGTCGGCGAGGGAGCACCCGATGCGCTTTCGGGAGGTGACGCCGGTGGACATCCGGGCGTCGTTCGCGCGGCTGATGGCCGCGGGGCGGTGGGTGCCGTAGGGAGGGCGTCAGGGAGAGGGCGGCGGAACCATGAGCGGGCCGCGGGTGCGGTTGCGGTCCCAATCCTCGATCCAGGCGCGGAGGTCAGAGACGGCGCCCGGGTGGCACGAATCCGTGGTGTTTCTCGGCATGCGCGCCGCGAGGTTCACCCACTTGAGCCGCGAGGTCGCCGGGTTGAGAATCGGCGAGTTCAGCGGCGACGTGGGGGTGAGCCAGCCTGCGGCGACCCAGTAGTTGTAGAGGTCCTGGGGGGTGCTGCCCATACGATGGACCGACGCAGAGCCCGCTGTACCGTGGCATGTGCCTCCGCCCTGACACCCCACCGTCGCGCCCGGGACGCTGGTCACGCTCGGCCCGAAGTACCGCGTGTACAGATCGCTCCAGGCTGGCGTGAACACCGTGGGCAAGGTCGCGGTGGGGCACATGCAGGCGCTGTTGGGGTGCGGCGTGAGCGTGGTGCGCGGCGTCGAAAGCAAACCGTAGGCGACGACAGCGCCGCGCGTCGGGACGAACACCAGCCCCCGCGCGACGACGGGTGAGGCCATGGTCTCGTAGCGGCCGAGGTGGTCGCTGGTCTCCATGCGGCTCGTGTAGATGGGGCCGACGCTGATGTTCTGGGCGTCGTAGGCGACGAGCTCGCCATCACAGTCGGGCACGGTCGACCAGAGCACGCCTGTCCCCGCGCGCGCGCCGTCAGCCGAGACCGTGATGTTGGTGCGTTGCACGCCGAAGGCCGACGAGGCCGCGTTCACCTCGCTCGCGCAGATCGGCACTCGCGGGTCGGGGAAGCTCATGCCGCGGGGGCAGGTGAAGGTGCTCGTGGCGCGGTCGAGCGGCCACGCCATCACCGGGAGGCTGCTCGGCCAGAGGTAGGCGCGGTCGTTCCAGAAGACGGTGCCGTTGTAGGGGAGGCCGATGTTGCCCCAGGCGTTCTGCCCTTCGAAGTAGAAGCGCTGGAGCACGCCGGGCTCGGGCACCGGGCCAGTCACCGTGGGCGGCGGCGCGGTGTAGTGCCCGAGGTTCGACGCGTTGAGCACCCAAATCTCCGCGGACTTGCCCGTCGCAAGGAGGAGGTTGGTGTTGGGGATGAGCGTGACCCCCGCGGATGACAGGTCGGAGTCGTACGCATCGAGCACCTGCCAGTTCCACGGGACGTACCAGTCGCGCACCGTGACGCCGCCCGTGGGCGCGCGGCCGAGGCGCACGACGGCGTTGCTCATGTCCACCCCGTCGGGGGGGTGCGGCACGAAGGTGTTGCCCGTGGTGACGTACACGTCCCCTGTACCCGTGCTCGCGGGGCCGCGACCCGACGACCAGATGCCCGCGCCGGAGGCGCAGCACCGCGCGGCGCCCGGCGTCCCGAACGAACCCGGTGTGCCCGGCACACAGGTGGGCGCGCTCATCACGCAGGCCGGGTCGCCCACGCTGGAGCTCACCCACGCGCCTGAGGGCGCGAGCGTGCGGGCGTCGTAGGTCATCACCCAGCCGTGGTACGGGAGGATGTCGCAGGTGCCGCCGAAGGCGATCCAGAGCTGCCCATCTTGCAGCAGGAGCGCGGGCCGCTGGAAGTGGCGCAGCGGGTCGAACACCAGCGAGCGCGACGTGCTCATCGGGAGCGTCGTGCCGTCGGCCGCGCCCACGTCGGGGCGGGTGATGGTCGCCTGAATGCGAACCGGGCTGCCCGCGCGGTCGGCCCCGGAGAACATGTCCACCGCGTGCAGTTCGAAGGCCGCGCCGGCCGTAGGCACCGCGGGGTTGTCGCCCGTGTCGCGCTTCGCCACGAAATAGATCGTGTGCGTGGCGAGGTCGATCGCGGGCGTGCTGGTGATGCCGGCCACCGGGTTGATGCTGCTCGCGCACGGCTCGACGCCGGCCCGCTGGATCACGTGGTTGAAGGGGACGCCGTAGTTGCGCGACCAGATCACCGCGCCGCTGGACGCGTCGAGCGCGTAGAGGGTGTTCTGCTCGGTGGCGACGTAGAGCACGTCATCCCCGTTGATCGCGCCGCCGACGAAGAGCGGCTGCGCGTGCACCTGGCCGTCCACCGGCGCGCTGTAGAGGCGGCCGAAGGTCTGCGGGCGCACGTTGGTGGTGGTGAGCGCGGTCTCGCGGGTGTTGGCCCCCGTGCGGTGGGTGTTGTACCCCTGCTGGAGCACGAGCGTGGCGTAGCGGCCGAAGCCCACGACGGTGTCCATGCGCGTGCGCGGCGGTGTCCCCGCGGTGTCGTCGCCGAGCTGCCCGTTGGCGTTGCTGCCCAGCGACCAGATGCGCCCCTCCCAGGTCTCAGCGAGCGTGTGGTTTCCCCCCGCGGCGATCGATACGATCCCCCCCAACGCGCCGACGCGCACGGGCGTCGTCTGCGGGTCGTAGACGCCCGGGACGGCCGCGCCGCCCCGCCCGAGCTGCCCCTGACCGCTGTCACCCCACCCCCAGAGCGTGCCGCCGGTCTGCACCGCGAGGCTGTGGACGAACCCGGCCGCGATGGCGTCGGCCGCGCTGATCCCGCCGACCCGCACGGGCGTCGAACGGTTCACGGTGGTGCCGTCGCCGAGCTGCCCGGCGACGTTGTAGCCCCAGGCCCACACCGACCCGTCGCTCGCGAGCGCGAGGCTGTGGAACGCGCCCGCTGCGATCTGGGTGATGGCGGGGAGGCCTGCCACGCGGACGGGCGTCGAGCGATGGGTGGTGGTGCCGTCACCGACTTGCCCAGCGACGTTGTGGCCCCAGGCCCACACCGCCCCGTCGCTCGCGAGCGCGAGCGCGTGGTGGTAGCCCGCCGCGATGCGCGTCGGTGTGAAGGGAAGCGTGACCTGCACGGGGCGGAGCTGCGCCGAGGTGCCGCCGTCACCGAGCTGCCCGTACGGGTTGCCTCCCCAAACCCACAGCGAGCCGCTGGTCGTGAGCGCCATGCTGAACATCAACCCGGCCGCGACCTGCGACACGCTCCCGGTGATCGACGGCGTGACCGGCGTCGGGCTCCCGGTGGTGGTGCCGTCGCCGAGCTGCCCCCAAGTGTTTCCACCCCACGCCCGCACGGTACCGTCGGTGCGCGCCACGAGCGTGTGGGTCTGGGCCGCGGCGGCCTCGCTGACCGGATCGACGCCGATCACCCGGGTCGGGGTCGGGAGAACCATCGGTGAGGCGCGGTCGGTCGCCTGCAGGTTGGCCCCGAACGTATAGAGGCGTCCGTCCTCCGTGAGCGCGAAGGAGTTCTCCATCCCTGCGACGATCCGGGTCACGTACGATGTGGGAGCGCCGCGGCAGACGCCGCCGAAGCAGAGGTCGTCGCGCGAGCCGACGTCACCGTCGTCGCAGGTGGTCCCGTCGGACTTCGCCACGCAGCGCCCCGTCGCCGGATCGCAGAAGGCGCCCTGGCACTGCCCCTCGGCGCAGCTCACCGCCGCGCCGGGCGCGCACGCGCCGGACTGGCAGCGGTCGTTCGAGGTGCAGGCGTTGTTGTCATCGCAGAGGGTCCCGTCAGGCTCGGCGCCGTCGGCGGGACAGCTCGTGCTCACGCCGTCGCACACCTCCGCCGCGTCGCAGGCGTGCGTGGGGAGGCGACACGCGGTTGGTGTTCCGCAGCGTCCCGAGGACGAGGTGACGGTGTAGCTCCAGCTCGCGGCCGTTGCCGCGCGGCTCGACGCGCAGATCGTCGCTTCGCCGCTCGACTCTGCGACGCAGGTGCAGCGCGCGCCGAGTCCGCAGCTGTTGTCGTTGTCGCAACGGCACGCGCCCGTCACGTGCACGACGGGATCGCCCGTGAACGAGTCGCAGGTCGAGATGGTGTACGTCACCCCTTCCACGACCTGGAAGGTGTACCTCTCCAGGCACTCGCCCGACACGGAGGTGCCGCTCCCCGTCAGCGCCGTCGGGCACGAGGCGCCGGGCGTCCGCGCGTCCGTGGGGCAGACGGGGCTCATCCCATCACACACCTCGGCCACATCGCAGGGACCCGCCGCGGCTCGACAGGGCGTCCCCGCGGGAGATACCTGCTCAGCCTGGCAGAACGCTCGGCCCTCGTAGCAGCGGAGCGCGCCCACCCCGCACGCGAGCCCGGGCGCGCACGACGCCCCGTCGCGCAGCTCGCAGCCGTCGCTCGGGTCGCCGTTGCAGTCGACCCAGCCCTCCTCGCAGCTCGCCACCCGACACGCGCCCATCGCGCAGCCCGGGGTGGCGTGCGGCAGCGCGCAGGCCCGCCCGCACAGCCCGCAGTGGGCCGCCGTCACGCGCAGGTCGGTCTCGCAGCCGTTGGGCGCGGCGCCGTCGCAGTCGCCGCGGCCGGGGTTGCAGAAGCTCCCGCAGGTGGCCTCCCCGCACGCGCGGATCGCCTCGGCGCCGACCGCGGGGCACACGCTCCCGCAGGCGCCGCAGTGGTCGGGGTTGCTCCGCAGGTCGACGCAGCGGCCGCCGCAGAGCGTGTCGGGCGCGGCGCACGCCGTCGCGCAGGCGCCCATGGTGCAGTACTGCCCGGCGGCGCACGCGCGGCCGCAGGCGCCGCAGTTCGCGGGGTCGTGCTGCGGGTCGACGCAGCGCCCGCCGCAGGCCACCTGACCGGGGCCGCAGGTGAGCGCGCAGACGCCGCCGACGCAGGCGCTCCCCGCGCCGCACCCCACCCCGCAGCCGCCGCAGTTGGCGTTGTCGGTCATCGGGTTGACGCAGTACGGCCCCTCGCCCACGTCGCAGCGCACCGAGCCCGCCCCGCACGCCACGCCGCACGCGCCCGCCGCGCAGAGCTGCCCCGCGGGGCACGCCCGACCGCACGCGCCGCAGTGCATGGGGTCGTTCTGGAGGTCGGCGCAGCGGGTGAGCGCGCCCGCGCCGCAGGTCGTGAGCCCGGCGCCGCACGCACCGCCGCAGACGCCTGCGCTGCACACCTGGCCCGCGGGGCACGCGTTGCCGCAGGCGCCGCAGTTCGCGGGGTCGTAGCGGGTGTCGACGCAGGCGGCGCCGCAGCGGGTGGTGGGGGCGCCGCAAGAGCCCGCGCAGACGCCGTTGGAGCAAGCCTGGCCCGCGGGGCACGCGTTGCCGCAGCGGCCGCAGTTGGCGTTGTCCGTCGCGGTGTTGGCGCAGTACGCGGTGGGGCCGCGACCACACGTCGTCATGCCGACGCCGCAGGTGGCGACGCAGCCGCCGACGGCGCACACCTGGCCGGGCGCGCAGGCCACCCCGCAGGCGCCACAGTTGACGTTGTCGGATTGCAGGTTGGCGCAGTACACGACGCCGCCGCGGGTGCAGGTACTGAGGCCCGCGCCGCAGGTGGTCTGGCACGTCCCGCCCGAGCACACGAGGGAGAGCGAGCACGAGCGACCGCAGGCGCCGCAGTGGTTGCGGTCGGTGGTGAGGTCGCGGCAGGTTCCGTTGCAGGAGGTCTCGCCCGCGCACCAGGTGACGAAGGGCGTGACGTGCGTCTTGAAGGTGAGGGCTGTGCCGGGGACGTCCGTGTTGCCGAGCGTGTGGGCGCCGCCCGCGTAGGTGCTCAGGGGGTTGAGGCCCGCGCTCACGAGGGCGGGCAGGCCCGTGCACTGGGCGGCGGTGGTGCACGCGACCGTGGGGGCGTTGCTGCAGCGCCGCGTGCTGGTGGGGCACGTCCCCGTGGTGGTGGCGCCGGTGGCGGTGACGACGAAGCGCAGGCGACGGCCCGCCGTGACGGGAACACACGACGCGCCGAGGTCGAAGAGGGCTCGGCCCCGCGTCGCGGCGGTGAGCGTCGGCGGGAAGCGCGGGCACGCCCCGTTGGTGACGGCGGTGGACGGGAGCGTGGCGGTGGCGAGCGTCTGACCGAGGTCGTCGAAGACGGTGAGCTGCACTGTCGAGCCCGCGAGGAGCGCGCCGCCGCAGGTGGTGAGCGACACCTCGACGCCGGAGAGGAAGCCCGTCCGACCGACGGTGAAGCGCTGACCCGCCCCCGTCGCGAGCGTGTAGCCCACGCGCGCCGCCGTGGTGGTGGAGCTCACGAGCTCGGACTGATCGACGACGGCCGTCGTGTTGCTGGCCGTGCCGAGCGCGCAGACCGCCGGGAGCGCGCAGGCCCCC
>JBILLV010000300.1:0-11310 GCA_044375895.1 Polyangiales bacterium | reverse complement strand
GAGGGCGGCTGGACGCTCATCGGGAGCTTCGTCAACGGCGTGGCCCGCTCGTGGACGACGCTCGACGTGATGCGCAACGCGTCGACCTTCGGCACCATCGCGTCGCGCACCTCGGCCAACTTCAAGTCGGCGGCGTGGTCGTCGGTGGCCGGCGCCGACCTCATGGTGCAGACCGACGACTACTCCTTCGGCTTCCGCACGCTGCTCGGCGCGCGGAGCTTCGGGGCGTACATCACGGCCAACTGGCCCTCGAGCTGCAACAGCACCTGGGCGCGCTCGGGGGCAGACTTCGCGGGCGGCCTCACGCCGCAGCAGCAGCGCCTGTTCAACTTCTCGCTCCGCGCCCTCGACAGCAACTGCTCTTGCTGGCCCGACTGCAACGAGAACGCCGCCATCGTCTTCGCGGCCGCTGAGTGCTGCTGGAACAACGGCCTCTCCAACGCCCCCAACGGCCAGGCCTCGTGGCTCTCCCACGACCTGTCGCTGCTCCGCATCGGGCGCATCACGCCGCGGGCGTGCACGGCGGGGGTGTTCCCCTGCAACGCCAACGGGCTGACGATGGACTCCTCGGGCGAGTGCTACGAGGACTCGCCCACCTGCAAGTCCCGCTACGCGCTCATCTACGTGCGCTGACCCGCCTCCCTCACGCCTCTCCCTTGAACTGGCTGGTGTAGAGCCGGTGGTACACCCCGCCGCGGGCGAGCAGCCCGTCGTGCGTGCCGCGCTCGACCACCTCGCCGTGGTCGATCACCAGCACCTGCGAGGCGTCGCGGATGGTGCTGAGCCGGTGCGCGATGACGAAGCTCGTCCGCCCCTTCATCAAGCGCAAGAGGGCCGCCTGGATGCGGGCCTCGGTGCGCGTGTCGACGCTGCTCGTGGCCTCGTCGAGCACCAGGATCGCCGGGTCGGCCAGCACCGCCCGCGCGATGGCGAGGAGCTGACGCTGCCCCTGGCTGAGGTTGCTCGCCCGCTCGGAGAGCACGGTGTCGTAGCCCTGCGGGAGCTGGCGGATGAAGTGATCGGCGTCGGCCGTCACGGCGGCGGCGGTCACCTCGTCATCCGTCGCGTCGAGGCGGCCGTAGCGGATGTTCTCGCGCACGGTGGCGGCGAAGAGGTAGGTCTCCTGCAGCACCAGCCCGAGACGTCGGCGCAGCTCGGATTTCTTCAGGTCGCGCAGGTTGATCCCGTCGACCTCGATCGTCCCAGCATCGAGCTCGTAGAAGCGGGTGAGGAGGTTGATGACGGTGGTCTTGCCCGCCCCCGTCGGGCCGACGAGGGCGATGAGGTCACCAGGCGCGGCGTCGAGCGAGACGTCCTTCAGCACGGGAGCGCCGGGGCGGTAGCCGAAGGTCACGTGGTCGAAGCGGACGTGGCCCCGCGGCTCGTCCCACCTGCGCGTGCCGGCGTCGGGTTCGGCGGGCGCGTCGAGGAGGTCGAAGACGCGCTCGGCGCCCGCGATGGCCGCCTGCACGGAGTTGTAGAGGTTGGAGAGCTGGCGGAGGGGCTGGACGAAGTTCTGGCCGTACTGGATGAAGGTGGCGATGAGGCCGACGCTGACGAGGCCGCGCAGCGCGAGCGCGGCCCCGGCGCCCGAGAGCACGATGACGAAGAGGTTGCCGAGCACCGTGGTGAGCGGCATCAGGAGGAGCGCGTAGGTGTTGGCCTCGACGCCCGCCTCGTACGCCGCCTGGTTGTGCGCGCGGAAGGCGGCCACCGCGGCGTCGGTGCGGCGGAAGGCCTTCACCACCCGCTGCCCGCTGAGCGTCTCCTCCATCACCCCGTTGAGGGCGCCGAGGCGGGCCTGCAGCGCCTGGAAGCCCCGCCGCGTGTAGCGCGCCACGAAGCCCGTAAACCCCAGCATCACGGGGACCACCAGCAGCGACGCCAGCGCCAGCCAGCGGTCGAGCACGAACATCGCCGCCACGATGCCCACCATCGAGAGGGCGCTGGCGAGGAGGCCGATGACGTTCTGCGCGAGGCCCACGTTGACGGCGTCGATGTCGCTGGTGAGCCTGCTTATCAGCTCGCCCGCGGGGGTGCGGTCGAAGAAGGCGAGGGGGAGGCGCTGGAGGTGCCCGAAGAGGTCGCGGCGCAGGCGCTGGAGGGCCCGCTGCGAGACCCGCGACGTCCACCACGAGGCGACCGTCTGGAGCCCGTTGCCGAGGCCGTAGGCGCCCAGCATCCAGAGCGCCACGCGCATCAGGCCGTGGGCGTCGCCGGCGACGATGAAGCGGTCGATGGCGACGCCCATGAGGTAGGGGCCGACGAGCCCCAGCGCGGTGTAGAGCACCACACCCGCGGCGATGCCGACGAGGGCGCCGCGGTCGCTCGCGAAGTACCCCCCGAGGCGCTGGAGCGTCTCGCGCGGGCGCGCGGCCAGGCTCGGCACGGTGGGCTTCACGGCGACACCGTCCCGCCGAGCTGCGACGCGTAGATCTCCTGGTACGGGGCGCAGGTGGCGAGGAGCTCGCGGTGGGTCCCCTGGGCGACGACGCGGCCCCGGTCGAGGACGGCGATGGTGTCGGCCTGGAGCACCGTGCTGATGCGCTGGGCGACGACGAAGGTGGTGCAGCGCGGCGTCATCGCGCGGAGCGCCGCCTGGATGCGCGTCTCGGTCTCGACGTCCACCGCGCTGGTGCTGTCGTCGAGGATGAGCACCCGCGGTCGCACCAGCAGCGCGCGGGCGATGGCGAGGCGCTGCCGCTGGCCGCCGGAGAGGTTCTGCCCGCGGGCGGCGACCCGGGCGTCGTAGCCCTCCGCCCGCTCGGTGATGAAGCCGTGGGCCTGCGCCGCCCGGGCCGCCGCGATCACCTCGTCGTCGGAGGCGTCGGGGCGGCCGTAGCGGATGTTGTCGCGGACGGTTCCCGTGAAGAGAATGGACTCCTGCGGGACGATGGCGACCGCGCTGAGGAGAGAGTCCTGCGTGAGCCCGCGCACGTCGCTCCCATCGAAGCGGACGCTGCCCGCGGTGGGGTCGTAGAAGCGCGGGATGAGGTGGACGAGCGTCGATTTGCCCGCCCCCGTCGCGCCGAGCACTGCGACGGTGGTGCCGGGCGCGGCGGCGAGGGTGACGTCTTCGAGGACGGGGGCGTTGTTCTCGCCGCGGTACGCGAAGGCGACGTCTTCGAAGGCCACGCGGCCGGGCGCGGTGTCGGGCAGAGGCTTCGCGTCGGGCGCGTCGACCACGTCGGGCGTGGCCGCGAGCACCTCGTCGATCCGTTGGGCCGACGCGAGGCCCGAGGCCCAGGTGTTGGAGAGCATCGTCATGAGAAGCAGCGGCTGAAGGGTGGTGAGCAGGTAGTTGCTGAAGGCCACCACCTGGCCGATGGAGAGTTCGCCGCGGATGGCCTGGAGCCCGCCCGAACCGATCACGACCACCATCCCGACGTTGACGCACATCGTGAGGAGCGGCGTCATCGAGGCCGTGAACTGCATCACCCGGATGGAGCGGGCCGTGAGGTCGTCGTTGGCGGCTTCGAAGCGGGCGGCCTCGTGGTCGGCGCGGACGAAGGACTTCACCAGACGCACGCCGGCGACGTTCTCCTGGAGGACGGTGTTGAGGCGGTCGAGGCGCTGTTGCACCGTGAGGAAGAGCGGCTCCATCTTCACGATGAAGAAGGCGATGAGCCCGGTGGTCACCGCGAGGAGCGGGAGCATCGTGAGGGCGAGGCGCGGGCTCGTGCGGACCATCAGGGCGAGGCTGCCGAGCATGAGGAGCGGCGCCCGCGTGCCGATGCGGAGCGACACCTGGGTGAGCATCTTGAGCGCGCTCACGTCGCTGGTGAGCCGCACGAGGAGCTGGCCTGTTCCCTGCCGGTCGAGGTTGGCGAAGGACCACCCCTGCACCGCGACGAAGAGCGCCTCGCGGACGTCGCGCGCCACCCCTTCGCCCGCGCGCACGGAGAAGGCGTTGTTGCCCACGGCGATGACGGCGCTCACGGCGGAGAGGCCGAGCATCGCGAGGGCCGTGCGGGCCACCACGCCGGGGTCGCGGCGGGCGATGCCCTCGTCGAGGATGTGCTGGATGAGCCGAGGGATCGCGAGGTCGAGCAGCACCAGCGCGAGGAGCGACGCGAGCGAGAGCGCCACGAGGCCGCGGTAGGGGCGGAGGAAGCGGAGGAGCCGGCGGAGGGGGAGCATCGGGGCCGCGGAGTGTACGGCCGCGGCGGGGCGGCGGGATCGTTCGACGCGCTGGACGGATCTCCCGTGCCCAAAGGGCATCGGGAGTCGAGGTGTGGAGCGACGAGAAGTTACGCCCGATCGCTCCCGCGATACGGTCCGTCATCCGTCGCTGGGGGCCGTAGGGGCGCTTTCGAAGGAGGCTTCGCGTCGACGCGCGTCGCTTCGTTGGGGGCGACCCTACGGCCCTCGGCGACGGATGACGGACCGTATCGCGGGAGCGATCGAGAGTGATTTCTCGTCGCTTCGAAGCTCGCCTCCAAACCCGAGGCGGCGGCGGTCAGGGACCGAGTGGGCCGCGGCAGAGATACTGGTTTGGCAACGCCGCCCGCACCGCGAGGCACTCGTCGCGCGGCACACACGCGCCGATGCGCTGTGCGTCGGGGATGCCCACGGCCGGGTCGCGCGTCGGCAGCAGGCACACTTCGCCGGGCTGGCAGAGCAGCGGGTTTTCGGTGGGCGTGCAGGTGACGATGCGGTCGCGTCGCAGGCGCGGGATGCACACGCCCGTCGGGCTACGCTCGGAGGCCCATGCGCAGACGCGCCCCTCGGGGCAGGTCGGGCAACCCTGGCCGCAGGGGGTAAACCCTGTGCCCTGACACGTTGCCGCGAGGAGCCCGCCGACCCGCGCGATGGTGTCGTCCGTGTGCCAGCAGCGCGCTTCAGGATCAATGTTGGCGAACATCACGCAGGCGCGCGACGGGACGCACAAGCCGCCCGTGCTGTTGCTCGTGGCGAGGCAGACCTCCCCCACCGCGCACGCGCCCGTGGCAGCGAGGCGAACCGTGCAGATGCGCGCGGGGGAGGTGACGCAGAGGTCGCGCCCCTCGCCGCCCCATGGGCTGCAGGTGCCGCACGTGCAGGGGAAGCGGGGGTCGCCGCAGTAGTTGAGGTACGTCGGAGCGCATCCGTCGGGGGACGAGGGGATGTCGGTGCGCACCTCGGCATCAAGGGTGTCGGAGGCGACGTCGACGGGCGCGACGTCGGCGCGAATGTCCCACGAAACAGGCACGTCGTCGTAGACCCACGCAGGAGCGGGCGTCCACCGCGAACATCCGAGGTGGACGAGGAGCGACAGAGCCAGCGCGGTCTGTCGAAGAGGCGGCGGGGTGCGGCGTCGTGGGGGCATGGTGAGACGCCTCATGGTACCGGGTCGGGGACGCAGACGTAGGCGTCGCCGAAGAGGCGCTGCGCCTCCAGACACGCCTCGCGGGAGACGCATCGGCCCGCCCTGTCGATGTCCCGCACGCCGTCGACGGTGCCGCGAACAGGAAGCAGGCAGGAGTTGTTGTTGCGGCAGTTCCATGGCCGCGGCGGTCTCGAACATCCGCGCGACTCGAAGGTGGGGAAGTAACGAGGGAGACAGATCCCCGTTGGGGAGTGTTCCGAGGACCAGTTGCAGATCATGCCCTCGGGGCACGGGCAGCCCACGCCACAGGATTGGACCGACGAACGGATGCAGCGCGCGGGCGCGAGCCGACCCGTGGTTGCGCGGGTCGCGTCCGAGTACCAGCAGTGAGGGATGATTGGGGGCACAGCGCTCGGAAAGCGAGCGTAGAAGCGACGCTCGTACTCGAGGCAATCCTCGGTGCGAATGCACTCCCTTGGGTTGCTGATGCCGTATGTCATCGGACACACAGCCGCTGAACCACAGTCCGATATCTCTCCCTCCGAAGTGCAGGAGCCACCAGGAGCGGTAAGGCAAACGCGATCACCCACCACGAGACGGCCCGTTGGCGCGACCGTCGCGCTGAATACCGTGCAGATACCACAGGGGCCACACTCCTTGTTGCTCATGACGCACGGCCGAAAGGATGGAGCTGCGCAGGTTGCGTCGGTTCCTTGTACATCGGGGGAGACGTCGCCCTCCCCAGCTTCGGTGTTCGCCAGGTCACCACCCTGGTCGCTTGAATCGTGGTTTGTGTCTGCTGTAGTGTCGGTGCGATCGAAAGATCCGGACTCCGCGCCACCGTCCGCATAGTTGCCGACGGTGGACGCACAGCCAGAAAGAAGGAGGAGTGTGACGAACGCCTTCATTGAGCGAATGAGCACAGGGGTGCCGCGGGTGTCGGAAAGGCCGTCGTCCCCACGGCACTACACGCGGACGGCGAGTCGCAGTGGATCGCTGCGGTGGGCGTCACGTCGGTACCGCTGGGGAAGGAGTCGAGCGAACCGATCCGGGGCACGCGGTTGCTGTCGTGGGCGATCATTCCGTCCACGGAGGGAGTCCCGCCTGGCGCGAAGTAGGGCTGGCGTCGGCAGGAGAGGCCTCGATTGGTGCCGTACACCATCTCGAAAGCCTCCGATAGACGCACCATCAGGTTGATTCCAGAGGCACTCGTGGTTGTGCCATCGACACCTTGTTTCACATCATCCAGCAGGATGTATTGTAGACCTTCGGGCAGCACATTGATGCGCCTCGGCTCGAAACGGAACGCGCAGATGCCCGCATTGGTTCCGAACGCGTCTGTCTGGTTCGTGACCATCACGTCATTTTGAAGCCAGGGTGGCAGCGTCGAAAAGGCGTAGCAGCCAGCTTCGAGCCCCGCGGGTACAAGATCCGCTGCGGTAATGCCAGCTGCGGCGAGCGCTGCGAAGACCGGATGCGGCGAAATTGCAGTAAGTTGGGCTGCCAGCCGCGCCATACAGTTCGCCGCGGGCGCTCCGATCGTACCGAGGCCCGCCGGCGTCTGGGGCTGCGTCGTCTCGCAGAACACATACCGCGGCGCTGCCCCCTTTGTGCAACTGGGAGCGTTGGGGCTGTTGCTCTGCGGGAAGGGAAGTCGCCAGTGGAAGATGAGGTCTTGTGTGAGCGCCGCCTGCATGAGCGTGGCGAAGGGCGGATGCGCATCCCCGGTCGGCGCGCACCCCCCCGTGTAGTTGCTGACCAGCGGGGCACCGCGCAGCGCCGCGGACATCTGCCAACCGATCGGCAGCTCGTTGTTGGCGTCGTGGGTCTGCCAGTCGCCTTCGATCAGGGGGCTGGGTACGGTCCCCGTACCGATCGGGATGAAGGGGCGCCAGGCCACGGTCGACCCGGCGGTGAGCAGCGTCCCGATCTGGGCGTTGACGTACACGTAGCCGGGGCGATTGTAGAGCCCCACCACCGCTCCCCCGGCGAGGCCATACTGATATTGAAAGGCAAAATTGAGCGAGTCCTGGATGACGCGCGTCGCCGGATCACCGCCGGAGTTGTTGAGCTGCGGACCCACCCGCACCTGCGTCACGACGCTGTACGGTAGATGCGAAGCACACTCTGACGGCGTCGTCGGATTAACTTGCTCCGGAATGCGGCGCGCGCGGAGTGCGTTAATGAAGTTGAGGTAGGCGGTGTTGCGGGTCATCGTCGACACCTGCTCCCAACTGCGCGTCAGGTCACACTCGCCGATGTCGTAGTTTCTCACGCTTCGCACGGGGTGCCCCCACAGCCCGATGTTTCCGCTCGATTGGAGCACCTGCATCGTCCGACGTTCGGGGCCGGCAGATCTCGTCCCACCGTAGGGGATGTGCGCCCACCCGGCGCTGACCGGACCAGCGGGAAAGCCCTGACCGGGCGTTCCCATGATGCTAGACACCGCGTGATAGTCGCCGTAGTCCGAGATGTAGTCTGACGTCAGTGGGTGCAGGAAGCAAGAGAGCGGGGAATTTGATGTGAGAAGACACCTGCACGAACTGGTGTCGCGGAACCTCAATGGCGTCGGCAGGCTTTCGCAACCAATGTACACGCCGGGGAGGCTACCTGGCACAGTCAGTTGCGCACAGTTGTATGCATTGGGGCCCGTCTCCGCCCCAGTACACGATCGGAGGGCGGAAGTTTGGTATGGCACCAAAGAGACACAGTCCGAGGCCATGGAGAGCGCGACTGGCTGTGCTGGATTCGGGACGCCATTGACTACGCGAATCGCGAAGCCGTTCCACGGCGTGCGGGTGACCCCGTCGAAGCAGGGCCGAACAAACTGAGGCCCGATCGGTGCTCCTGCAAGGTCAGCGTCGAAGGCGAAGAGGCGACTGTCGGGGTCAAGCGCGACCGTCGCCGCGACGACGCTCTGAGGAAAGAAGCCCGACACCGGAGGTGATCCGACGGTGATGTTGATGTCGCTCAACACCATGTCGCTGGTGGTGTTTGGATTGAAGGTGAAGGCGGCAGTGTACTCGCCCGTCTCGCCGAGAACAGGCTGGATTACGTTGGACAGCACGATCGTTCGCGGTGACGGTCCGTCACAGTCCGACCTACGATCCCCCATCAGGACGGCGAAAGCGAGAACTGCCAGGACGAGAAGGCGCCGGAGCTTCCTACCAGATCTGTTGGGGTGCGGGGGTGCGGGGGTGCGGGGGTGCGGGGGTGCTCATGCTTACAAATCCTCCAGGACACGGTATTTCAACAGCGGTGCGGGTGTCCAGAACAAAGACGATGGGGGCTGTATTTCGCGTCGAACATCTGGCGGGCCGTCGGCGGGGCTGGTGAACCGCGGGGACACGTGCTCCGCAACCCACCGTGGGGGCCTCTTCCGGCCGGTCGCCTCTTGCGTCGCATGCGTCACGCCTCGCCTGCGCCGCATCCTCCTCAGCCTCCCGCGCGACCGTCCTCCCCCTCGCGCGGGAGGCTCTCCCCCTTCCGCGGGACACTCACCCCCTCGTTTGTGTCGCTCTCCCGGACGCGCGTGGCCGTTCCGTCGCACTTCGCGCTTGTCCCCCGGGCGTCGCGCGCGTGACGATCGCTCCGGACGGCATCGCCCCGACGCGCTCGTGCGTCGCGACTTGTGACGGTGGCCGTTCGAAGGAGATGTTGCCCATGCCGAAGGCCACGAAGTCCACCCCGAAGCCCGCCGTCCTCTACACCGTCGCCGACCTCACGGCGATGTCTCCGGCGGCGCGCGACCGCTGCCTTGCGGCGGTGATCGACCACTGCAAGCAGGCGCTCGCCGTGCTGCCCGCGACCGTGGCGCTCTCGCGGGAGCAGCGGCGCACGAGCACGGGCCGCGTGGGCGACGACGAGCTCCCGGAGCTGGAGGCGATCCTCGACGTGATGGACACGTCGCCGGCGCTCTTCGCGGCCCTCGCGGCGCGGGACGGCGGCGAGGACCCCGAGCGCGTGGAGACCGCGCCCACGCGTCAGGCGATCGCGGTGCTGCGGGCGTTGGCGCCCGTGATGGTGGCGGTGAAGGAGCTCGACGACGCGCTCTCCGACACGCGGCTGCGCCTGGGCGAGCAGGTGCGCGAGGTGACCACGGCCGCCCGCGCCATCGCGAAGGCCAACGCCGCGGTGCACGACCCGGCCCGCGCGGGGCTCGCGAAGGTGGAGGCGCTCCGCGTGGCGCGCGTGAAGCCGCCGACGAAGAAGCCGAAGAACGGCTGAGGGGCGAAGTGGGCGCTACCGGGCGTCGGGGTCGGCGAGCCAGCGCTCGAGGGCGGCGCGGTCGAGGTCGAGCACGACGTCACCGAGCCGGTCGGGGCCGTGGGTGCCGAGGCGTCGCACCAGCGTCGTGTGGTCGGCAGGCGTCAGCGCGCGGCCGAGGCGTCGCGCGAACATGTGCTCCAGCGGCCGTAGGGCGGCGTCGATGCCCTTTCGCTCCGCGTCGTCGCGGATTTCGCGGGCGGCCTCCGGGAAGCGCGCGAGGAGGATGTGGGCCATCTCGAGTCCCCGCTGGTGGTAGGCGGCCTGCTCCTCCGGGGTGTCGAAGAGCTGCTGTGCGATCTGCGCGCTCATGGGGTGCGACTGTATCATGGCCACCACGCTCGCGACACCGCGCTCCATGGCGAGCCAGCGCACGAAGGCGACGCGGGGGACGCCGCTGCGCGCCCACAGAAAGGGCACCAGCGAGGGGTGCAGCGGCAGCTCGTTGGCGGCGACCCAGAGCACCGGGTGGTCGCGCGGGGTGATTCCGTAGCAACCCGGCGCGAGCATTGTGACGGTGAGGGGCGCGCAGAGCGACGGCTGACGCAGCCAGTCGGGCAGGTGCGGCGCCACCACCAGCGTGGCGTAGCGGGCGGGCTGCGTGTCGCCGCGGGTCGCGCGGGCCTCCAGGTGCTGAACCCACGCGGCTTGCCGACGGAGCTCGACGCGCGCGAGCGCCGCGGCGTCGACGTGGTCGCCCTCCATCTTGAAGTCGACGACGGCGCGGTAGGGAAACTGCGTCCAGGGCGGGAGGACGACCGCGTCGGTGGACCAGCTCCCCACCAGCGTGAGGAAGCCGTCGGGCGTCAGGGAAGCGGTCGCGATCTCCGGCGCGCTCTCGAAGCGCACCGCGGACCGCGTCGCGTCGGAGGTCTCGTCGCGGAAGATGCGCTTGATGAACTGGTCGGCGTCACCCACTGGCAGAGGCTATCCCCGGCGCGCTTGTGGGCCAACGGTCAACGCTCCGTCCGGGCGTGTGGAGGCGAGCTTCGGGGCGAGGAGAAGTCACGCCCGATCGCTCCCGCGATAAGGTCCGTCATCCGTCGCTGGGGGCCGTAGGGGCGCTCCCAACGGGGCGACGTCACGGCCAGGCTCCGCGCGAGCGCGCTTGACGTCATCGCCGCGTTGGCCTTCGTATCCGCCACCCTCATGACCCGCCACCCGCTCCTCCTCGCCGCCCTCCTCACCGCCTCGTGCTCCGCCGCCACGCCCGCCGTCGCTCCGCGCGAGCCCGCCCCCGTCGTGGTCGCCCCTGTCGCCGACGCGAGCGCCGCCGACGCGCCCGTCGCCGACGCGCCGCCGCCCGCGCCGGTGTTCTCTCTCGCCGCGCCGCTCGGCGAGCACGTCGGCGTCATTCTCGCCGAGCAGCCTGGCGGCACTGTCTCCCTACACCCCGAGAGCGGTCCCGACGTCGCGCTCTCCGACGGCGAGCGGGTGAACTTCGTCGACGACAACGTCGGCGTCGGCGGCGGTGACGCCACCGCGGTCGTCGAGGCGCGCGGCGTGCGAGGCACCGTGCCCAACGCGCGCGTCGTCACCGAGGCGCGGCTCCAGCGCGCGACCACCGGGGGCGCGATGGTGTTCTCCGCGGTGTTCTCCTGCGGCGACTTCTGCCACGGCGAGGTGTGGCTGCTCCACGCCGAGGGGCAGCGCACGCGCATCACGCAGAACGCGGGGCCCTCCGTCGTCACCGCGTGGCGGCCCGACGGGGCGCGCGCCGCAGTGGGAAGCGGCGG
>JBILLV010000322.1:0-10747 GCA_044375895.1 Polyangiales bacterium | reverse complement strand
CGAGCGCCGCCCGGAGCCCGCCGCAGCGGCGCAGTAGTCGCCGCGACCACCCTCCCTCGTCAACAGTGGAAGCTGCCGCCGTTGCCCGCCTGGACCACTCCCGCGGGCAACGTCGGCGTGTAGAAGTCGGCGGGTGACAGCGCGCGCCCCTCGGTCGTCGCGCCCGGCCGCGCATAGAAGAAGTACACCGCGTCGTACTGCACGGGCACGTCCTCACGTCCGAGCTGCCAGTGGTGCGCTTCGAGGTCGAAGCGGAGCGAGCGCGTGAAGGGGATCGCGTCGACCACGTGGAAGCGATAGAGCCACGTGTGGCCCGCGAAGTTGGTGCGGTTGGCGCGCGTCTGCCCGAAGTACGCGTTGCTGAAGCGCTCCGTCTGACAGAAGCCGTAGGAGAAGTAGTCCTCGGTGCCGGTGCCAAAACGGCTCGGGAAGGACTCGCCGTCGACGAAGATCTTCTCGTCCCCTTCGCCCCACCACGCGGGGTCGGGGTTCGCGACGTGGAGGACGGTTCCCACGTAGTATCCGCTGCCGGTGATGTGGGCGAGGGGCCAGTCGCTCGGCTGACGCACCCGCACCGTCGAGACGCCCGTCCAGCGCGCGTGGAAGTGCAGGCTCGCGTCGTCGAAGTCGCTCGGGCGCACGGCCACCGAACCCGCCGCGCGGAG
The DNA here is from genome assembly GCA_044375895.1 of Polyangiales bacterium. Taxonomy (GTDB): domain Bacteria; phylum Myxococcota_A; class Polyangia; order Polyangiales; genus CAISKJ01. Next base: position 10,082 of record JBILLV010000322.1, on the reverse strand, counting down.
CGGGCCGCCGCCCACGTCCACCAGGCGAAAGCGGGCCTCGCGGGCGAAGGGCATGGGAAACCTCAGCGTGAGCTCGCCGGCCGCGGTTGCCGTCACGGGCAGACTGGTCACCGGCGTCGAACCTGCCCCGAAGGCGAAGGCATCGCCGAGCGGCGCGTCGATCGTCTGCTCGCCGTCGAAGGCCACCAGGAGCCGCGTGCGGCGGAGCGCGTCGGCGGTGAGTCGCTCGGGGCGCAGCGTGAGCGAAGTCACCACGGAGCCGCCTGGCGCAGCCGTGAGGACGAGGTCGTCGGTCGCGGCGGTGTACAGGGCGATGGGGACGGCGCCCGTGGCGACCGGAGTGCTCCCCGTGAGCGTCGCCGCGGCTGCGTTGCGGTGGCAGGTCTCGACGGGCGTGGTCGCCATCGTGAACGACGCCACGTCTGTCCCCGCCGCGTACAAGCGATAGTCGAGGTTGTAGTAGAGCCGCGACGCCGTGGTGGTGACCTTCACGCCCCGCTGGAAGGGGATCGGGTAGATGAGGTTGTACCCGCCCGCCGCCACATACGCGAAGGGAGCGGTGAAGGGGGCCACGCGGCCTGAGAGGAGGTCATCCATCGACGCGACGAGGGTCGGCGCCGCGGCGCCGTCGAAGTAGATGCGGATGAGCCCGTTCGGATACGCCGACCACAGCCGGGTGATGACGCCGGGACCCGTCACGTCGAGCATCACGCGCTCGTCGCCGTCGAAGCGGACAAAGCCCTCGGCGTCGGCGTTGGCGAACCAGCCCTCGACCGTCGGGCTCACGGAGCTGCGGTCGAAGCTCGACGCCATCGGCGCGGTGTGCGCGAGGGACGGGAGCCGCGTGAGCCGCGTGAGATCAGACATCTCTGCGAAGACGGAGGCGGCGGTGACCCGGTCGGGGGGCGGCGCCTCGCAGGTCGCGGCCCTCGGCGCCGAAGTCGAAACCGGCGACCCGGCGACGGACGGCCCGTCGACCCCGTCGGTCGCCGTCACGGACGCAGGCGGCGGGCTGTAGGCGCATCCGCACACCGCCACGACGCCACCCCATCGAACAGACCACGACCACGCGCTCATCGCCCCACTCGCCTCCGTGCGCCGCGTGTCAGGCTCGCCGCACGCCGCGACGCGCCGAACGGCCCACAGAGAGCGGGCGTGTCGGGAGGCCGTGCGGTGCTACGCGAGCAGCCCCGGTCGCGAGCCGACGCGACGCGAGGTGCGTCCGGGCTCGCATCCGGGCGATGCGGTCACGAGGGTGTGTGCGCGGTGGGGGGGAGCGCCTTCACAAAATCGACGGGGTGCCGCGCAGATGCCTCAGGGCACGGGCATCTCGAACTGGACGCAGTAGTTCCGCTGGTCGCTGCGGAAGGTGAGCTCGGCCTCGCCCGTCGCGCCCATCCACGGACGGGAGAGCGTGACGGCGCCGTCGGTGCGGGCCGTCACGATCGTCTCCCCCATGAGCCCGACCCCTTCGACGAGGTCGCGCACGCCGCGGGCCGCGAAGGCGGTCGCCGCGACGCCCGTCACCATCGCCGACCCGCGCGTCACCCGCGCGCGAATCACCGCGCGGTCGGAGCCCACGTACGGGTCGCTGTCGCGGAGCTGCCCGCGCCGCCCGGTGCTCGGTCCGCCCGCGTAGCCCGCGACGTCCTGGGTCATCGCGTAGCGCACGGAGAGCCCGGTGCCGCGGGGCGCTGCTGCGAGGGTGATGGCCACGCTCGTCCCCATGATCTGCACGTCGGTGATGCGCAGGCGGCCGGTGCTGTCCTCCACTTCGAAGCCTCGGCCCAGCGCCCACTCGGTGTAGGCGCTCTGGTGCGGCGGGGTGATGGACGTGTCCCAGGCCAGCGGCGCGACGGGGACGTCCATGTCCAGCGTGATCACCGCGCCCGCCCGCCGCGCCGCCCGCGGCTGCAGCGGCCGCCAGGGGTTGCCGCGCACCACCACCTCGTAGAACACCTGCGCGTACTTGATGCCGAGCCGCGCGTACCCGTACGCGTCGAAGTGGACGGCGTCGGAGTACACGTACTGGTACTTCGGTCCGATGCACACCACCTCGCCGGGGTGGTCGACGCCGATGCGCCACTGCGCCTGCGTGGAGATCGAGCGCGTCCCCATGGTGTTGGGGAAGGCGGCCTGCTGCGAGACGAACATCACCACCCGCTCGCGCTGCCCCGTGATGGCGCGGAGCTCGCGGTCGTAGTCTGTCCAGAGGCGGTAGAGGTCGGCCCCGTAGGTGGCGCGGGCGGTGTCGGTCTCGCCGTGCGTCACGATCACGCCGCGGTAGGCGAAGGGGACGCCGGCGGTGCGCGCGAGCGCCGTGATGGCGCGGGCCTCGTAGAGCGAGGCGGCGAAGGCGCGGCCGGTGCCGTTGCGCTCGATGCGGGTGATGCTCTGGCCGCTCTCGCCGACCACCGAGTGGACGGTGACGTAGTCCTCGCCGAGGGCCGCGCGCACCCGAGCGGTGAGGTCGTTGGCCATCGCGGAGTGCGGGGTCTCGCCGTAGATGTTGTTGGGATAGAGCGGCCCCGCGGGGTACTGGGGCGTCGGGTAGCGCGGACGGATGGGTTCGACCAGCGGGCCGAGGGACAGCACGTCGCCCATCCCGTCGTAGAGGGGAACGGTGCCGGTGTCACGGAGGACGCGGTTGTTGTAGGGCTGCGTCGTGTGAATGGGGCGCGCTGCGGTTGCGCCGACCGAGAGGCTCTGACCCGTGCCGACGATGCCGATCCAGGCGCGCGTGGGGCGGACGCTCGCGTCGGGGGCGACGTCGGGGGCGACGTCGGGAGCGACGTCGAGGGGCGCGTCGCGGGGGACGTCCGGGGCGACGTCGAGGGGCGCGTCGCGGGCGACGTCGGGGGCGACGTCGGGGGCGACGTCGAGGGGGGTGTCACGGGGAACGTCGAGCGTTGCGTCGCGGGGGACGTCAGGCATCGCGTCGGGCGGGCCCGCCGCATCGGCCGCGTCGTCCCCGGCATCGGCGGCATCGGCGGCATCGGCGGCATCGGCGACGTCGGTCGCGTCGAGGGCGGCATCAGGCTCGTCCGCCGCGTCGGCGGGGAGGGCGGCATCGGGTTCGTCGAGGCTGTCGGCCGCTACGTCCTCGCTGGGGGCGACGTCGTCTGTCCCGACGTCGGCAGCGGCTTCGAGGAGGTCTTCGGCGGCATCGCCGGGCACAACGCTCGGGTCTGCCGAGCACGCGACGAGGAGGCCGACGATCCAGACGTGGGCGAGCGGGTGGCGCATGCCCCTACGCTATCTGGATGGCTTGCGGGTGGGGAATTTTCTGTGGCGAGCAGCGGGCTTCTGGCGCGCTACGCCCCATGCCCCTCAGTTGGCGCATCGAGCGCTGCCTCGAGTTCCCAGGGTTCGCAAGAGCTCACGCCTGGGCTCGCACCGGATCGCCCGCAGAGCCGGGCTCATGGAGAACCATGGAGGGTCCGCGACGAGGGAGCCCGGCTTTGCGGGCGATCCGATGCAAGCCCAGGTGTGAGCTCTTGCGAACCCTGGGAACTCCTACCCCGCGGGCGGCCCGTCGGTTTGCATCGTCCACATCGGCGGCGCGTCGTCGACCCGCAGCTCGCTCTGCACCCGGAGCCCGAAGCGCTGGTAGAAGCCCAGGTTCACCGGGTTGCTCGTCTCCAGGAAGAGCGGGACGCGCCGCCGGGCGGCCAGCGCGAGCGCCGCGCGCAGGAGCGCACCCCCATGACCCTTCCCCTTCTGCGACGGATGAACGCCGAGGACGTGGACGTACACCACGGGCTCGCGCGGGTGCAGCGCGTCGAGGCGCACCTGCGTTCGAAGGCCCGTGGTGACGAAGCGCCACGTGGGCAAGCGGCGCGGTTGGGTGCGGAGGGCCGCGAGCCAGCCGAGGGCGTCGGGCCCGGCGACGCCCGGAGGCATCGCGCTGAGGACGCCGACCGTGGGCCCGTCGTCGAGCGTGAAGGCCGTGCCCTCCCGGAGCGAACGTCGGACGGAGACGTCGTGAAACCACCCCACCCACGCGCGACGGTCGCGGGCGTCGGGAAACGCCCAGCAGAACCACGGGTCGTCATCGAAGGAGGCGACGAGCGTGTCGACGGCGGTGACGCGCTCCTCGGGGCGCAGGGCTCGGGTGGGGGCCGTGGGTGTCATCGCTCCTCCATCACGGCGCGGTAGAGCGCCTCGTAGTCCGCGAACCACTGGCCCCGCGGGTCGCTTCCGATCACCGCGCGCTGTGTCGCCCCGACGCTCACCCGGTGCGAGGCCTCACCGATCCACCGGGCGAGCGCCGCAGGCCACTGCCCCTCGTCGCGCGGCAGCAGCGTGTCGGGGACGCGCTCGTAGAGCTCCTCGTGCGGGTCGATGCGCGACGCCAGCACCGGAACCCCCGCCTCCGCGGCCTCCAACGGAACCAGCGGCATCCCCTCGAAGCGGCTCGGCGCCAGCAGCAGCTCGGCGTCGCGGAGCCCGTCGACGCCCGGTCGCGCCCCCACCAGCGACACGCGCCCGGCGAGCCCCAGAACTTCGATCAGCCCCTGCAACACGCCTCGTTCGGAGCCTTCGCCGATGATGTTCCAGTGCCAGGGGAGGGCGCGCACCGTGGGAGCGGCGAGCGCCCGGAGCATGCGGTCGAAGCCCTTCTGCGTCTCCAGTCGACCGATGGAGAGCACGCGCACCGCGCCCGCGGGCCAGTCGAGGGCACCCGTCGATGGCGGCGGCGCAGGCGGGGCGTTGCGCACCACGGTCACCGGGGCCTCCAACATCGCCCCCAACGTGCGGGCGTCGGCGCGCGACAGGGCCACCCACCGCACCCCCCGCCGGAGCCGCCCCGCCGCGCGCAGAACACCCGCCGCCGGGAGCCCGAAGCACCGATCGCGGGGCCACCCACCGGCCATCGGGAGGAGCTGAAACGTGACCACCAGCGGTCGACCGCGGGCCGCGACGAGGGCGGCGCCGAGGCGGTCGGGCCAGGGGAGGTGCGCATGTACGACGTCCACCGGATCGCGCCGACGAAGGGCCCAGGGCCACCACGCGACCTCCCGCGGCTTCGCGTCGCGCCAGCGGTCGCCGGGGGCAAACGGGAGCTCGAGGCGCGCCCGCCACCCCGCGCGCTCGGCCTCTGCGCGGAGGGTGTCAGCCACCTGCTCGGCGCCGCCCCAGGCCGCGGAGGCCGCGAGCTGGAGGACGGACGGTCCCTGCGGATTCCCGGACGGCGGCTCGCTCCCTGACATCGCGCGGGGCTTCGCACATCGCCCGGCGCCGCCGCAACCCTCTTGACGCCGCGGACCCGGTGGTGAAGGGTCGCGCCCCGCCCATGCGATCGCACCATCCCCTCCTCGGCGCCGCCCTGCTCGTCGGCGCGGTCTCTACCGCTGTGTTCGCCCAGCCGCGCCCCTCTGCGCGCCCTGGGGTTCGCCCCGCGCCCGCACGCCCTGGGGTTCGCCCCGCCGCGCGCGTCGACGGGGGGGCCGCCGATGCTGCCGCCGCCGACGCGGGCCCCGCGGCCGTGGTCGACGGCGGCGCCGCACCGGCCGCTGCGACCGACGGGGGCTCTGCCGACGCGAGCGCCGCCGTGGTCGACCTCGACGCGGGCTCGGTGACGGTGGGCGACGCGTCGTTTCCCATGCGCCAGGTGGGCACCGGGACGCTGATCCACTTCCCGGTGCCCGAGCAGCTCCAGCGGACGGGCGTCCCGGTGTTCGCACAGGTGCGCTCGAGCGCGCCCATCGACCACGTGTCGCTCTACGTCCGGGCGCTCGGGGCGCGGCGCTACACCGAGATCCGCATGCAGGCGATGGGGCAGCAGTTTCGCCTCGCGTCGGGCTACGGCGCGATGATCCCCTGCGAAGACGTCTTCCCGCCGAAGGTCACCTACTACGTCGAGGCGTACTCGTCGTCGGGCGACGCCAACGGCCACGCGGGCACGGCCGAGGCCCCGCTCGAAGTGCCCGTCGTCGAGCTCCGTCACTACCCCGCGCCGACGCTCCCGGGTCAGGCCCCGCCGCGCACCTGCGGGTCGATGACCACCGGCCCCACCGCCCGCGACGCCGGGTCCGGTCCCGCGGCCCCCGAGCGTGGCAGCGCCGACCTCGGCGAGCCCTGCCGCGCCACCAACGACTGCCGCCCGGGTCTCCGCTGCGGCTCCAACAACCAGTGCGTGTTCGATCGGTAGTGGTGACATTTTGGCAAGGGGTCGGCCGACACTCCGTCGGCCCCGCTGCCAGAACGTCACCCCGCTGACGACCGCCCTGTGCGCGATTCCCCTGGGTTTCCAAGGGGTCGCCCAGGGTGGCACGCCGCCCGCATAAGAGGACGCACGGTGATGCGAAGGCTCCTGCCCTGGCTCGAAAATGCGCTGCGACGCTACCCCTGGATCATCACGCTCCTGGCGTTGATCCCCTGCGCGTACTTCGCGGCGCGCGGCACCAGCGAGATGGTGGGGTCGAAGCTCTTCGCCGCCGACACCGAGGCGCTGGCGCGGCCCGTCCCCTCGGCCGTCGCCCTCGTCACGGGCGAGCAGGGCGCGGCGCAGAACCGTCACGTCCGTGATCGCGTGGCGATCATCCACCGCAACATCTTCGACTCCGAGGCCGGCTGCCTCGACTGCGCCGACGCCGCCACCGACGCGGTGGACGAGAGCACGGTGGCGGTCAACCCCCTCGACGACCGGATCATCCCGCCCGAGGCCTGCGACGGCGACCGCTCCCGCGTGGGTCAGCCTCACCCGGCGCCGTGCGAGTCGCAGGCGAAGATCATGGGGGCGGTGGTGAGCGGCGACGACGAGTGGTCGTTCGCGTTCATCCAGGCGACGCAGGGCGGGCCGATGATGCCGTACCGCATGGGGCAGGAGATCGAGGGTCGCGCGGTGAGCCTCGTCTCGCACTGCCCCGCCCTCGGCGCGTACGTGCTGCTGCGCCCCGCCGGGCAGCCGCGGTGCTTCCTCGCCCAGGTGATGCCCGCCCGTCCGCCCGCGGCCGCACCGCCGCCGCCGCCCGTCGCCGCCGCCCCCGCGGGCCCGGCGCCCGGCGGCGCGCTCGGCGCGGCGCTCGAAGGCATCGAGCGGGCGGGCGCCAACGAGTTCAACGTCCGTCGCTCCACCGTCGACCGCATCCTGGAGAACCAGGCCGAGCTGATGCGAACCACCCGCATCATGCCGCACGAGGAAGGCGGCCGCGTCGTCGGCGTGCAGCTCTTCGGCGTGCGCGGCAACTCGCTGCTCGGTCGCCTCGGCATGCAGAACGGTGACGTCCTCAACCGCATCAACGGCCTGGAGATCGCGTCGCCCGACCGCGCCCTCGAGGCCTACTCGCGCCTGCGCACGAGCGATCACCTCCAGATCTCGCTCACCCGCAACGGCCAGCCCGTGAACGTCGACTTCAACATCCGGTGATCGTCCCCTCCATGGCGCCCTCCTCCCTCCGCGTCTCCTGCCGCTCGCTCCCCGCGCTCCTCGCGGTGGCGCTCGCTGCTCTCACCCTGGTCTCCAGCGCCTGGGCCCAGCAGCCCGCGCGCCGTCCGCGCCGCGCCGCCCCGACGGTCATCGTCCCGCCCGCGGGCGCGATCGTGACCAACCCCGCGATCGTCGCCGGCGTCCCGAGCGCCGCCCCCGCGGGGCTCCCGGTGGGCAACCCCGTGGGGATGCCGGCGGCCGACCCCGTGGGCCCCGCACAGCAGGTGGCGCCGCCGCCTCCGGGCCAGCGGATCACCTCGGTGGTGCAGGAGGCCGGCGACAGCGCGCACGGCTTCGACGACAACAACCTCCAGTACCGCCCGCTGCCCCCCGGCGCGCGCATCACCTTCAACCTGCAGGACGCCGACCTCCCCGACCTCGTGCGGGCCATCGGCAACATCTCCGGCCGACGCTTCATCATCCCGGGCAAGGTGCGGTCGATCAAGACCACCATCTACTCGCCGACGAAGATCACCCCGGGGGAGGCCTACCAGGCCTTCCTCTCCGTGCTCGCGGTCAACGGGATGACGGTGATCCCCTCCGGTCGCTACCTCAAGATCGAGGAGACCGCCGGGGCCGCGACGCAGGTGCTCCCCACCTACGCGCCGGGGAGCGAGGCGCCCGCCGACGACCGCTTCATCACCCGCATCGTTCGGCTGCGCAACATGTCGCCCGACGACGCGTCCAACCTCCTCGGGCACTTCAAATCGCGCGACGGTGACATCACCCCGTACCCCACCACGGGCACGCTGATCATCACCGACACGGGGGCCAACATCCGCCGGATGCTGCAGATCCTCAACGAGGTGGACGTCGCCGCGGTGGGCGAGCAGATGTGGGTCGAGCCCGTCCACTTCGCCGTGGCGAGCGAGCTCCAGGCGCGCATCAACGAGATCCTGGGCGGGGGCAACGCCGCGCAGCAGCCGCGGCCCGGCGCCGGCGGCGACCTCCGCCTCACACGCATCCTCGCCGACGACCGCTCGAACTCCCTCATCATCGTCGCGACGCAGCGGATGTACCTCCGGGTGCTCGAGCTGATGCGACGGCTCGACGTCTCGATCGAGGGTGAGGGGCAGGTGCGGGTGTTTCGCCTCCAGCACGCCGAGGCCGAGGAGATGGCCCAGTCGCTCAACAACATCACGGGCGGCGGCAGGGCGCAGGGCGGCAACTCCAACGGGCGCGGCCAGCAGGCCGTGTTCGAAGGCCAGATTCGCATCACGGCCGACAAGCCCACCAACGCGCTGGTGATCACCTCCTCGCCGCGCGACTACGTCTCGGTCCGCCGCGTGATCGACGAGCTCGATCGGGCGCGGCGGCAGGTGTTCATCGAGGCCGTGATCGTGGAGCTGTCGGTCGACCGCACGCGCACGCTCGGTCTGAGCTTCCACGGCGGCGTGCCCGACGCGGACGGCGCCGGCGGCCTCGGGCTCTTCGGCTTCCAGACGCAGAACTCCGTCCTCGGCACCGACCTCCTCACGGGCCTCGCGCTCGGCATCCGCGGGGCCAACATCCAGCTCCCCGGCGGCCTCGGCTCGACGGGCCTCTCGTCGATCCCGGGCTTCGGCGTGACGCTCAACGCCCTCGCGGAGACGGGCGACGCCAACGTGCTCTCGACGCCCCACATCATCGCCACCGACAACGTCGCGGCGGACATCAACGTCGGGCAGAACGTGCCCCTTCAGACCAACGTCGGCGGCGGCCTCGCGGGCCTCGCGGGCGGCCAGGCGGGGGCGCTCGGGGCCCTCGGCGCGCTCGGCGGCCTCGGCGGCGGCTTCGCGGCCCCGCGCCAGGACGTGGGCACGAAGATCCGCCTCACGCCGCACATCAACGACTCGGGCGAGGTGCGCCTGGAGATCGACGAGGAGATCTCCGAGGTGGGCGCGACGACGGGCACCAACCAGCTCGGCGCTGTGACCATCAACCGCCGCACGGCCAAGACCACCACGGTCGTGCGCGACCAGAACACCGTGGTGATCGGCGGCCTCATCCGCAACACCGAGCGCAACAGCGAGACGCGCATCCCGATCCTCGGCGACATCCCGATCCTCGGCGCGCTCTTCCGGCGGAGCAACCGCGTGGTGCAGCGCTCCAACCTGCTGCTCTTCCTCACGCCCTACATCATCCGCGACCAGAGCGACCTGCGGCGCATCTACGAGCGCAAGATGCGCGAGCGGCAGGAGTTTCTCGACCGCTACTTCGTCTTCTCCGACAACTCGTACGAGCCGCCGATCGACTACTCGCGCACCAACGGGCTCGTGGAGGAGATCCGCCAGTCGATCCGGGAGAGTCGGGCCCGCACCGAGCTCGAGCGCTCGTCGCGCCCGAATCCGCCGCCGCCGCACGCCCCGAGCGAGAGCATCGAGCTGCCGGCCGACATGCGCCCGCCGACGGGGGTGGCCCCCGCGGCGCCGCAGCCGATGGGCGGCAACACCCCCGGCGCGCCGATCTTCCCCAACGCGGCGGCGGCCCCGATCCAGTTGCAGTTGGGTTCGCCCGCGGTGGGCGTCCCCGTCCCTCCCTGAGTCTCGTGGAGCGCGCGTACCGATGAGCATGGCGCAGTACATGGCCGATGTCTTCCGCCGCGCCGCGGTGGTCGACCCCGACCGCCTCGCCGAGGCCCTCACCTCGGCCGACCGCGAGCGCGGGGGGA
>JBILLV010000049.1:0-40089 GCA_044375895.1 Polyangiales bacterium | reverse complement strand
CAAACCTGTTCGTCGAACAGTCGGCGTGTACACGCACCGCCCCGACGGTGCACGGCCGCCGAGGGGAGCCCGCGTCGCGCGTGCGGTGCGGACGGGCAGGGCCGTTGGACTACTTATCCCCTGGAGGTCGACGCCTTCGTGCGCGAGGTGGTGGACGTCTGGCGCGCGGCCAACCCCGACGACCTCGTGCGGGTGGCGGCCGACGAGGGCGGCGAGGCGACCTTCGCGCGGGCGGGGATCCACCGCGCGCTGCTCAACGTGCTCGACAACGCCGCGCAATCACAGCGCGCCGCGGGGGTGCGCACGCCCATCGAGCTGCGCGCCGCGCGCCGGGGCCGGGCCCTGGTCTTCGAGGTGATCGACCGCGGCGGCGGCATCGCCCCCGAGCACGCCGCGCGCCTCGGCGAGCCCTTCTTCAGCACCCGCCCCGAGGGGCAGGGCATGGGCCTGGGTCTCTTCCTCGTGCGCGCCGCGGCCGCGAAGCACGGCGGGCGGGTCGAGGCTGGCACCACGAGCGGCGTCACCACCGTCGCGATCACCCTGCCGCAGGGGTGAGTCCATCGCCGGGGGGCGGCGCGGCCGGTCCGTGTCCGTCGGAGCGGTCGCCGCGCGTCCGGGGGTGTCCGGTGGAGCGGACGGGTGCGCCGCGATTTGCCCTGCATTTCTCGACGAATCCCGCGCGGCACGGGGCGTGGAAAGGGACCTCGTCATGCGCAACAAGCTCTCCCTCCCGGTCCTCTCGGCGATCACCCTCTGCCTCTCCGTCGGCTGCGCGCCGGTCGATGGGAACGCCCTCGACGAAGACACCGACAGCGTCGCCCAGGCGCTGGTCAACCCTCGCATCCCGTCGGGGAACTTCTCCATCGTGAGCATCCAGGTGGCGGGCGCGAGCACCTTTCGCACGGGGCTGCTGATCTCCAACCGCATGGTGCTCACCAGCGCGCGGTGGGTGGGCTGGAACACGCGCCCCGCCGACATCACCGTGCAGCAGACGCTGTCCAGCGGGGCCACGACCTCGACCCGCGGGGTCCGCGTGAACGTGCACCCGAACGGTCTCGTGGCGATGATCCACCTCGACGCGCCGCTCACGATCCGCGGGGGCACCAGCGGCGAGTCGCAGATGCTCGACCTCCGCCCCGCGGCGCAGCACCACAACCGGGCGGTGACCTGCTTCGCCCACACCTCGCCGACCGCCCAGGGGATCGTCTACCAGCGCGTCACCGCCACCGCGAGCGCCACCACCGTCACGCAAGACGCGGGCAACGCGCAGGTCGTCGAGGACCGCGACGCCGGCGCGGTGTGCCTCGACGTGACGAACGGCGGGGTCATGGGCATGGCCGTGCGCACGTCGGGCGGCGTCGCCACGCTGGTCCCGATGCGCGATGTCTCCGACTGGTTCGAGGACATGCGCATCCTCGAGCGGGTGATGGCCTCGCACCGCGCGCGGGGGCAGAACCCCGGCGCGCTCTTCGTGGAGCAGTCCCCCGCGGGCGCACCCGGAACGTACCACTGCCTCGACGTGCCGAACGGGCTCTCGGTGAACAACCTCGCGGTGAACCAGTTCCGCTGCCACTGGCTCCCGGCGCAGCAGTGGTACCTCTACGACCCGGAGGGCGACGGCACCTTCTCGATCGTCTCGGGGAGCTCGGGCAAGTGCCTCGACATGGCCTCGGGCACGACCCCCAACGCCGCGTTCCAGCAGTACCGCTGCCACTTCGGCGCGAACCAGTCGTTCCGCGGCGGGCCGTGGTCGCAGGGCGCGGGGACCCGCATCGAGCGCGCGGGGACCGCGGGGCTCTGCCTCTCCGCCACGGCCCGCGCGGGCACCCTCACCGACTCGGTGGCGGTGGTGCAGAGCGCCTGCGGCGCCGCGAGCAGCAACGCGAACACGCACCAGCGCTGGGGCTGGAACGAGCGCCTCTGAGCGGTCCTCGCACGACCCACCCACGCCGAGTGCGGGTGGGCCTCGCGGGCCGTAGAGTGTCGGCATGCGTCGGCTCGTCGCCACGATCTCACTGCTCGGGTGCGCCTCCACCGCGCAGATCAGCACCGCCGGCAGCGATGGCGGCCCGGGAGGGACCACGGACGCGCGATCCGACGCCCCCACCGTCGACGCCGGCCCGCCCCCGCTGGCGTCGTGTGCGCCCGAGCGTTGGCGCGCGCTCCCGCCGGTGCGGGTCTCGGGCCCTGATGAGCAGGGCATGTCCTACCTCCAGGCCGCGCCCACCGACGATGGCGCCTGGGTCGTGTATCTCCGAACGAGCAACAGCTTCTACGAGGATCTGCGCATCGCGCGCGTCACCGAAGACGGCGCGCCGCACCCGGTCACGCGCGGCGCGACGCACCTCCTGCCCCCGCTCACGACCATGGACATCGGGCGTCGAACGCTAGTCTCGATGCTCGTGACGCAAGACGCGGTGGAGATGCTCGTCGACGGCAGAGACGACATCGAACCCTGCGTCTGGGCCCGCTTCGCGCTGGGCGCCACTTCAGCAACACTGCGCGCAGTACCGCGAGAGTCGACCGAACATCACTTACACGAACCGTCGCCGGGCGGAGTGGGTACGGGCTCGGCCGAGTGGGGCGTTGGATGTCTTATCATCCGCCGTCGCCCGTAACTCCCCGTACTCACTGCGTGCCCGTGAGTGTGCGGAGCGCCTCGTCATCGACCTGATTCACCGCCTGCTGGAGGAGGAGCGCGGCGACCTGGAGCGGTCCGACGGTGACGCCGCGCTTCGTGACCTCCCCGGCGAGGGCTTCGAGCTTCTCGAGTGTCGCCGCGTCCATCGGGACGAGCCGACGCTCCGTCCACGCGGGGTCGGTCGCGCGGCCTCCGCCCGCTGGCACACGAAACCGCGCCTCGACCTCCGCGGCGAGCTGTGCCGCGCCGAAGTAGCCTCCGCCCGCCTTCACCACGCCGCGCCGCTCGGCGCCGAGCTCGCGGGCGATCTTGTCCATGTCCAGCTTCGCGCTCATGAGGTCGGCTCCTTGTAGTCACGGATGGCGAAGTACTCGTCGGCGATCACCAGACCGATCTCCCCCTGCGCAGTCTCACGGCCCATGCGGCGGCAGAAGGCCGCCAGGCGCGCGAGGTTCGCGGGGTCTTCGATCGCCTCGGGGACCGTGTAGCAATGGACGATCACGGGCTCGTCGAACACGAGCGCGTCCGCGTGCTCATCGTCGCGCCAGACGCCGCGCGCCTTCGGGTACGCCGTGGCGCCGCCGAACACCGTGCCGAACATCGAGAGCGCGGCGTCAACCCAACGGCCCTGGTCGATGGGCGTCACGCCGTCCCGCTCGACGCTGGGTACGAACAGCACCACGAGCACTCGTTTTCCGCCTGCCTGCAGCGTCACTCGATCAATATAGATCGGCGTGTGCGTGCGTCAAGCGGCCGTTGTGGGTACCCGCCTCGGCGCATCTCCTGCCGCCCCCGAGCGTTCGAGCCACCTGGCTGCGTAGGGCGCTGCTGGTTGTGTTTGCGTCCACAACGTGACCCTGGTGGGCCCACCCGGCGCGGGCGCTGCCGGGCTGCTTCCGCCGCTGTCGCTGCGGGAGTCGAAGGCGGTGGCGACGCCTGCGGCTGCTGCGGGGGTGGTCAGCGCAGCGGGGGCGCGGGCCGCGACGACCGACGCAGGGATCTGGGACGCCATCGAGGCGTGCGGCGCGGCGGTGGTGACTGGCGCGGCGACGCCTGAGGACAAGGCCGTTCGCGCGTTGCGGATGGACTCGGCGACGCTGCTGCATCGGGTGTGGGACGTCGACGCGCTGAAGTGCCCGCGGTGCGAGGGGCCGATGAAGTTCATCGCGACGATCACGGACCGGGCGGTGATCGTGCGCATCCTCACGCACCTGGGACTGCCCGCGGCGAAGGTCGTCGCCGCGCCGGCCCGCCGTGCCGCTGGGCTGTACACACGCGGTCCCGAGCGAGCACACCCGCGGGGCGTGGGACGGGCGCTGCGGGGGTGCTTGACGGGCAGGGCCATCGGCTGCCCTACACCCAACACCAGCGCCCCGGACTCGTACACTCCTCCACCGTGAACCTCCCCCCGCCGCGCGCCGCCGCGCTCTCCCTCCTTTGCATGGGCTGCCTCTCGTCGAGCTACCGCATCGCGCAGCCCGAGCTCGCGCGCCTCGCCCGCACGCCCCCGTCCGAGCGGTGGCAGGCCGTCCGCGCGACCCAGCGGCTGCTCGCCTCCGACGCCCCCCCGGCGCCGCAGGTGGTGGTCCCGCCGGGCGACCCCGTCATCCTCCCGTCGATGTACCTCTTCGAGGGGACGTCGTTCTCCATCCCGGACTCGTGGGGGGGCAACCCTGGCCGCTTCGGGCACACCGTCCGCGCGACGGGCGGCGGGTCGAGCGGCGGCGGGTCGGGCGGCGGCAGGGCGGGTGGCGGCGGGTCGAGCGGCGGCGGGTCGAGCGGCGGCGGGTCGAGCGACGGCGGGTCGAGCGCCGGGGCGGCGGTGGCCGCGGTGGCCGCGGTGGTGGTGGTCGTGGTGGGGGCGGCGCTGATGGTGTTTGTTCTCGCGGGGACGGAGGGCGCTCGCTACGACGGGTGGTTCGGCCTGCCGCCCGAGGAGACGCTCTACGTCGACGAGCCCGACGGGTCGGTCACCGCGGTGCCGCTCGCGGGCCTCACGCCCGACCTCGCTGACCGCGCGCGGGGCGCTGTGGTGTACGAAGGTGGCGGCGAGCGCTACCTCCGCCTCGGGCGGGCCCCGCTCGACCGGGTGGGCCTCACCGTGTCGTCCGCGCCGGTGGCCGCCGCCGTCCCCGACGTCGGCCGCGCCACCTCGGACACGCGCTTCGGCTTCGGCGGGAGGACCTTCTTCGGCGGCTTCTTCACCCAGCAGTTCGGCCTCGGGTTCACCGCCGACGTGCTCGCCACCACGGGCGGGCAGATCCTCGCGGGCGGCGGCGTCGAGGCCCAGGTGATGCCCCTCACCCACGTCGGCGGCTACCTCGGCGCGGGCGGCTACGTCGTCGTCGACGACGGCCCCCCGTCCCAGATCTTCTCCGCCTGGTACGCGCGCGCCGGCGTGCAGCTCGAGCTGCCGTTTACCACCCGGCTCACCGGCCAGCTCCGCCTCGGCGCGTCGCGCGTCGACCCGGGCAGCCGGCCCGCCGTGTACGCCCCAGAGGTCTCCGTCGGGGTGGCGGTGTACTGACGACCGCGCCCCGCCGCTCGTTGTAGGGGGTTGCGGCGCGCGATGGTACCGTCGTCGGCCATGACCCGCGCCGCCGCATGTGGCGCAGCGAGCGGCGCGCCGACGGTACCTGGACCGACCCGGTGATGTTCCACCGGCCGGGCTTCATCCCGTGGCGGGCGCGCGTCGAGCGGGGGACCCCCTACCTCATGACCTACGTCGGCGGCGAGCACATCTACCGCTTCGATGGGCTACCGCTGGAGGTGGAGTTCCTGACGACGCGCGACGGGCGCACGTGGTCGCCGGTCAACCCGATGCGCCCCGTGGTGTACCGCGGCGGCGGGAGCGAGTCGGACTTCACCCTCGGCGACGACGGGACCCTCTATGCGGTGATCCGCAACGAGGCCGGCGACGCGACGGGCTTCGGCTCGAAGGTGTGCCGCGCGCCCGCCGGCGACCTCGCCAACTGGACCTGCCGAAGCGACCCGCGGAAGTACGACTCGCCGTGGATGTTCTGGCACGACGGCGAGGCCTACCTCGTCGGCCGCCGCAACGTCACCGACACCGGCAACTACGACCTCGGGATGACGAACCTCGAGATGGCGGGCCAGGCCGGCATCAACCAGTACCGCTACGCCATCCACCGCAAGCGCTGCTCCCTCTGGCGCTACGTGCAGGCCGAGGACCGCATCGCATGGATCCTCGACCTCCCCTCGCAGGGCGACACCTGCTTCGCGGCGGGCTTCCCCTCGGGCACGGCGGGCGACTGGGTGGTCTACAACTACAGCTCGCCGATCGACGGCGACGACCCGTACTGGAACCGCGCGCAGCAAGGGCCCACACGCATCTACCGCCACGTGCTCCGCTTCGCGCGGCGGTGAGGCCGAGGTGGGCACCGACGCTGTCCTCTGGCGCTTCGACGACGCGCGCTTCGCCGCGGAGCTGGTCCGCCCGGTGGATCGATGGTGGGCGAGCGGAGACTTCTTCTTCCGGGAGCCCTGGCTCCACGCGCTGCGCGCGGAGGCCTCGGTGCGCAACCCGTCCGGCGTTGCGCTGATCCGCGACTGTGTGCACCTCGACGGTCACCTCCGGCTCCGCGTGGTGGCGCCCGTCGGCCATGGAGGACCCGAGGTCTGCCGTGAGGGAGGGTGCCCGTCGCGCGCGCGGTGCCCCCTTCACCTCGACGACGAAGGAGCCCAGCGCGCGTCGATGCACTGGCTCTTCGCGAACTGGCTGACCGCCTTCGCGAGCGGTCCGTCGGTCGTGCGACGGATGCTCCGCGTGGTCGGGCCCTGGCTCGACGGCGCCGGCGTCGCGCCCGACCACCCCACGCGCCGGCTCCTCACGCGCCTCTTCTGGGGGGGCGCCGGGATCACCGTTCAGGCCTACGTGCACGGGTGGCTGACGACCGATGAGGTCCGCTCGCTCGCCGACGGGCTCGACGCGCTGCCGGGCCTCCCACAGCTCGCGGGTCGCCCGTGGACGGCGCGCTGGCTCCACGCCCTTCTCCCCCTGCGGCTGGACGACCTCCTTCCCCTCGGCGCCCTCGTGATGTGCGGCGTGCGGGCGGCCTCGCGCGACGCGCGGGAGGTCGGCTGCGGGCTCCTGGCGACCGGGGCGGACACCGTCGGCGAGGACACCGAGCCGGCGCATCGAAGGCATCCGCCTCGCCGCGGGGATCGGCGCCCCGGTCGCTGGAGACGTCAGCTCTTCCCTCGGACAGAGGTCGAGCCCGCCCGCGTTGCGGCTCGCGCAGGCGCGGTCCTCGACCTCGCAATCGCCCTCGCGCCCCTACATGACGACCGCGTGGAGTTCGCCCGCGCGTGGGTCGATCGCGCGGCGCGCGGGGCGCGGGACGACGACGCGCGGGAGAAGCTCGCGGAGGACCTCGCCGCGGCCGAGCGTTCGGCCGTTCGGCACGCGGTCGTGTCCGGGGGCGGCGAGGAGGGAGTGGCCGCGTGGTGCCAGGCGTGGGCTTCGCGGGCGGCCCTCTCGCTGCTCGGCCCCGAGGGCGGAGAGCACGCCGCGCGCGAGCTGCTCGACGCCGGTACGCTGGCGCTCCAGGTCGACGGTGAGACGGATGAAGCGGCCGTCGCGCGGCTCAGCGCGGCGGTGGAGGCGGCGCGCTGACGCGCGCTACCGCGGTCGACGACGACGCGCGAGGGCCACTTCAGCAACACCGCGCGCCGTGCAGCGAGAGTCGACCACTTCAGCAACACCGCGCGCCGTGCAGCGAGAGTCGACCGAACATCCGTTGCACGAACCGTCGCCGGGCGGAGCGGGTACGGGCTCGGCCGAGTGGGGCGTTGGATGTCTTATCCACCCAGCGGGCCCGCGGGGAGGCTGGGCGAGGTGGCGGCGGGGGCGGGCGCGGGGGCGGCCGCGAGGTCGAGCGTCGCGGAGACGTCCGCGGCTGCGCCGTCTGCCGGGGCCATGGCGGTGGTCGACGAGCAGGCGAGGGTGAGCAGGCAGGGGATGGCGAGGCGCGCGGACATCGCCGCATCGGACGACATCGCCGCCGAGGGCGCAAGGGGCGACGCACCGTCTCGCGGCCCTGGAGGTGCCGTTGAGCCCCGAGGCGTCACATCGACCGCGCCCACCACGTGGCGACCTACCGTTTGTACGCCCTCGTGGACGACGGCGCCCCCTCCGACGCGATGGCATCGCATGGTGGAAGCGACGGAGCCTCGACCCCCCGGTCGCGCTGAGCGCCGCGTCGTCGATCGACGAATCTGAAGCGACTGGTGGGCGGCGGCTCCGACGGAGCGCGCCGCGGGGCATGCGTTCGGGCGGGGCGATGCACCCCCTGCGCGGCGCGCGCCGACCCGCGGGCGCGGCATGCGCGAGGGTCGCCTGGGCCCCGGCCCGTCAGCGGCACCTGACCGCTCCGGCGGACAGCGCCCCCCGGACGCACTGTCCGCCCGGCCCGACACCTCGGCCTCCCCTCGCCACGCGTTCGCCGCGATTCCTCGCGTGGCACGCCTCGCGCTCTACGGGGCTCCCGCGGCCCCACCCCTCGGCCGCGCCCTCCCACCCCACGGAGCCCCGCATGAAACCCCGTACGATCGTCACGCTCACCGCCCTCTCGGCGCTCGCCTGCAACGCCCGCGCGTCGCGCCCGCCTGCCGAGGAGCCTGCGTCCCGCGCCGAGCGGCTCACCGCCGCCCCCGCGCTCCTCGACCTGCGCGCCTCCGCGAGTGAGGTCGGCCTCCCCCGCGAGGGCGACGTCGCCTCCGTCGAGCTCGCCTTCCACTTCGCCCGCGCGGCGTCGCCGATCCGCGAGCTGGCGCTCGTGGTCACGGCGCCCGACGGCGCCGACGAGTCGCTCACCCTCGACGGGGTCGAGCGCTACGGGGTGATCGGCGCCGACGGCGAGGGGCGCTACCGCGTCACCGTCAACCGCGCCACCGCGACGGGCCACTACAAGTACGCGCTCACCCTGCGAGACGCCGACGGCGCGGAGAGCGAGACGCTCACCGCCACGCTCACCGTCCGCGACGACCTCGCGGCGCCCCTCGCGGTGGTCGCGGTGTCGCCCGCCGCCGCGCGGCCCGGGGAGGTGTTCACGCTCACCGGCGAGGGCTTCGGCGGTCGGCCCGACGTCAACGTGGTCACCGTCGGCGGCGCGCGCGCCCGCGTGCTCGATGGCTCCGCCACCACGCTCCGCTGCGAGGTGCCCGCGAACGCCGTCACCGGCGCGCCCGTGGTGCAGAGCCCGCTCGGCCGCTCGACCGCGCCCTCGACCCTCACCGTCACCCCCGCTGTCACCCTCCGCGCCGCGCCCGCGACGGTGGCGGCTGGCGCGAAGGTGCGCTTCACCGCGGACGTCGCCGGCGCCGCGCGCGGCGATGTCACCTGGCGGGTCAACGGAGTCCCCGGCGGCCGCGCCGACCTCGGGTTCATCGACGCGTCGGGGACGTACACCGCGCCGGCGGTGCCCCCCGCCGAGGGCGCGGTGGAGGTGCGCGCGGTGTCCGCCGCCGCGCCGACCGTCTACGCCGCCACGCGCATCACGCTGACGGCGCCGCTCCCGCAGGTCGTCGCCGGGGCCCTCGCCGGCGCCGCCGGCGGCACCTTCAGCGACCGCGCGGGCCTCGCCGCCGTCACCTTCGCCCCGGGCGCCGTCGACCGCGACGTCACCCTCGCGCGCGTCGAGGCCGGGCTGCTCGACCCCGCCCGCGCCCTCGCCGGCGTCGCCGACGGCGTCCCCCTCGCGCGCGTGCGCGTCGAGCCGCGCGACGCCGCCGCCCGCGTCACCGGAGCGGTCACCGCCCGCGTCCTCCTCCCGCGTCGCCTCAGCGCTGACACCGTCCTCCAGGTGCACCGCGAGGGCTCGACCGCGACGCTTATCGGCACCGCGTCCCCCGACGCTGGCGGCGTCTCGGTCACCCTGCGCCTCAGCGGCTGGGGCAGCTACGTGGTGAGCGCCCGCGTCCCGGCCGCGCAGTATGACTTCGCGCCGATCGGGATGCCCGCCGCGCCCGTCACCGTCACGGCCGTCTCGACGCCCGCCGAAGGCCCCGAGGAGGGAGCGACCTTCCCGGTGCTGGTCGAGGGGGCCAACTTCTGGCCCGGCTTCACCCGCGTCACCATCGCGCGCATTCAGCGCGTGCGCAACGGCGGCGCGCCGGTCGACCTCGCGCCCCAGGCCCGCGCCGACCTCGACGGCGTCGTGCAGGACAAGAACCCCGTCGTCGGCCCCGTCCTCGTCGACGCGACGCGCACGCGCCTCGGCTTCACCCTCCGCGTCCCCGACCTGACCGAGCTCGCGCGCGGCGACCAGCTCCTCCTCGGCCTCCGCATCGAACGCCTCAGCCTCGGCGGGCGCCCCGCGTTCGGCGCCGTCACCACCGACCCGTCGCGCCTCCAGGTGCGCGGCCTCCCCGAGCTCATCGTCCGCACCGCCGGGAGCAACCTCTACGCGGTCGACGGCACGCGCATCGACGCCACCGTGTCATCGAGCGAGCGCTACTCCACCGTCGAAGTCGCCGCCGGCCTCACCCTCGGCGTGGGCTCCGCGGTCACCACCGCCGCCGTCGGCGCGACCCCTGCGCTGAGCGCGGTCGACCTCTCCAGCCTGGGCCGCTTCGAGGCGGTGTTCGGGCCGGTCCCTGAGATCCCCGCGAGCGTCTCCCGCACCGCCGCGCGGGTCTTCCAGCCGGCGCGCGCCCCGGTCTCCATCGAGGCCACGGGGCCCGTCGACCTCCGCGGCAACGTCTACCTCGCCGGCATGCGCGGCGGCGAGAACCCCAACCTCGCGCAGGCCGCCGGCGCGGGGCGCCCCGGCGGCCTCGTCGGCGGCTTCCGCTCCGGCGGCAACGGCGGCAACGGCGGCGTCACCACCGCCGGCGGCGCCCCGCAGGACGGCAGCCTCCCGGGCCACGGGATCCAGGCTGACGGCGTCGGCACCTCGCTCGCCTCGGGTCCGCTCAACGTCGCGCCCGCGCCCTTCGGGTCGCGCTTCGACGCGGTGACGCGCGCGGCCTCCGACCTCGAGCTCGTCGCCAACGTCGGGGTCGCGGTGGTCTCGAGCGTCGTCTCGCCGGGCAACGCGCTCCAGTACCTCGGCGGCGCCGCGGTCGACCTCATCGGCGCCGCCGTCGCCTCGCCCGGCTGCGTCGACTGCCGCGTGGGCGGCCGCGTCAACGGCGGCTCCGGCGGCCACGGCGGCCGCCGCGCCTCGGGTCAGAGCGCCGCGCTCGTCGACGACGCGGCGCTCCACGCGGGGACGGGCGGCGGTGGCGGTGGCGGCGGCGGCTCGTCGGCCTTCACCGAGACGCTCTTCGGCTTTACGCTCGGCACCGACCACCGCCGCGGCGGGGCCGGGGCCGGGGGCGGCGGCGCGGCGGCCTCGCTGCGCATCACCGGGGCCGACGTCGTCGACCTGCGCGGCGGCCTCCTCGGCGCCGGCGGGCGCGGCGGCCACGGCGAGCTCCACCACTGGCTCGCGTCGCCCGGCGGCGGCGGCGGCGGCGGCGCGGGCGCCGTGCTCAAGGTGCAGGGCGTCCGCGCGGTGCGGCGCGGCGCGGTGGACATCTCCGGCGGCCTCCGCGGCACCGCGCTCCAGCTCACCAGCCGCGGCGCGGGCCAGGCGCCCTACGTCCGCGCGCGGGTGCAGGCGATTGACACGGTGCAGGGCCGCGGCGCCTTCGCGTTCTACCGCCCCGAGGGTTCGCGCGGCCGCGACGAGCTCACGCTGTCGTACTCGACCGGGCGCGTCCGCTCGGTGCAGGTGGCCTTCCCGACGCTCGCCGCGTCGCTCCGCGAGGTGCGCGCCCTCGGCAACGCCTTCTTGCCCTTCGGCGCGCGCGCCGTGCTCGCGGTCGACGGCGCCAGCCACCTCCACGTGCTCGGCCTGCCCGACCTCGACACCGGGCTCGCCTCCGCGCTCGACTTCGACTTCGGCAGCCTCGCCGCGGCGATCCCCGGGCTCCGCGTGACGGACGTCGCGCAGTCCCCCGCGGCGCCGCACAACATCTACGTCGCGGGCGTGCGGGGCGCGGCGTCGTCCGAGATCCACGAGCTCGACGCCAGCGGGCGCTACCTCCGCTGCGTCCTCCAGCAGGAGACCGTCGACCACATCCGCGACCTCGAGGTGCTCTCCGACGGCCAGCGCATCGCGGCGCTGATGACCACGGTGACGCGCGCCGGCGGCCGCAGCGTCCTCGAGGCCGGCCTGCACCTGGTCAACGTCGCCACGGGGGCGCGGTCGTTCGCTTTTTATCGCGGCGACGAGACCAACGGGATGACGGTGATGCGCGGCGCCGCGCGCGACGAGGTGGTGTTCTCGTGCTCGGAGAAGACGGTCGACTGCGACGGCGGCTGCAACCACGTCCCCTGGGTCGAGCGGCTCACCCTCGCGGGCGTCGCCTCCACGCACCGCGCCTTCCACGTCGAGAGCACCGGCCAGCCCGGTGACCCGGGCCTCCTCCGCGTCGACGGCGAGCTCCCCGGCGCCGCCGCGCTCACCGCCCGCTTCGACGGCGACGACCTCCGCCAGCACCGCTACGGCGGCGCGCCCGTCGCGTACGCCGCGCCGGTCATCGGATCCTTCAGCGGCCCCGCGACCAGCGCCTCCGCGATGGAGAGCCTCGTCTTCCTCGCCCCCGACGTGACCGCCTACGCGCAGGGGGCCGACCCCCGCGACGCCCTCGCGCTCCCGCTCACGGTCTACCGCGCGAGCGCCGCCGGCACCGTCGCCACGCCCGTCCCCAGCGTCGACCCGCAGGGCCGCGCGCAGGCCGTCGTTCGCCTCTCCCCGGGCTTCAACGCCGTGTGGATCCAGTCCAGCACCGGCGGCCGCCCGTCGGCCCTGCTCCGCCGCAACGTCCTCGCGCTGTAGGCCGCCCCGCCGCCTCTCCCCCCCTCACGCACGACGCGACCGCGCGCTCCCATCGACGACCCTTCAGCCCGCGGGCGGCGCGGGCGCGACGTCGGCCTCGGCCGCGGGCTCCTCGCGCACCTCCCCCTCGGGCGAGGCGAACCACTTCAGTAACACTGCGCGCAGTACCGCGAGAGTCGACCGAACATCCCTTCTGCGACGCATCGGTCGGGCGACGGGACGGTGGCTTGACGACGAGGGGCGTTGAACGCCTTATCCCCCGATCGGGGGCCGTGTCCGTCGCACCTCGTGTCGTGGACGCGATGTGACGAGGCCGAGGTCGATCGGCTGTGGGCGACCTGCGCCTCGCTCTGCGGCCTCGACGCCGACGGAGCGGTCTGACCGCGTGGCGTCTTGCGCACCCTCGCGCGTGTCGGATACTCCTGGCGCGCCGCGCGGAGCCCGCAACCCCGTCTGCGCC
This sequence comes from Polyangiales bacterium, assembly GCA_044375895.1. Taxonomy (GTDB): domain Bacteria; phylum Myxococcota_A; class Polyangia; order Polyangiales; genus CAISKJ01. Next base: position 27,140 of record JBILLV010000049.1, on the reverse strand, counting down.
AGGAACACGATGACCGCTCCTCGTTCTGCCTCTCCGCGCGCACCGCTCTGCCGCCACGCGATCGTCGCCTTCGTCGTCGCGGCGCCCGCGTGCGTGCAGCCGGCGTGGGGGCAGACCCACCCGTCGAACGACGCGGGCGCGCGCGCCGTCGACGCCGGTGATGCGGGGCGCACGGCGCCACCCCCGAGGCTCGACTTCGGTGACACGATCGGTGGCAACTTCGGCTACGGCGGCCTCGGACTGCGTGGCACGTCGCGGCAGACGCCCGATGCGTCGGTCGTCGGCCTCGGCAGCCTGGGCACCATGGGTCACGGCGCCGGAACGGGCAGCGGCGCCGGGTTCGGCTCGGGCTCGGGCCGCATGGGGCGACCCGTCGCCGGGCGGGTGCAGGTGACGATCGGCAGCACATCCTCGCGCGTCGAGGGACTGTCGGCCGTGGCGGTGCGTCAGGTCGTGCTGCGCAGCCGCGCGGCGCTGGCGTACTGCTTCGCGCGCTCTCCGGGGCCCGCCGACGCGGGCGTGCCGTCGGCCACGCTGCGCTTCACGGTGCGGCCCGACGGCGCGGTCACGCCGACCGGCCTCACGGTGAGCGTCACGGCGGCGGGGCCCGACGTGCCCGCGTGCCTCCGCGCACGCGTGCTGACGATGATGTTTCCGCCGACGGGCGACCACAGGCCTGTGACGGTGGCGCAGGGGCTCACGGCGACGGCGCCCTGAGCGCCGCGACGGCTCAGGTGATCTTGCACACGGGGCGCGTCCCCACACCGACCCGAGCGAGCACACCCGCGGGGCGTGGGACGGGCGCTGCGGGGGTGCTTGACGGGCAGGGCCATCGGATGCCCTATACCCTGAACGTGGGCTCGTCATCACTTCTCGGATGGTTTCGCGACCGACTGCGGCGGCTCCTTCGTCGCGCGAAGGCCGCGCTGGGGCTCGAGCGGTCGGGGCGATCACCCACGGAGGAGCAAGCTGACGCGGCGCTCGTCGAGCTCGAGATGAAGCTCCTCGACGCCAAGAGGCAGGTGGCGCGCGCGATCACGGACGAGCGTTGGCTCGAGCGTCAACACGCCGCAGCGCGCGACCACCTCGCCACGCTGGAGGCGCGCGCGGCGGAGGCCACGGGCGCGGACGACGGCGCGCTCGCGGAGTCCATCGCGGGGCACCGCCGTGTCACCGAAGCGTTCGCGCGGGAGCATCAGGCGCAGCGCGATCGGGTCGAGCGACTGAAGGTCGCGCTGCGGGGGCTCCACGAGAGGATCGAGGCCCACAAGCTCCGCCGCACCCTGCTCGCGCTCGCCCTCCGCGTGTCGGAGGCGGATCGCACCGCCGAGGCCGCGCTCGCGACCCTCACCGACCCAACAATGTTCGAGGAGATCGTGGCGCTCGAAGGGGAGCTCGAACGCGCGCTCGAACGCCACGACATCGACGCGTCCGAAGAAGCCGACACGGGCGCGGCCGAGCAGCCCGCAGTGGCGGCGCCGTCCGTGGAGTCGCCTCGGGCGCTGCTCGAGCGGGCGACCAGCGCGTGGCGGACGCGGCTCGCGGACGTGGAGGCCCGCCTCCGGGCCGTGATCGAGGACGGGGAGAAGATCGCCGCCCAGTGCAACGTGGAGGAGCGCATGGAGCTCGAGTGGGCCACGAAGGCCAGCGCCGCCGTGCAAGCGGGCGAGGACGCGCTGGCCGCCGAGGCCCTGCGTCACGCGCGCGAACACCGCGCGCGCCGCGAGGTGTGTGTGCGCCACCTCCGGCGTCGCAGCGCACTCGTCGCGAGGATGCTGGAGCGCTTCGCGGCCCGCCCGTAGACAACGCGAGGCAGCGCGGGCCGTCGCGCCCCAGGGTTGGCACCGTCACGGCGGGTTGGTCGCGACCGACGAGACGCGTCGCGCGATCACGACTGCGGACGACCCTTGCGTCCGATGGGACGCGCCTTCGGAGGGCTGAGCGCGGCGTCGAGCCAGCGGAGGTACCAGGCCCCGAACGAGAGATGTGCCCCCGACCGATCGACGATGGGCTCCCACCCCCCGTAGTCGGCCGTCGCGTCGTGCCACATCCGTCCGGCCTCTGGCCCCGTGACGACCAGCCAGTCGCGCAGGTTGCACCCCTGATGGCAGATCGGAACGGCGCCATCCATGGGTCCCCAATACGCGCGCTCGGTCTCCTCATCGCTGAGCGCGTTCTGAAGCGCTTCGAGCTCGTCGCCGGTGAGATTCCACGCCTCGCGGTGGGGGAACGGCCTCGCGAGATTCCCTACGAGCTCCCCGGTCTTCCAGGGCGCGAAGCCGAAGCCGTCGTCCATTTCGCCCAGGCGAAACACGCCGTAGAACGGCCCGGCGCCCCCATTGCCGACGCGGGTGACGAACGCGCGATAGTCCGCTGGCAGCACGATCCCGTGCGTGGACTCGAACGTAGTGACCGCGCGCTCGTCAATGACCGGCCCGAGGCGATAGCCGTGCTCGCTCGCTGCGAACGTCCGCCCGCCGTGGGGATCCTGCTCCCGGAGCCGCTCCAATCCAGGGAGCACACGTTCGATCAGGTCAGCCACGACATCCGTCGCGGGTTCAGCTTGCTTCCTTCGCATGGGAGACTTTCGGTCCGCGTTCGCGGTAGCGCGTACGGCGTTGCTTGCGTGATACCACGGTACACTCGCCGGGAGGAGACGCCGGTATTCTACCGATTCATGCAGGACAACAGCGGGGGCGCCTGCATCGGCCCGCAGGTCATGTTCGTCGAAGCGGACAGCACGAAGGAGGCTGAAGCGCTCGGTCAGGGCGCCGGCATCTATTCCGATGGCGTCGCCGCGGAGAAGGACTGTGATTGCTGCGGCGACCGCTGGTTTCGAGACCCGGACGGGTTTCTCTCGGAGGCCAAGGATCGCGTGCGGGGGGTGTGTCGCCCGCGCTTGATCACGACGCGAGCAGAAGGCGCTGCTCCTCGCGCGTGAGCCCTTCGATCTCCAGCCCTGGCGCCGCACGTTGGAGCGCGACGAGCACGGCGAACCCCCCCGCGACTTCGTCGCGCCATCTCTGGCCGAGCGACAGCGTCTTGAGCGAGGGGAGGCACGTCGCCGACGTGAGTGCGGTCATCCCCTCGATGCTCACGGAGTTGCCACCGACCCTGAGCGCGGTGAGCGCCGCGAGCGTCGCCGACGAGGCCACGGCGCACAGACCCTCATCCCCCAGGTTGTTGCCTGCGAGGCTGAGCGTGCGAAGGCCGGCGAGATGGGGTGCCGACGCAAGCGCCCGCGCCCCTTCGACACCGATGCCGTTGCCCAGCAGATTGAGCGTCTGCAGCCGCGCGAGGTGATGCGCGCTCGCGAGCGCGAGGGCGCCCCCGTCACCGATCGCATTGAACATCAGTTCGAGCCTCGTGAGCCGGTCGAGGTGCGCCGCCGCACACAGGGCGCGGACCCCGTCTGGGCCGATGTCGTTGTGGTCGAGCCGAAGCGACGCGAGGTGACGGAGGTGTTGCGCGCTCGACAAGGCACGCGCGCCGTCTGCGTGGAGTGCGCACTTCTCAAGGTCGATCTCGTGCGCGGCGCCGGGGCCGAGACGATTGCCGGAGAGGTCGAGCGTCGTGATGGCCTCGAGCAGCGGGTGCGCGAGGGCGCGCGCGAGCCGCGGCGTGTCGCCGTGGAGCCCCCGGAGTCGTAGCGATCGGAGGGGGACCTCGCGAGAGAGACGCGCTCCAACCTCGTCGAGACGCTCAGGGGTGAGCAGGACGTCCTCGACGAATCCGCGCGTCCACACGGCCTCGCCGCGGCGGAGGCCGAGGGCTTCACACCATTCCTCTCCATGCGCCGCGAGGAGCTGATCTGCGCGTGCTCCGAGGGCGCGCGTGGACTCACCGCCCACGCTTCGCGCCATCGCGCATTGGAGCTCGATGAACTCACCGCGGGGGGCGCCGCGATCACGGAGGCTGTGCGCGAGAGCGAGGCGCGGCGCGTCATCATCGGGGCGGGCGCGAAGGGTGGCGACGAGATCGGGCGAGGTGTTCAACGCGAGGAGAATCACGCCGTGGGGTGCCGGCCCGTCAAGCGACGTCGGGCCGCGCGTGGTGCATTCCAGCAACACCGCGCGCAGTACTGCGAGAGTAGACCGAGCATCCGCGATGCGACGCATGGGTCGGGCGGCGGGGCGGGGGCCTGACGACGAGGGGCGTTGGATGCCCTATCCGCCCGCGCACGCCGCGCGAAGCCGCCCTCGACATCGCGCCGCTGTCCCGGCCCCCGTCGACCGCGGCGTGCGGCCCTTCAGCGCTCGCGGTGGTCGCGACGAGCGGCGCGGGCCTTCGCGCGGGCGGGTCGAAGTTGAACCGCAGGCGGATGTTGCGGCACATGCGCGCGTCTACCGCCGCGGCGCCTACGCGTTGTGCCCGAAGTGCCGCGCCCCGCGGGCGACGCGCTCGCGGGCGAGCGCGAGGTCGAAGGCGACGGCGGAAGGGTGCGCCCCCTCCGGCGCGACGAGGGCGTCGACGGCGGCGAGGGCCTCGTCGCGGAGCGCGGGGTGGTGGTGGACGACCCAGGTCATCGCCTCACCCACCTGGCGGACGTCGTCGATGGCGACGGGGAGCGCCACCGCCGCGCGGAGGAGCGCCACCAGCGCTGGCAGCGCCGCCGCGTCGAGGTGGCGCGCGAGCATCCGCGCGAGCGCGCCCATGGTGTCCCGGTGGCGGGGCCGCGCGAGCGTGCGGAGGCCCTCCGCGGCGGCGCACACCTGCGCGACGGTGACGGGCTCGGCGGCCCACCCGTCGAAGGATGCCACCTCGGGCCAGCGCCCGGTCGCCAGCAGGGCGAGCGCGGCGCGGAGGAAGAGCCGTTCGCCCGCGGCGTCGAAGGGGAAGGCCGCGGGCCGCGGATCGCTCAGGATGCCCATCCCTTCGTTGTAGCCGCGCGCGACGAAGGCCGCGGCGTCCGTCGGGAGGACGTCGTGGTCGCGCATCCAGGTGAGGACGCACTTCACTTCGTCGACGGGCGCGCCGCCGTACGAGGCGAGGTGGCCGCCCTCGTGGGCGAACGAGGTCCAGCGGTACCCGTGCGTTTCGAAGCGGAAGCGCTCCAAGAGGTTGCGCCCGTAGTCCAGCCCGACCTGGCTCGCGAGCGCCGCGGGGAGCGACGGGCAGCAGCTCGAGACGCCGATGCGCGGCTGCTCGCCGTGGGGCTCGAAGGCGAGCAGCGCGAACTCGACGTAGAGCGAGCGGATCGACTCGTTGAGGTGGGCGAAGCGTTCGAGCAGGAGGCGGCGGAAGGGACCGGAGCCCGCGTCGAGTCCGCGCGGGTAGCTCACCCCGCGCGCGAGGTCGACCACGGCCTCGCGGTGCCAGGGGACGAAGAGCCGAAGCTCGCCGCGCGTCGCGACGACGCCGGGGAGCCGCGTCGGCGCCGGCGGCGGGCCGTGGGGGTACGCGGCGACATCGGGCGCCGGGGCCGGGTGGTCGTTGAAGGCGCGGAGGTCGTAGCGCTGCTCGCGGCCGTCGGCGTGCGTGCGGGCGAGGACGGTGTGGCTGTCGGGCTGCGTGACGAGCGCCTGCGCGTCGACCGCGGGCGGGCAGAGGCTCGCGAAGCTGAGCTCGCGGACGGCTCCGTCGCGCGCGACCACCAGCGCTCGCACCACGTCCTCCCGCGCGTCACGGACGAACACCCAGCTCGCGTCGCCCACCGCCGCCAGCGTCACCTCCGCCGCGCAATGAACCGCCAGCGGCAGCGCCCACCACACCTCGTCGGAGCCCGCGTCGGCGCCGATGCGACCGGCGTAGACGGCCGTGCTCCCACGAGCGATGAAGCGTCCGTCGGGCGTGACGTGTAGCGCGCCCTGCCAGCGGCCGCTCGCTTGCGGCCCGACGCTGCGGGCGTCGAGGACGCGCGAGGCGCGCTCCGCGAGGGCGATCGTGCGCTCGGCGAGGAGCGAGCCGCCCGCCAGGGCCTGTACGTCGAGCGTGGCGCAGTCGAAGCGGAGCGTCACGACGCGGTCGCCCGCGGCGGTGGTGGTGATCGCGTGGGGCTCTTGCCACCCGGAGAGCTCGTCGCGGAGTTCGAGGCTCGGGAGCGCGAGGGTCGCGAGGCCGTGGCCCCCGTACAAGCCGGTGTGGACGCGGCCGTGGACGAGCGCGAGCGCACCGGCGCCGTCGAGCGAGAGGTCGCCGACGGCCGCGGAGACCTTCCCGGTGTGCTCTACCTTGACGGCCTCGCCGAGCGCCAGGCGCGTCACGCCGAACACGTCCGCGAACAAGAACAGCGCCCCGTCGGGGCTGAAGATCGCGTGGGTCATCGCGGGGCGACGGAGCCTACCCGCAACGCTCCCCCCGCGCGAAGCGTCTCGCGCAACGCGCGCGGAGAGGCACATGCCCCCGCGGCGCAGCGCGAGGGTGCGGCGCCTCAACGGGTGACGTAGGTCCACGACGGGCCGTTCGAGTACACAGAGAAGGAATCGCCGTGGGAGCGAGGTGCGGGGGTGACGCGGCGTCGACGGGGAGGTCGAGCGTCAGCCCCAGTCGCCCCCCCGCGACGGTCGAGTGCCCCCACCCCAACGAAGAGACGGCAGAGACGATGGTTGCGGTGCTCCAGGGCACGGCGCTCGGCCGCACGCCGCAGGTGCCCGAGAACGGCTCGCCGGGAGGAGCGGGCGCGGGCGGAGGCGTGGCTCGAGTCGTACGCGTTCACCGCCACGGACTGACTGCGTTTGTGCGCCGGCAGGAGATCGGTGCGTGGCATCGAACTCGCGCCGACGCGACGCGTCTTGACGACGCGGGGCGTAGGTTGCCTTATCTCCCCCCGCGATGTGCGCGCCCCCACGCTGGTGCTCCGGTCCGAGGAAGACGTGCGGGTGCGCCGCGAAGCGCGAGCCGCACGCGTGGCGAGGCCGCGCGTGACGGTCGAGGCCCCGGCCGCGTTTGTCTTCACTCCGGCATCGCTCCCGCTCTTCGGCGCGGGCCTCTCCCGGTTTTTCCTCCCGCGAGATGGATGACCCTTCGCCGCCACTGACGTCCCCGCCCGCGCCGAGCGCGAGCGCCCGTCGTGTCGTCAGGGTCCTGACGCTCTCGCTCCTGGCGGCGATGGTGTACGGCGCATGGGCGTGGCTCGCCAACCGCTCACACGGCCCCGACGCTGCGGCGCGTGGCGGCCTCACGCAGGCCCTGAGCAGCGCGGTGGCGACCGCCCTCATCGGCACGGTCATCGAGGCGCTCTACGCGCTGCGCGTCGACTCGTGGGGGAGGGGGTGACCGAGCGCCGCACGCCTTCTCCCCCGCCTCGCTGCGACGGCGCGCGCGTCAGCGCTCGACCGGGCCCGCGAACGAGGCGACCGACCACAGCCCGACGGGCCCCGCCTGCGACCCGCAGGCGACCCAGCGGCCGTCGGGGGACGTCGCCGTCATGCGGGTGGCACCGCCGTGCGCCCACGCGGCCGAGGCCACGCGGGCGCGCCCATCGAGTTCGTAGACCACGATCTCGTCGTGGAGCGCGAAGACGACCCGGCGCGTCCCCGCGAGGCGCGAGAAGCCATCGAACCGCACGTCGCCGCCATGGATGTACCCCACCTCGGTCCACGTCTCGGTCTCCCACTCGATGAGCTCCGTCGAGGACGCGGAGCAGGCGCGCCGACCGTCGCCGCCCCATTCGATGTGACACGCGCAGCCCAGGTGCTTGCCGGCGTCGTCGCGGTCCCCGGAGTCGGGCCTCAGGATCTCGCCGGGCAGCCGGAACACCATCGCGCCGCTGCGCAGGTCCCACACACGAAGCGCGAAGTCGGTCGACGAGACGAGGGCGAGCGACCCATCGGGCGAGGTGTCGAGGCCACAAGGTCGATCACCGATCGGCAGCGTGCGCTCGCATTCCCCGCTGTCGAGGCACCAGACGCGCATGTCACCGTCGTCGCCCGCGCTCACCGCGCGGCCGTCCCCCGCCGGGCGCACCTCCCTCACGTAGCCCTGATGGCCGTCGAGGGTGCGCTCGAGGGTCCAGGCGCGCGCGTCCCACACGCGTACCGTGGCGTCGTCGGAGGCCGAGAGGAGCCTCGCGCCGTCGGGCGTAAAGGCCACGCTGTTGACCGCCGACCCATGCTCGGTGAGCACCGCGCGCAGGGCGCCCGTCGCCACCTCCCACACCCGCATCGTCGCGTCCTCGGAGCCCGACACGAGCCACGCGCTGTCAGGCGAGAACGCGAGCGCCTGCACGAAGTTCGTGTGCCCGAGGAGCGCGGTGGCGGCCTCCGGCGGGGCGACCGGCGGGGCGACCGGCGAGCTCGCAACGTCCGCGGGCGCCGACGGCTCTGCGGTGGACGGCTCTTTGGCCCAGGGATCGGAGATGACGTCCCCCCATGCACGCACGTGCGAGGGCGACCAGCGCCACCACATGATCCGGTCGTACGCGGGCGCGGCGTCCTGGGGGAGCTTCAGCGCTCCCGGCAGGTAGTCCTCGATGTTGATCCCGATTGCATGGACCTCCTCGCAGCTACCGATCTGGAGGACGGGCGCGGTGCCGCTCGAGTCGTCGAGGACGAGGAAGAAGTCGTCGTGGAGCGGCCAGACGGGCGGCGCGTCGGCGAGCCAGCGCGCGATCGCCGCGCGCCGCGCGCCGCGCTCGCCGGGGTCGGGGCCGAAGGCGGCGGAGAACCTGTAGAGAGGGCCGCCCTCCTCGTCCTTCGCGTCGTCCGCATGGCTCGGCCACAGCGCCTCGGGGAGCCCCGCGAGTCGGGCGCGCACCTCGGCCTCGTCGAAGCGCGCGTCGAGCCACCCCGTCGTGGGCTCCACCGCACGCAGCGAGCCGTCCCGCCACTTGCTAACCCGCTGCATCGGCGTCGTGCCGCCCATCACGCGCAGCATCGCGCGATACGCGTCGGGGAATCGCACCTGAAACCGCGCCTCGACGTCGGCGATCTCCGCCTCGCTCCACCCCGGCCGCCACCGGGTGGACGCGGACGGCGCCACCCCGCTCCACGATGCGTCGCCGCGGTGCTCCTCGTCGGAGCGCGACGCCCACGCGCGCTCGCTCTCGCGCTTGACCCATTGAAAGTAGGACGCGTCCGTCATCGCTCGCCTCGCCGAAGGGGGGCGGCGGACCCTGCGCCCCGCCCCCCAACGGCGTCAACTTCGCTGGCGCGACGGCGTCGCGGTCGGCGCCGGCGGCGTGGAGAAACAGCCTCGGCGGGTGGTCGCGCGTCGCGCTCTCGCTGCTCACGCGCGAGCTCGACCCGCAGCCGCCGCCGAGCTGGTACTGCCCGCGCTGAGGCGGCCGACGGCGGCGCCCTCCCCGCACGTTGGCGGTTGCCCAGCGCGTCGTCGGCCCGGTAGCTTCACGCGGTGGACCATCGCTTCTCGCCCGACGAGTGGGAGCGCCTCGTGCGCCTCCCGGCCTGGCTGTTTCTCCACGCCGCCGGCGCCGACGGGTCGATCGATCCCCGCGCCGCCTCGTCCTTCGACCGCCACATCGTGGGCCGCTCGATCGGGATCATCCCCACCGCCGCGCCGCTCCTGAAGGTGCTCTACCGGGAGGTCGCCTCGCGCGGCATCCCGGAGACCGTCGCGGCCTGCCGGAGCCTCGGCGCGCGCGGGGCCGCCGACTTCGAATCGGCGCAGCAGGCCCTCCGAGCGACGCTGCGCCCCGAGGAGTACGAGGCCCTCGCGGTCGAGCTCCTGGGCGATGCGGCGGCGGTCGCCGCGTCGCCGACGGGCTCCGTCGGCGCGAAGGCAGCCGTCGCCCTCGGCCAGGCCATGCAGGTGCTCGACCGCCCGCTGTCGCTCGGCCGCGCGCGCGCGAGCGGGGACGCGGTCGTCGCGCCCGACTGGCTCCACCCGGGCGCCGCGGCGGAGCTCATGGACGGGCGCTGGCCCACGGAGGAGGTCGCGCTCGCCGACGCCGACCTCACGCTGCGCGTCCCCGCGGCGTGGGCGCACCACGCGCTCGGCGGCGACGGCGCGCGGCACCTCTTCGAACGCGACCTCGTCGACGCCGTCTCCGTCGACCGCGCGTCGCTCCCCGCGGACGTCGGCGCCCTCGCGCGGTGGCACGTCGGCGAGGCGCGGGCGTCGGTGTTCGGGGTCGCCGCCGCGCTCGGCGCGCTCGGCACCAACGTTCGCAGCGCGACCGAGCTCATGGGCTTCGTCACGGGCCGCGGCGAGGCCGCCCCGCGCCTGCGCGCGTGGCGTCGCCGGGAGGCCCTCGCCGCGGGCTCACCCGGGCTCTGCGCGCACCTCGGCGCGGACGAGCTCTCGCTCGCGGAGGTGGACTTCGAATACACGTCCAAGCTCGCCGGTGACGGCGACGGTCGGGTCTTCTCGCTCGCCGCGCGGCGCGGCGCGGCGGCGTGGCGCGTCGTGTTCAGCGCCCGCGCGCGCCTCGGGGCGGCCGTGAAGCTCACGCCGCCCCGGTGCGCGGCGGCGACCTTCGGCTCCCTGCGAATCTCCGTCGCGACCGCGCAGGGGGCCTGAGCGCGTGTCACCCCCCATGGAGCACGACACCTTCACGGGACAGAGCCTCTCGGCGATGACGCTCTCGCAGAAGCTCCTCGAGCTCGGCGAGGACCGGCTCCGGAGCCTCGCCCTGCGCGCGACCTTCTGGCAGAACCTCCGCGCCCTCGGGCTCCTCGACGCGGTGCGCTACAGCCGCGCGCAGCGCGCCCTCGGTGCGCGCGGCGCGCTCGCCGAGGCCGTCGCGTCCGCCGACGCGCAGATCGCCGCTGACCTCGCCGCCATCCACGCCGACCCCGAGGCCCACGCGAGCGGCGCGTACCGCGGCGGCGGGGCCGACGCGCTCGCGCAGGTGCTGGCGGCCTTCGACGTCCCCCGCGTCGACGCGCTGGCCCACGGCGACCTGCGGCGGTACCTCGCGGACCACCGGCGCCGCCTCGCGAAGGAGCGGGCGCGCCTCGGCCTCCCGGCCGACGGCCCGAACCTCCGGCGAGCGGCCGCGGAGCACGCGCCCGCGCTGATCCTGTTGGGCATCGTCGCGCTGTCGCTCCTGACCGGCTGGGGCGTGGACCGGCGCCTCGCCCGCCCCCGGCACGCCTTCCAGCCCCTCGCGCCGCTCCCCGCCGCGGCGCCCTCGGAGGTGCGCGCGTCGCGGCTCATGCTCGACGCGGCGATCCGTGGTCGCGCCCTGGCCGCCCGCTGCCACGACGGCGCCGCGGGGCCGACCGTCGCGCGGGACGTCGCCGCGCTCGCGGCCGTCGTCCGCGAGGCGAGGGCCGCGTGCGACGACGCGCTGGAGGACTTCCGCGCGCTCGATGGCGCGGTCACCGCGGTCGTCGAAGGCGCGTCGCACCTGGCCCGCGCCTGGTCGCACACGGAGCGCGACGAGGAGGTCGTCGAGATCGTCCACGGCCAGGAGCGTGACAGCGACGGAAACTACAGCCGCACGACCGAGACCCAGGTCACCTGCGTGTACACGGAGCACACCTGGCGCTACGAGATCGCGCGGGGTCGCGCGGCCGCCGCGGCCTTCACGCGCGCGAAGGCGCGCCGCGCGGAGGCCGCCCGCCCGTCCGTGACGCGCGAGGAGGCTCCGCGACCGGCGCCGCGCGGGTGGCGCCCGTGGCTCGACGCCGTGCCCGTCACGCGGCGCCTCACCCTCGAGCGCGCGCTCGAAGACCGGCACCTCTGGCCCAATCCGAGCGGCGCCATCGGGCCGTGGGAGGAGTCCGAGCTGCTCGACCCGACGGCGTTCCCTCCGAAGACCGTCGACATCGACCGGAGCTGCGGCGAAGGGCGCGCCCCCGCGGAGTACACCTTCTCGGCCGTCGGGCTCCCGCGACGCGCCGCGGCGCTCGACCTCGCGCGTGTGGAGTTTCGGCGCGCGCTGGTCGTCGGTCGCGGCGGCCTCGACGACGTGCTCATGCACGCGCGCGCGCTGGGCCGAGGCGGCGGCTCGGCCCCCTGCGTTCTGCTCGGCGACGCCGCCACGGAGCTCCACGTCGCGCTCCGGCCGACGAGCTGGGAGATGCTCCCGCGGCGGGCGCGGCGGTGGTGGGCGCTGGGCGCGGGCGCCGCCGTCGGCCTGCTCGCGCTGCTGCTCTACCTCCCGCTCCGTTGGCGCCGAGACGCGGCGTACTACAAGCGCTTGTTCGAGCTCCGCACCGACACGAAGTGAGCGGCGCCGCGGCGTCGCCGAGCGGGCACTGCCCAGCGGTGAACTGAGCGGCCCCGTTGCGATCGAAGGACGGGCTTTGCCTGCCGCGGCGCTCGAACTGCGACCGCTCACGCTGGTCTTCGGGCGCAACAGCGTCGGCAAGAGCGCACGGCTCCGCGCGTTCCCCCCTCCTGGCGGAGTCGGTGGGTACGAGCCGCGTCAGCCCCATCGCGCTCAGCTCGCCGATCGCGGGCAAGGTTCGCACGCGGGAAGGAGCCGTCGAGGAGTACCCGCCGCTCGCCTTCACCGCGCCGCCCGCGCGTCCGAAGGCCGCGCACCGCGCGGAATCGATTCAACTCCGCGCCGCGGTGGTCGTTCCCGTGACGTGGCCCCTCGCCGTCATCCCCGGCGAGGCGCCGCGCATCACCTCCCATTGCCCCCCAGAGGAACATGGTCTTCGAAGATCCATCGCAGAGGCGTCGTCGCTGGCTCGCGCGCGCCGCGCTCGGGCTCACGCTCCTCCTCGGCTTGCCCGTCGCCCTCCTCGCGCTCGGCCTCACGCCCGTGCGACCGCGCAGCGCCCTCCCCGCCGCCCGGAGCCGCGCGCTCCCGACGCCGGGCGCCTGGCGCGACGAGCCCGCCCCAGCGCCCGCTGCCCCCCCGACGGGCGACTACGCCGCGCTCCTCCGCAGCCTTGACGCCCGCGCGGCCGCCGTCGCCGCCTCGATCACGACCCCCGCGCTCCCCCTCCCCGAGGGCAGCCGCGTCCTCTTCGCCGTCGACGACCCCGCGTCACACGCCGCCGTCCGCGCCCACCTCGGCGACGTGAGCGCGGTGTCGCCCGACTGGTTCCGCGTGGCCACGGCGGGCTGCGCGCTGCGCGAGACGGTCGACGCGCCCACGCGCGCGCTGCTAGGGCGCCCGGACGTGAAGGTCGTCCCGCGCCTCGCCAACCTCGACGGCGACCGCTGGGCCAGCGCCGAGACCGCCGCGCTGCTCGCCGACGAGGGCGCGCGCCGCTGCGTGGCCCGCGCCGTCGCCGGGCGCGTGGTGGCCCTCGGCGCCCACGGCGTCAACGTCGACTTCGAAGCCCTCGCGCCCGAAGACGCCGCCGGCCTCGTGGCCTTCACCGCGGAGCTGCGCGCCGCCCTCCACCCGACGGGCCGCTCGGTCACCGTCGACGTCGCCCCGTGGGACGCCGCCTACGACCTCGCCCGCCTCGGCGCCGTCGCCGACGGCGTGGTGCTCATGGCCTACGACCAGCACCACACGTCGAGCGCCCACGGCCCCATCGCCTCGCGCCGCTGGCTCGCCGAGGCCGTCGACCGCGCCCGCGCCCTCGTCCCCGCCGACCGCCTCGTCGTGGCCCTCGGCGCCTACTGCTACGACTGGCCGGTGAGCCCGCCCGGGCCCGCCGAGCCGCTGGCCTTCGGGGCCGCCATGGCCCGCGCCGCGCTCGCCGGCGCCACCCCCCGCTACGTCCCCGAGGCCGCCGGGGCGCGCTTCGACTACCGCACCGCCGGGGGCGCGGCGCGCACCGCCTGGTGCAACGACGGCGCCTCCGCCGCCGACGCGCTCGCCCTCCTCGCCGCGCGCGGCGTCACCCGCACCGCCCTCTGGCGCGCCGGAACCGAGGACCCCTCCCTCTGGCCCGTCCTCCGCGCGCGCAGCGCCGCCGCCCGCCGCGCCGCGCTCGCCGCCGCCCCCGCGCCCGCCGACGACGTCGTGGTCGGCGACGGCGACCTCGTCGCCCTCCGCGCCCCGCGCCGCGACGGGCGCCGCGCCGTGACCCTCGACCCGCAGGGCTTCGTGGCCGCCGCCCGCTACCTCGCGCCGCCCACCCCCGCGGTGCTCGAGCGCCTCGGCGGCGACGCTTCGAAGCGCGACGTCGCCCTCACCTTCGACGACGGACCCGACCCCGTCCACACGCCCGCGCTCCTCGACGTGCTCCGGGCCGCGGGCGCGCCGGCGGCCTTCTTCGTCGTCGGCGAGCAGGCGATGGCGCACCCCGAGCTCGTCCGCCGCGCGGCGCGCGAGGGCCACCTCATCGGCAACCACTCCTACCACCACCCCCGCATGGACGGGCTCGACACCGCCGACTACGCCGCCGAGCTCGACCGCACCACGCGCCTCCTCGAGGCCCTCGCCGGCCGCGAGGTGTCCCTCTACCGCGCCCCCTTCACCGCCTTCTTCGACGCCACCGACCGCGCCGCCGTGGCGGCCCAGGCGCGGGCCCTCGCGCGCGGCTACACCTACGCCGCCGCCTCGGTCGACCCGCACGACTGGCAGGGCGCCGATGGCGCGGCGCTCGCCCGCGCCATCGTCGAGGGCGTGGCGCGCGGCGGCCGCGTGGTGGTGCTCCACGACGGCGGCGGCGACCGCGGCGCCACCGTCGACGCCGTGCGGCGCGCGATCCCGCAGCTCCGCGCGCGGGGCTACCGCCTCGTGTCGCTCGACCGCTACGCCGGGGTGGGCCGCGACGCCATCGCCCCGCCGCTCGCCGCGCGCGACCGCGTCGCCTCCCTCGGCGTCGGCTGGCTGGCCTCGATGCGGGCCGGCGGCGCGCGCCTCCTCGCGGCGCTCTTCACGGCGTGCACGGTGCTGGCGAGCCTGCGCATCGCGCTGCTGGCCGCCCTGGCGCTGCGCGACCGGCGGCGCGTCGTCGAGGCGCCCGACTACCAGCCCCTGGTGACGGTGCTCATCCCCGCGTACGACGAGGGCAAGGTGATCGAGGGGAGCGTCCGCTCGCTGCTCCGCGGCGAGTACACCAACCTGGAGGTGCTGGTGGTCGACGACGGCTCGCGCGACGACACCGCGGAGGTGGTCGAGCGGGTCGCCGCCACCCGGCCGCGCGTCCGCTGCGTGCGCAAGGCCAACGGCGGCAAGGCCTCCGCGGCCAACCTCGGCATCCGCCACGCCCGCGGGGAGATCATCGTGGCCGTCGACGCCGACACGGTGGTCGCGCCCGACGCCATCCGGCGCATGGTCGCGCATTTCGCCGACCCTGAGGTGACGGCGGTGTGCGGCAACGTCGAGGTGGGCAACGTGCGCTCGTGGCTCACGGCCTTCCAGGCCATCGAGTACGTCACCAGCCAGAATTTCGACCGCCGCGCCTTCGCCGCGCTCAACTGCGTCGGCGTGGTGCCCGGGGCCCTCGGGGCGTGGCGGCGCGACGCCGTGCTGGCCGTCGGCGGGTACAGCGGCGACACCCTCGTCGAGGACGCCGACCTCACCCTCACCGTGCTCCGGGCCGGCGGGACCATCACCTACGAGCCCCGCGCCGTGGGCCGGACGGAGGCCCCGGAGTCCCTCGGCGCGCTCTGGCGCCAGCGCGTGCGGTGGACCTACGGCACCTTCCAGTGCCTCACCAAGCACCGCGCGGCGCTGCTCCGGGGGCCCGTCGGGTGGGTCGCCCTGCCCAACCTGCTGCTCTTCCAGGTGCTCTTCCCCATCGCCTCGCCGCTGGGCGACGCGGCGATGCTCCACGCGATCATCACGGGCCAGTGGTCGGCCTTCCTCAGCGGCTACCTGGGCTTCCTCGCCATGGACGTGGTCGCGTCGGTGCTCGCCTTCCGCCTCGACCGCAAGCCCCTCCACTGGCTCGCGCTCCTGCTCGTGCAGCGCTTCACCTACCGACAGTTTCTCTACGCCGTGAGCCTCTGGTCGATGGTGTCGGCGGCCCTCGGCGCGCGCCAGGGCTGGCGCAAGCTCGACCGCCTCGGCACCGTCGCCCCACTCCCCGCGCGCGCCACCTCGCTGCGCCCCGCCCCCGTCAAGCTGGCCGCGTAGCCGCCAACCGCTTCGACGAGCGGCGCCATGGAGAAATCGCCGCCCCGATAGATGCCCACCTTGCGGTTGTTCTCCGTGCCCATCGGAGGCTCTTCGGCGAGCGCTGCCTGGGCCTCCGCGGGCCGCGCGCTTGAACTCCGCCCGCCCCTGCGCGACGCTCCGTGCCCGATGCGTCCCTGGCGTCTCCTGGGCTTGCTGCTGCTCTCCGCCTGCGCCGCGACCGCTCCGCCCCCGGAGCCCGCGGCGGCGCCGATCGCGCTGCTCCCGCGCTGGGTGGAGCGCCCGGACGACCCGGCGTTCGCGCGCGTCCTCGCGACGAGCGCGCCCATCGAGCGGACGGTGCGGATCGTCCCCGCGGCGGAGCGCGACCCGGTCGACCGCCTCGTCGACACGCGGAGCGGCCGACGTCGCCTGCGCTCCATCGCGCTGCGCGAGGCGCCAGTGGGGGAGACGCTGCGGATGTTCGCCGAGCTCGGTCGCTTCAACATGGTGCTCGGCGACGACGTCGGCGACCGCCGCGTCACCCTCACGCTGCACGACGTCTCGCTCGTGTCGGCGCTGCGCGCGGTGCTCGCGGCCGCGCACCTCGACGCGAGCGTGATCGGCGCGGAGATCGTCCAGGTGCAGCCGTCTTCGGCCCGGCGTCCCTTCCTGGCGCAATGACACGCCACGCGTTTTCGGGCATGCTCTCTCCGCGATGACTGCCATGGGCGAACCGGTGTGGGCGCTTGCAACCCTCCTCCCGAGGCAGGGGGACTGGAGCGAGGAGGCGTACCTGGCCTTCCACGGTGAGCAGTCGCGCATTGAGCTCGTGGACGGCTTCATCGAGGTGCTCCCGGTGCCCACCGACCGCCATCAGGCGATTCTCAAGCTGTTGCTCATCCTGATCGATGTCTACGCGCTGGGGGTGGGCGGCAAGACGCGCTCGGCGGGCCTTCGGGTTCGGCTGCGCGCGGGGCGCTTCCGCGAGCCCGACGTGGTCTTCTTGACGAAGGAGCGACTCCACTTGCGCGGCCAGGACTACTGGCGCGGGGCGGACCTCGCGGTGGAGATCGTCAGCGGCGGCGCCGATGACCGCGTCCGTGACCTCGTCACCAAGCGTCGCGACTACGCCGAAGCGGGTATCCCCGAGTACTGGATCGTCGACCCGGAGGCCGAGACCGTCACCGTGCTCCGGCTCGACGGGGAGGAGTACGCGACGCACGGCGTGTTCGGGCGCGGCACGACGGCGATCTCCGCGCGCTACGAGGGGCTCGCCGTAGCGGTCGACGCAGTGTTCGACGCGGACTGAGGGGCACCGGGGAGAGTCCCAGGTGCAGGCGTCGGCAGCTCCAGGTGCAGGCGTCGGCAGCTCCGCTCGCCCGGTGTCCCCTCAGCCCGTCGCGCGCCGCCACGCCACCGCGAACGGCCGCCCATCCTCCGGGCACGTCCCACGTGCGCGTCGAATTCGAACTCCGCCCGCAGCCGCCCGCGCGTCACCACCTGGGCCATCGGATCAACCGTCGCCCGCCCCTCGCGGAGCACCAGCGGCCAGTCGCATCAGCGCGCAGCGAGGTTGAGGCCGTGGAGCACCACCACGGCGACGCCCTCCTTCGCACCACGACATCGATGGCTCCTCGATGGGAAACTTCTGGCGACGGCGGTGGATGTCGACGGGGTGCGCCGCGAACGCGATTCCCGCCTCGGTCAGCGCGAGCCGGGGCGATCTGCGAGTCGTACGACGGAGACATCCGTTGCGCGACGTATAGGGCGAGGAGGGGCGTTGAATGCCCTATCCGCCTGGTGCACCGCTCTCACCCTACGAGTGACGCGGGTGATACCGTACGCCCACCATGCGGTTCGGCCCCCGCCTCGCCCTCGCGCTGACCCCCACGCTCGCCCTCGCCGCCTCCCTCGCGACGCTCGGCCACGAGTCGACGTGGCGTGTGATCGACCTCATCCGACGGGGCGGCGGGAGCTCGGTGCTGTCATGCGTCGCCGTGGTGTCGGCCTGGGCCCTCCTCACGCGCGACGCGTGGCGTCGCGGTGGCGGACGAGATGGGGGCGTCGCGGCGACGCTGTTCGCGGCCTCGCTCCCCTGGGCCGCGGGGTGCTTCGCGCTCGTGGCGGCGTCCCGCTCGCCGACGGTGCCCGCGTACGAGGGCGCTCCGCTCTCCGTCTCGCTGCTCACGACCTTCGCCCCCGCCCTGTTCGCCCACCGGGTGGGGGCGTGCGTGAGCGCGGGCTTCCTCCTCGCGGCGGCCGCGGTCCGGTGGCGCCTCGCCCCATCGCGCGACCCCTTCGCGGCGTGCGTCGGCGCGGCGGTGGGCCTCTTCGCGCTCGGCCTCGCGTGGCACGAGGTCGACTTCCAGCTCGCGCCCGTCGTCGAACCGCTCACCTTCGCGCGGCAGTGGGCCGCCGCCGTGGCGCTCGCGGCGGGGGCGGCCGCGGCGACGACGGCCCACGCGCTGCGCGTCGCCCGCGCCGACGGAGCGACGCTCGCTCGCCCGCACGGCCCCTACCGCGAGGAGACGCGGGCCCCGACGGAGCGCGCGACCGACGACTCGGGCGCCGCGCTCGCGCTCCTGACGAGCCTCGCGTGTATGGCGGCGGGGGCGTGGCTCGCGTCCGCCGCGGCGCAGGAGCGGGCGGCGCTGTCCGAGCGGTGCTGGCCGGTGAGGATGGTCTACTTCCCGCCGATCGAGGCGTGGACGGAGCACGACGTCGCGACCGCGCATAGCTTCACGGCGGTGCTGACGCTGTGCGCGGCGGTCGCGCTGGGGGGCGCGCTGGCGGGCGGGCTTCGGCGGCGGCGCGTGCCCTGGGGCGCGCTGCTGGCGGCTCTCGCGATGGCGGCGGGCGACGGCCTGGCCTGGACGGAGGTACGGAGCGCGCGGGCGGCGAGGCTCGACGGCCAGCTCGACCCGGCGGTGGTGTTCGAGGGGACGTTCACGCCGCTGCGCCTGCCCGACGACATGCCGATCGCGGCGGACGTGCGGCGGTGGGTGAGGATCTCGGGCGACGCGCTCCGCCTGGACCGCGGGCCGACGGTCTCGCTGCGCGACGAGGCGACGCTGGCGATCGCGCTGAGCGCGTCGTTGGCGGGCGCCCCCCCGACCGCGACGCTCGCGGTGGTGCCAGAGTTGGGCACGTCGTGGGCGCGGTTCGAGCGGGTCGCGCGGGCGGCCAGCGCCGCGGGGGTGACGCGGCTCGTGGTGATCGGCGCGAAGGTGCAACTGAACGACGGCATGGCGCCCGACGCGGCCGGCGCGGCGCTCCCCCGTGAGTGGACTCTGGTGGGCCGGCCGTTGGCGCTCGACCCCGCCGCGCGGTCGGGGTGCGGGCTCGCGCGGCTCGTCCGGTCGCGCGACCTCGCGGATTGCAGCCTGGAACGCCAGCGCATCCCGCGTGACGCGATGACGGCGCTGCCCCCGGCCGCGACCGTGCTGGAGGCCCTCGGGCCTGACACGCTGCATGGGGTTCTCGAGGTCTCGCTCGGGTGCATCCCCACGGCGCGGTGACCTCGACGCGCGGGCGCAGGGCGCAGGGCGTGGCTGGGAAGGCGAAGCTCCTGTAGCGCGGGGCCCTCCGCGCCGGTCGATTCCCGTTGACCCGCGCGGGGATTGCGGCTCCCGTCGCGGCCTCGCCGCACCGGGAGCCTCGTCATGCGCACCCTCATTGCCCGCCTCGCCGCGCTGCTCGCGCTCGCCCCATCGCTCGCCGTCGCGCAGCCGCCGCCGGCGCCTCCGCCCGTGCCCATGGCCACCGCGCGGCTGGTGATCGTCGCCTCGTCCCGCACCCCCGACGCGGTCCGCGCCGTGCTGAACGACGTCGCGCGCGACGTCGCGCAGCGGACCCGCGGGGCGGTGCAGGTGGAGCCCCGCTACACCCCCACCGGCGAGGCCGAGGTGCTCGAACGCGTTCGCAGCGCGGGCTTCGCGGGCGCCGTCCTGCTCCACGAGGGGGTGGTGACGGCGTGCCCCCACGCGCTCCTCCTCCGCAGCCCGATGACGATGGACCTCGACGGCTTCGAACGCGGCGTCGCGGCCGTGACCGAGGCCGTCAATGGGAGCTGCGGCGAGGGCCTCGCGCCGACGGCGTGGTTCGTCGGCGGCCCGCGGCGGGTTCTCTCCGTGTCGGGGGTGCAGCGCTCGACGCGCACGTCCTTCGTCCGCCAGGTCGTCACGACGACGCCCGCGCCGGTCCGCCTGCCGACGGGCCTCGCCGACTACGCGCCGCAGCTCGTCGGCGCCGCCGAGCGCGCGGTGATCGGCGGCGGCAACGGCCGGGCCCTCGCCATCGCCTCGCTGGCCGACCTCACCGCGGCGACGGCGGCGATGCCGACGCCCGAGCCCGAAGCCCAGCGCAACGTCCTCCTGCTCCCGGCCGGGTACGGCGTCGGTCTGGTCGTCCTCTCCTCCCTCCAGCTCAATGCGCTCCGGCAGGAGCCGCGCGCCGTCGTGCAGGACGCCTTCCGCGCCGCCGGGCCACGCCTCGCGGCGGCGCTCCGGGTGGAGTCCGCCGCCGCGCTCAGCCGGCTCAGCCCGACCTTCGCCGCCGTCGCGCTCACCACCGCCGAGCGGGCGGCCTGGCGTCACTGGCTGGCCAGCATCGAGATGCGCATCGCCTGGCGCCTGCCCCAGCTCTTCGCCACCTTCGCCGCCGCCGCGGCTGGGCCTGCGCCCCCTCCGGGTCCGCGGGTCACCTTCGTGCTCGCCAACGTCCCGGCGGCGGTGCTCAACGCGGGCTACCGCGATCAGCTCGCGGCGCTGCAGGACCGGTTCGACCACTGCCACCGGCGAACCATGGAGCAGGCGGGGCCCCTCGCCGGCGTGGTCGTGTACCGCATCACCCTCCGCGAGGGGATGATCGGACCCGGGTCGGTCGGACAGACACCCGTCGCGTCGATCGGGATCGACCCGCGCGACCTCACGACCTGCATGAGCCAGGTGCTCGAGTCGGTGCGCCTGCCCCGGGAGTTGGGCGAGCTGAGCTTCGAGCAGCCGGTGGAGTTCACGATGGAGTAGGAGGCAATGGCGGCGCGGGCGGTTGGAGGTGGAGCATGCGTTGGTGCGACGACCGCCGACGGGAGAGATGGATCGGCAGACTCTCAGCGCGGCAGGCGAAACACCGTGTTGTAGCAATCGATGATCGACGTATCGAGCAGCACCTCGCGGTCGGTCTCGACGACGCGCACCCACAGCCGCCAGCCCGCCGCCGTCGCCGCCGTCGCGCGGTGCAGCGACCGCCCGTCGGTGCGCACGATCGACGCGGGCGGCTGGCTGACCGGCGGCGGATCGAGGGCCCGGACCGCCGCGTCGAGCCCGTCGAAGGTGGGGACGAGCTCGGGGATGACCACGGTGACCGGCGCGTCGAGGAAGAGCGTCGCGCAGTGATCGGACGACTGGTACGCGAGGTACCGCGGGGGCACGCGCCCGCTGGTCAAGCGGGCCCTCATGTCGTGCAGGAGGTTGTGTCCGAGGGCCTCGACCGCCGGGCCGCGCGCGACGATGCTGCCGTCGACGTGCCAGTGCTGGCTGTCGACCGGCACGTCGCCGGGCTCGAAGTACTGGATCTTCGAGTCGACGTAGATGAAGCGCTTGTCGCCGACGACGAGGCCCTCCATCGCCTCGAGCACGCGCCGGGTGAGCGGCCCGGCAGCCGCGAGGGCGTCCTCCAGGGGACACCAGCAGAAGACGACGCCGTCACCTCGAACCTCCTCCTGCGTGGGCGTCGGCAGCGTGCGCTCGACCACGTAGAGGTTGGAGAAGGTGGCCGCGAAGTCCGCGATCGATGCGGTTCCGTCGAGCGGAAGGCCGCGGAGCGTCTCGGGCGCCATCTCGTCGATGACGGGCGCTGGGGCGGCCGCGCGCGGGGGCGCTCGTCGGCGCGTCGAGCCGTGGTAGGCGCCCTCCCCGGTGAAGGGAGCGACCTTCTGGGTCGCGCGGGTGTGCTCGCCTCGGAGCAGGGTGAGGTCGTTCATGTGAAGTCGAACATCGCTTGGAAGTATTGCAGCTTGGCCCGCGGGTCACCCGCCCTGCGAACGACCTCGGCGACGCGGTCGAGCAGGTGCTCGGACAGGTTGCCCGTGGGGCTCGACGTGGCGTAGCGCGCCGCGAGGCCCGAGCGCTCGTTGAAGGCGACGTTGGCGACCCGCTCGCCGCGCTCGTCGAACACCGGCGGCAACGGGGCCCACGGGTGCTCGACAAAGAAGCTCTCGGCGCCCCAGCGGAGATAGAAGCCCAGCCGCTCCATCCGCGGGAGCCACGGCGGGTCGCCGATCTGCCAGAAGCCCCGGCCGCACAGCACGTGCTGCGAATGCCCGACCGGCCGTCCGTGAGCCGCGAGGTGGTCGCGGGCGTAGTGCCGGACGATCGAGTCGAGCAGGAGCCGCGAGAGCTTCTGCCCGCGCTGCTCCCGGCCGACGACGAAGTTGGCGATGTGGTGGTACCCGCGCGGCTTGAAGCGCACGATGTCGGGAAACCAGAAGCGGTCGAACCACCGTTGGGCCGGGTCATCGCGGTCGGGCTGGGCGAAGTCGACCGTGTCCTCGATGGTCGAGTGCCGCAGGTTGTTGTACCGCCCGGTGAAGAAGAACACCGTGTCCTTGCTGCGTCCGACGAGGATCGTCGCCAGGATCTCGCTCTGGTCTCCGACCCGCCGCGACAGCACGAAGCGATGCCCGGTGACGCCCCAGAGGTGCGCGACCCCGTAGGGCGAGATGATCTCGAGCTGGACCCGCCGGACCACCTCGACCGGCAGGTGGCCGCCCCGATCGTTGCGCGCGTCCTCGAGCGAGCGGCTCAGCAGCGACGAGACCGCGCGGGCGATCGCGGGGACGTTGCCCGACACGATCCCGAGCTCCATCCCCTCGTCCAGCGCCACGAAGTTGGGGAGCGTGGGCGCGGCCGATCCGGCGTAGCGCACGTACGCCTCGCGCAGCACGGCGGTGGGGACGAAGCGGGCGGCCTCGTCGAGGTTGACGTACTTCTCCAGCGTCCGGCCCTGCATCCGGCCGTCCCGCCACCGCGTGATCGCGTCGATGATCCTGGCCTCGGCGCCGGCGTCGCGCCGGCCGGTGAGCGACGTCTTCGGCGAGTGGCCGGGGGCGTCGTAGGTCGCCCCGCGCGCGGTGACCAGCGTCGTGTCGGCGCCCGCGTCGAGCAGCCGCTCCACGATCGCAGGGTGACCGCGCCGCCGTGCGAGGATGAGCGCGGAGTAGCCGTCGTGGTTCTGCACGTCGAGCCTGGCGCCGACCTTGATCAGCACGCTGGCGAGCTCGGTGCGACCCTCGCATGCCGCGCGGAGGAGGGGCGTGTTGCCGTCGACGTTCTGCGCGTCGAGCGTGGCGCCGGCCTCGATGAGGGTGACCGCGATGTCGTGATAGCCCTCGCTGACGGCCCAGATGAGCGGCGTCTCGTCGCGCTCGGCGAGCCGCAGCTCGACGCCGTCGCGCGGGAGCTTCTCCAAGACTTCGCCGAGCTTGTCCGGGCGCTGCGCCATCGCCGTGACTCTATCGCAACGCAGGGCGCCGCTGAAGGGCAGCACACCGCAAGGGGCGCAGATCCGGTCGCGCGCCGCGTCTGCGCGCTCAGGCTTTCTCCCTGACGGTCCGAGCCCGCGGCGGCTACCGTCGCCCCCATGAGCGCACGACCGCCCTGGTGGGCCTCGACCAGCATCTATCAGGTGTATCCGCGGAGCTTCGCCGACTCCAACGGCGACGGCATCGGCGACCTGCCCGGCGTCGTGTCGCGCCTCGATCACCTCGTCGACCTCGGCGTCGAGACGCTCTGGCTGTCACCCTTCTTTCGCTCGCCGCAGCGCGACTTCGGCTACGACATCACGGACTACCGCGACGTGGCGCCCGAGTACGGCACCCTCGACGACGCGCAGCGGCTCATCGACGAGGCGCATCGGCGCGGCCTCGCGGTCGTCTTCGACCTCGTCCTCAACCACACCAGCGACGAGCACCCGTGGTTCGTCGAGTCGCGCTCGTCCCGCGCCAACCCGAGGGCGGACTGGTACGTCTGGTCGGACGGCAGGCGCGACTGGCGCGGTCGCCCCGTCCCCCCCAACAACTGGCGCTCGGAGCTGCAGCTCCCCCGCGCCTGGCAGTGGTCAACCGAGCGGGAGCAGTGGTACCTCGCGTCCTTCCTCTCGTTTCAACCCGACCTCAACTGGCGCAACCCCGAGGTGAGGGCCGAGATGTTCGACATGGTGCGGATGTGGCTGGGGCGCGGCGTCGACGGCTTTCGCCTCGACATCTTCGGCTCGTGCATGCAAGACGCCGCGCTCCGCGACAACGACCCGTGGCCCACCGTGTACGCCGGCATGCCGAGGCTCCAGACGCCCAACCGCACGCTCAACACCGACGACTGCTTCGCGCTCGCCGGCGACCTCCGCGCGGTCTGCGACGAGTTTCGGCCCGACCGCGCGCTGCTCGGCGAGGTGTTTGGCCCCTCGTCGGTGCTGCGGCGCTACGTCTCCGACGGCGACCGCGCGGGCCTGCACCTCGTCTTCCTCTTCGACTTCCTCGCGGCGCGCTACGCGGCGCCCGTCTACCGCGCCCTCATCGCGCGCTTCGAACGTGACTTCCCTCCCCCCCTGGCCCCCACCTACGTGCTGGAGAACCACGACCGTGCGCGGAGCCTCTCGCGCCTCGGCGGCGACCAGCGGAAGGCGCGGGTGCTCGCGGCGCTCCTGTGTACCCTGCGCGGCGTCCCGGTGATCTACCAGGGCCAGGAGATCGGGCTGGAGAACCGCTACATCCCTCTGGCCAACGCGAAGGAC
The DNA here is from genome assembly GCA_044375895.1 of Polyangiales bacterium. GTDB lineage: Bacteria > Myxococcota_A > Polyangia > Polyangiales > CAISKJ01. Next base: position 2,527 of record JBILLV010000049.1, on the reverse strand, counting down.
CCGGTGGCCGGGGTGGTCGCCCGGCACCTGCCCGAGTGGCTCAACCGACGCCTCCCCGAGCGGCTCAACCGCGACGAGGTCCGGAGCCCGATGCAATGGACCGACGCCCCCAACGCGGGCTTCTGCCCCGCGGAGGTCGCTCCCTGGCTCCCGGTCCACGACCGCTGGCGGGAGCGCAACGTCGAGGTGCAGGCGCGCGACCCCGACTCGCTGCTCACCTGGTACCGCACGCTCCTCGCCCTCCGCTCGGAGCGAGAGGCGCTGCGCGAGGGGAGGCTCGACCTCGCGCCCGACGCGGCGCCCGACGTGGTCTGCTTCGACCGCGTGAGCCCCCGCGAGCGCCTCACCGTCGCCGCCAACCTCGGCGACGCTCCGATCACGGTGCGCCTCGGCGACGGGGCGACGTTGCTCGCCGCGAGCGATCGGGGCTGCGTGCTCCGCGACGACGCCGTCACCCTCCCCCCGCACACGGCGGTCGTAGCACAGCGCGGGTGACACCACCGTCACGGCGGGCGCATCCCTCGTCGCGCGGAGAACTCACCGGGCCCATCGCCTCCACTCCAGCACCACTGCGCGCCGCACTGCGAGAGTCGACCGAACGTCGGTGGTGCGACGGATCGAGTGCACAAATGGGGGAGGGGCTTGGTGACGTGGGGCGTCGGACGCCCGATCCGCCGACGCGCGATCGAGCGCCCGCTCGCCGAGCGTGCCTTCTCCTCCGGAGCACTCCCGTTGTGCTTCACTCCGTGCGCGCGATTCGATCGACCGCGCGGAGCATCGACCGCGCGGCGACGAGCGGATCGCTCGCGATCACGCCGGCGGCACGCAGCTCGACCGTGCTCGCATCCAACAGCACCAACGTCACGCCTGCCGGCAGCGAGTCGACCCACGCAAACAGCGCACGCTCGTCGATCGCCCCGCGTTCAAGCCCCTCGACGAACAGCACGCGCGCGGAGGGCGTTGTGTGCGTCGGGGATTCGCCCGGCGTGCCGTCGCGCCAGTCGAACACCGTCCTGCGAGGTGGCCGAACGGACACGCCTTCGGGCAGCGCCACTGGCACCGACGCTCGAAGCGAGAGCCAGTGGTACGCCTGCGCCATACGGAGTCCTCCGTCGAGCAAGACCGTGCTCATCTGCAGCAGCAGTTGCCCTCTCGCGCTCGGCACCTCGATGCGCCAGGTCGTGTCGATGGAGCGATCGCGCTCGATCGTGGCACCGAGCGCGGTTGCAACGGTCCTCGCGCGGGTCTCGCTGATCACTTTCGATCGCCGAGGTCGCTCGCGGACAGCGCGGGCTCGCAGTACGACGAAGAGTCCCACCGCCAAGGTCAGCGTCGCCACAGCAATGACAGGCAGGGTGCTTCCCACACCCAGAACCGTTAGAGGCTGCGAGTGCGCGAGTCAAGGGGACAAGGCAATCAACGCCACACTCGGCGCGCACGCGGTCACCTCCTCCCGCGCGTCGATCTCCTACGCGGTGAGGCGTGCGCACGCCCGCGCCAGCAGGCTCGCCAACGACTCATGGTGAACCTCGACGGACCACCCTTCCGCGACACACTCGAACGTCGAGTCATGAAACCAGAACACGTAGTGGCTGAGCTTCGTCCAAGACTCCGGTCGGTACCCGGAATGAACGCGGTTGATGCGCTGCAACTCGGCCAGCCACGGCGAGTTCATGACCACCTGTGCCGTGTACGGCTCGAGCCCCTTCCCGTCGAGCGGGTGGCCCGAGAGGACCTCGTCGTTCGGAGCCCCCAGCTTCACCGAGACGCAGCGTCGAAATTCGACCAGCGCCAGCGGTTCGGGGGCGGTGCCGGCAGGGTCCTTGATCGTGGCATAGGTGCCGTCCCAGTTGGGATCGATCGTCTCAACCAGGAACATAAGGAAGGTGCGGTCATCGCTGCAGATCAGGTGCGGCAGCGGAGCTCCGGTATCCCACTGGACCGGGAAGTCGAGTGGCGTCGCGTAGGGTTCGCCTCGAACTTCTGCCAGCCGCCGCTCCAGCGTCAGGAGCTCGGCGTTCGCGGAGCGGTAGGCTGCCCGCTCCTGCTCTCCGTGCCGGTCACGGAGCCGGGCGAGCGACCCGCTGACCCGCTGCTTCGCGACCGCCAGGAGGCGCTCGATCTCACCATGGTCCTTCTTGGTCAATCCCGGCCTCCGCGTCCCATCACCTGCACGTTCGCCCAGAGTTCCTCATCGCTCGAGGCGGCCGTGCTCACGCTTCTACCATCATTGCATCTCGGTCGGTCTGGCTCCGTGACCGGGCCGTCGCCCTCAAGACTCCGGCGGCGCGGTCGAGGAGGAAGTCGTCGGCTCGCATCGGACATCTGCCTTCACCGAGCGGGCGATAAAGCACTCCTCGTGGGCCCGGTGGTGCATGGCATGGACCTCCGCGGCGGACGGATGCTGAGCACCGCTGAAGGCCACGCAGGGACGCAGCGGGCCACCCGTCTAACTTCGCCACCCCGGTGCAGCCGTTCAGGGGTGGCCTCGTGGCTCATGGGGCCCGTCGTCGCGGACGTGGGAGCG
>JBILLV010000648.1:0-2732 GCA_044375895.1 Polyangiales bacterium | reverse complement strand
ACCGCCGTGGGTGTCGCGCACCGCGGCGAGCTTCGCGGCCACCTCGGTGATGGCCGTGTCCCAGTCGATGGCCTCGTAGGTGCCGTCAGCGCGGCGGCGCAGCGGGGTGGTGAGCCGGTGCGATCCGCGCTGGTAGTGATCGAGGCGGAAGGCCTTCTCGCACGTGTACCCCTGCGACGCGGGGTGCTTGCGGTCGCCGCGGATCTTCACGAGCCCGCCGTCGGCGACGCGCGCCTCGATGCCGCAGTTGATGCTGCACAGGATGCAGGCGGTGGAGCGCCACGGGAGGCCGTCATCGAGGTCGGTCATGGTGGCTGAAGGTACTGCACCACCGATTCGCACCACAATGCTCCGCGCACGGCGCGGATCGGCGCTCCCTACCTCGATCGACGGCGCCCCGAACGGCACCCGATCGCTGCGAACGCCGCGGCTGCCAGCGCGAACACCGCGCCGTTGGCGGCGCGCGTCGGCGGCGTCGAGCACCCGCAGCCGCCCTTGTCTTCCGCGGTGTTGGGCCCATCGCTCGCGACGTCGGCGGGCGGCGCCGGGGTGTCGTTCGGCGGCGCGTTGACATCGTTCGGCCCCGAAGCATCCACCGCAGCGAGATCATTCGGCGCGTCCATGGGCGTCGGCCCCGCGTCGGGCGCGGCGTCCTTGGCGACATCCGGCGACACATCCGCAGCGACATCCGGCGACACGTCGGGGGCCGCATCGGGAGCCGCCACGCAGCGACCGGGCGCCCCGCCCGCGGCGTCGCACACCATCCCCATCGGGCAGCCGTTGCCGCCCATCGCGCGGCACCCGGCGACGCACACGCGCGTCATCGCGTCGCACACGCGCCCCGACGTCGCGCCGCCGCAGTCGCCGTCCGTCGCGCAGCCGCAGGTGCCGTCGGTGAGGCACGCGGCGCCGCTCGCCTCGGCGCGGCACGCCCCCGTCATCATCGAGGTGCACGCCACGCAGGTGCGGCTCTCGGGCGCGCACAGGAGCCGCCCGTCCGTCCGCGCGGCGCAGTCGGCGTCGGCGCGGCAGGCCACGCAGCGCGACGTCCCGGCGTCGTCCGCCGGGAGGCACCGCGGCGCCATCGGCATCGTCCGCGCGCAGTCGCCGTCGAAGTTGCAGGTGGTGGTGCACATCCCCGCGCGCATCCCCGTGACGTCGTCTGACGAGCAGAACTGCCCCTCCGGGCAGCCGTTGCGTCCCATCGCCGGCGAGCACCCGTCGACGCAGCGGCGCACCGTCACGTCGCAAACGCGCCCCGACGTCGCGCCGCCGCAGTCCGCATCCGTCGCGCAGCCGCAGAAGGGGCGGCCCATGGTGTCGCTGAGGCACGCGCGACCGTTGGCCGTCGCGTCGCAGCCCGCCCCCGCCGCCCCCGCTCCGCCCGCGGTGCAGGCCACGCAGGTGTTCGCCGTACCACAGACGGGCGTCGCCCCCGAGCACGCGCGGGCGTTGGCCGCCGTGCACTGGACGCAGGTGCTGCTGGCGACGTTGCACGCGGGCGTCGCGCCGGTGCAGGCCGCCGCGCTCGCCTCGGTGCACTGCACGCAGGTGTTCGACGTGGGGTTGCACGCGGGCGTGGCGCCGGTGCACGCGGCGGCGTTGGCGGTGGTGCAGGCGACGCAGGCGCCGGTGGCGGTGTTGCACGCGGCGAGGCCCGAACGGCCCGCGCAGTCGGCGTCGCGGGTGCAGGCGCCGCAGCGCGTCGTCTCCGCGTTGCAGACGGGGGCGTTGGCGTTGCAGTCGGAGTTGAGGGCGCAGGGGCACGCCTGCTCGGGCGGCGGGCACGCGTGGGGAGCGCCGACCGGCGTCGCGGGGCACGACCCGGCGTAGATGCGAATGTCGTCGAAGTCGGCGCTGCCGGCCCCGCCGGCGTTGAAGATCTCGTTCATGATCTCCAGCGTGGAATCCATGGCGGTGAAGGGGGCGGCGTACCAGTTCCACGCGCCGTTGGCGTTGACGGGGACGACGGTGCCGCCCGCGATGTAGGGCGTCCCGAAGCCCGCCTGCCCGACGAGCCACTGGCCGTTGATGCCGATGAAGGGCTGCGTGTCGCAGCTCGTGTTGGTGCCGCGGATCCACACCGTCATGCAGTACCGCGCCCCCGGCGTCACCGAGAGCGGCATCGTCAGGAAGACGCGCCCGCCGCTGTAGGGGATCACCTCGCGTTGGAAGGTGGTGGAGCAGGCCATGTCGGTGGCGAGGGTGACCGGCACGGGGGTGACCGCACGCCAGCGCGACGTCCCGGACTCGAAGTCTTCGGAGAAGATGAGCGTCTGGGCGTCGGCGCTCCGAGCGGCGAGCCACGAACCCAGGGCGACGGCGAGTGTAAGGGCGATGCTCCGCATGGACGCGTTGTATCGCGCCGACGCCTGCGGCGAAAGCGGCGCGGAGGCCGCGGGAGGCTCAGCGCGCGAGGTAGCCGGTGACGCGCTGGCCCGGGACGAGACCTTCGCGGGCGGCGAGCTCGACCACCACCTCGAGCACCTTGGTGTCGATGCGCTCGGCGGGGTCGTCGGTGCGCACGTTGCGGCGGCCGAAGCGCCTTGCGACGTCGACGACCCGCCCGCGCACGCGTCGCCCCGGGAAGGCGTCCACCGTCACGAAGCCTTCGGCCCCCACGCGCAGCCTCGCCACCTCGCGCTCGTCGATGTCGATGCGCGCCCGGAGGGTTCGGGTGTCGCCGAGCACCACGAGCCCCTCGCTCCCGGGCGTGTAGTACTTGCCCGCGC
>JBILLV010000647.1:0-2745 GCA_044375895.1 Polyangiales bacterium | reverse complement strand
GCGCTCGCGGCGCAGCTCATCGCATTGGGCGAGCGCGTGCGGCCGACGGCGGCGTCGATGGAGGGGCGACCGACGATCGACGCGGCGCGCGCGCAGGCGGTGACGCAACGCCTGGTGGGCCTCGTGCAGGGGCTGTCGGGGACGCCGGGGCAGCCGGTGGATCGCCGCGCCATCGACGCGGCCCTGCCGGAGGCCGTGCGCCTCGCCGCGGAGCTGCGGGCGGAGCCGCTCGCGCGTCAGGCCGTGGACAACGCGATGACGATGGCGCACATGCGCGGCGTCAACCGGCCCGCGATGGAGATCCTGGAGAAGATCAAGAAGACCTATGAAGCGGTGAAGGGCATCATCGAGTCGGTGCAGAAGCTCGCGGGCAAGCACGGCGACGGCGCCTTCATTCGGAAGTCGGAGTAGGAGCCCCCCATGGCGGACAACGTCATCGCGCGCAAGAGCGGCAACTGGAACGCGTTCTCCACCCTCCCGAGCGTCAACCAGACGCCGATGGGCGGGACGCTGCTGCCCGTTCCCTATCCCGTGTACTCGCCGCTCGCCCAGAGCAAGGGGACCATCGGGTCGGTGAAGGCCAACGACAACAAGGTGTGGGGCTTCGATCAGACCAAGGTGCCCGTGACCAAGGGCGACGAGGCGGGCACCGGGACGGGCGTCAAGAGCGGCACCGTGGGCCAGGACTCGTGGCCGCAGGACAAGAGCAGCACCGTCAAGGCGGAGGACCAGAAGGTCATCCGCAACGACGACAAGGCGGAGATGGAGGGGAAGTTCAAGGACAAGGAGGAGGAGGAGAAGGCGAAGCGGCAGAAGTGCCGCGAGGAGCAGGCGAAGGCCGGGGCCCAGAGCAAAGACCCCGCGGTGCGCGCCGCCTCCGAGCGCTTCACGCGCAACATGAAGTCCGTGGAGCACGCGAAGCTCTCCGACCACGTGTACAACCCCAACAACCCCGTCCCCCCGGGGTGGCGCAACATCAGCAACGACCCGCAGGCGCTCAGCCGCTATGGGCTCACCCAGCACGAGCTTCGGATCAACGGCACGGACTTCCGGGCGCAGGTGTACGAACCGAACGGAGCGGTGTTTGGCGACAGCTACCGGCCGACGGTGGTGTTCCAGGGGACCAACGGGCTGCGGTCGGGGAGCGACTGGAGCAACAACCTGCGGCAGAGCACCAACGCGCACAGCCCCTACTACCAGCGGGCGGTGGGCATCGCGAACGTCGCCCGCGCGAGCGGCGGACCGGCCGTGGACTTCGCCGGGCACTCCCTCGGCGGTGGCCTCGCGTCGGCCGCGTCGCAGGCGAGCGGTCGATTCGCGACGACCTTCAACGCCGCGGGGCTCCACTCGCGCACGGTGCCTGGCTACGGGCGGCTGCGCGGCAACCCGGGGATGGTGAACGCCTATCACGTCAGCGGGGACATCCTCACCAACGCCCAGGAGGGCAGCTGGTGGCAGTCGCTGCTCTCACCCGCGCGAGGCGCCCAGACGTGGCTCTCGCCCGACGCCATCGGCAATCGCTTCACCCTGCCGGGCACGGGCTCGCCCCTCGCGCGCCATGACATGTCGCAGGTGATCCGCGGCATCGAGGGGGAGAAGACCCAGGACCAGCAGACGATCGCGAAGGACACAGGCAAGGAATGCTGAACGCTGGAGGCACCGCGTGAACCCTGACGAGCTCTTCACCGGCGACGCCCTGGCCGCCGCGCGGTGCATCACCGACGGGGACATCCCCGCCCTCACGCGCGCCGCGCAGACCCTCGACCTCGACGCGCCCGGTCGTGACGGCGCCACGCTGCTCTTCTACGCGTTCTGGTGCGCGAGGGCGTGGGAGCCCGAGCGCCTCGACGTGGTGACCGCCCTCGTCCGCCTCGGCGCCAACGCGTTCGTGGCCCACCGCGAGGACGTGGGGAGCGTGTTCGACCACGCGCTCCAGGTTGACCGCCCCGACCTCCTCCGCGCGCTGCTCGACGGCGGCGTCAGCGCGAACGCGCGCACCCACGGTGGCGCCGCGCCGTGCCTCTTCGAGGTGCTCACGACGGGGGGCCGCGCGCACCGCGAGCTGCTCCTCGCCCGCGGCGCCGAGGTGGGCGCGACCGACACGATCGGTCGGACGGCCCTGATGGAGGCCGCGCTGCGTTGCGAGATCGACACCGTGCACGAGCTGCTCGACCGCGGCGCGGACCCGAGCGCGGTGGACGCCACCGGACTCACGCTCGCGTGGGTGCTCCGCGACCTGCGCGAGGGGACGGCGGACGGCACCCCGGAGGCCCAGCGGCTCGATGACGCCGTCGCGCGCATCACGTACGACGGCCGCGTCGGCTGGCCCCCTCTCTCCCCGGCGGCCGAGCGCGCCCGCGCAGAGGGAGCTGCGACCCGTCGGTGACCCCCGAGGCCGTGATCGGCACCGAGCTCGCGGGACGCTTCCGCCTCCTCGAGCGGCTCCCCGATGGTCCCTACGGACCGAGATGGCGCGCGAGCGACGCGGAGGGGCCGGAGGCGCGGGTGACCTTCGTCCAGACGCCCCGCGCCCTCGACGCGGCGGCGCGCGCGAAGGCCCTCGACCGCATCGCGCGCTTCGGTCACCCCAACGCGGTTCCGCTGCGTGCCCATGGCGTCTACGGGGGCGCCGTGTGGCTCGCGACGGCGCCGCCCGAGGGCAAGGTGCTCCGCGCGTGGAGCGACGAGCGCGGCGCGGCGTTGCCCTTGCGCGACGTGCGGGCGCTGGTCGATCAGGTGGCCCAG
>JBILLV010000298.1:0-11435 GCA_044375895.1 Polyangiales bacterium | reverse complement strand
CGGCCTCCGTCATCACCCACGACCGGCCCGCCGCGACGCTGTCAGCCTCCCGCGCGAGCCGCTGGCGTTGGGCCGCCGAACCTGTCGCTGCCGACTGTCGGATGCGGGCGGCCACGCAGCGCGCGTCGGCCTCGTCCATCGCCGCGAGGGCGCGCGAGTCGTTGCCCGCGCCGCTGAACACGAAGGTCGGCGGCGCGGCCCGCAGCGCGTCGTCGAGCTGGGCGGCGAGGTAGCCCCGCTGCACCGTCGCGCAGTTGGGGCGACCGTCGGAGAGCATGCCCCCACCGAGCACCACCACCGCGTCGGGGGCCCACTGCGTGACGCGCCCCACGGTACGCACCGGGCAGAACTTCGCCGTCCGCACCACGTCACGGTCTCGCGTGTGGCCGGTGCAGCGGGCCTCGGGCGCCACCCAGGCGGGCGCGGCGGCATCCCGCGGGACATCGACGGCGGCAGCGTCTCGCACGTCGGCGGCGGCGTCCTTGGGGGCAGCGAGCGGACGCGCGACGTCACGGCGCGCGCTGGCGTCGAGCGCGTCGGCCTGCGTCACGCGACACCCCAACGCCGTCAGTGCGAAGACGAGCGACGGGTCAGCGATCGGTCGACGCATCGGGCGGGGGCGGCGCGCCGTAGTCGGCCTTGAAGCTCCCGTCGTCGGCGGGGACGCCCGCGTCCTTCGGGGCGATGCCGTAGGGCGGCGCGACGCCCCCGTTGTCATCCGCGGGAACGTCCCCGAGCACGTCCGCGCCCGTCTCCGCGGGGCGGTCGGTGGTGACGTCCGTGCCGGTGTCGCTCACCGTGTCGGGCGCCGCGTCGCCCGACGTCGAGGTGGTGGTGCTCCCGCAGCCCGCGACGGCCAGGCCGAAGGAGAAGATCGCCGCGCGCTTCCACCCGCGCGTGTCGGGCGCGCCGTCGGGAAGCTCGGCCCCCGCGAGAGGAGCCTCGCAGAAGGGGCACGACGGTGCGCCAGACTTCACATGGCGGCGACACGAGGGACAGGGAAGAAGGGAGGTTCGCATGGCCCGCGGAGCATCACCCGGAAGGTGTTGTCCCGGCAAGGCCCCGGTGGCGCCGCCACTGTTCGCCGCGCGGGAGTGGTGCTATGTGCTCCCGCGATGGACCCGCAGCTCGAAGCTCTCCGCGCGATCCTCGCGACGATGCCCTCGGCGCTCGTGTGCTTCTCCGGCGGCGTCGACAGCGCCTTCGTGTTGAAGGTGGCGCACGACGTCCTCGGCGAACGCGCGCTCGGCATGACCGCCCTCTCCCCTGCCCTCCCTGAAACCGAGCGCGCGGAGGCCGGCGCCCTGGCCCGCGAGCTCGGCGTCGCCCACGCGCTCGTCGACTCCCACGAGATCGACGACCCGAGCTACGTCGCCAACCCCACCAACCGTTGCTACTACTGCAAGTCGGAGCTCTACACGGTGGCGCAGCGGGAGGCGAAGGCGCGGGGCTTCGCGGTGATCCTCAACGGCACCAACCTCGACGACCTCGGCGACCACCGCCCCGGCCTCGACGCCGCCCGCGAGGCCAACGTGCGATCGCCCCTGGTGGAGGCGAAGTTCACGAAGGCCGACGTGCGGCGCTGCGCGCAGCTGGTGGGGCTGCGCGTGTGGGACAAGCCCGCGGCGGCGTGCCTCGCGTCGCGCATCCCCTACGGCACCTCGGTGACGCACGAGCGCCTCCGCCAGATCGACCGCGCCGAGACGGCCATCCGCGCCCTCGGGCTCCGTCAGCTCCGCGTGCGGTACCACGACACCCTCGCGCGGGTGGAGGTGGCGCAGCCCGAAATGGATCGCGCCTTCTCGCTGCGCAAGGAGATCGCCGCGGCGTGTCGGGCGGCGGGCTTCGCGTACGCGACGCTCGACCTGGAGGGCTACCGCCTCGGGTCGCACAACGAGGTGGTTCGCCTCAAGGTGCTCAACGCGTAGCGCCGCGCGCCGTCACTCACTCGCAAGGAAAGAGAGCGTCCAGTCATGTGCGGCATCTCGGGGTACCTCGCCAACGACCCGGCGCAGCGCGCCCCTCTGAGCGCGGTTCGGCGCATGTGCGACGCGATCCGCCACCGCGGCCCCGACGCCGAAGGGACGTGGTCGCACGGCCCCTGCGGGCTCGGTCACCGGCGCCTCTCCATCATCGACCTGTCGCCCGACGGTCGACAGCCGATGGTCAACGAGGACGGCACCGTCGCCCTCGTGGTCAACGGTGAGTTCTACGACTTCGAACCGCTGCGCGACGAGCTGATCGCGAAGGGGCACACCTTCCGTTCGCGCTCGGACAGCGAGGTGGCGCTGCATCTCTACGAGGAGATGGGCGACGCCTTCGTCGAGCGGCTGCAGGGGATGTTCGCGCTCGCGCTGTACGACGCGCGGCGGCAGCGGCTCGTGCTCGCGCGCGACCGCTCGGGCAAGAAGCCGCTGTACTACCGGGTGATGCCGCACGGGGTGGCCTTCGCGTCGGAGGTGCACGCGCTCGTCACGGCCTTCCCCGAGTGCCCGCCGGAGGTCGATCTGGAGAGCGTCGAGGAGTACCTCACGCTCGGCTACACCTGCGCGCCCGACACGGTCTACCAGGGCGTCTACAAGCTCCCGGCGGCCCACACGCTCGCGCTCGAACCGGGTCGCCAGGGGACGGCGCAGCGCTACTGGAAGGCCGCGCGCCACCCGCCGCTGCGGGGCTCGGAGGCCGACCTCGCACAGGAGCTGCGCTGGCGGCTGATGGAGGCGGTGAAGCGTCGGATGGTGGCCGACGTGCCGCTCGGCGCGTTTCTGTCGGGGGGCGTGGACTCGTCGACCATCGTGGCGATGATGGCGACGCTGTCGACGCGGCCGGTGAAGACGTTCTCCATCGGCTTTCCGCAGGAGGCGTACTCGGAGGTGAAGTACGCGCGGATGGTGGCCGAGCGCTACGGCACCGAGCACCACGAGATGACCGTCACGGCCAACATGGTCGACTGCGTGAAGGACATCGTGCGGCACCACGGCGAGCCCTTCGCCGACTCGAGCGCGGTGGCCACCTACTACCTCGCCAAGCTCACGCGCGAGCACGTCACCGTCTCCCTCTCGGGCGACGCCGGCGACGAGAACTTCGCGGGCTACAAGCGCTACAACACCGCCCGCCTCGCGCACGCGTACGACGCCCTCCCCGAGGGCGCGAAGCCTCTGGTGCGCAAGGGTCTGGCGGCCTTCGGGGGGGTGTTCTTCCCCTCCTTCGGGCGCTTCGCGTCGACGTTGGAGGAGGGCGAGGCGGCGCGGTACCTCCAGCTCGTCAACCAGTTTTCCCCCGACCGTCGCCACGCGCTCGCGGGGCCGGCGCTGCGGGGCGTCCGTGGGGGGCGCGCGCTGCGGCGTTTCACGGAGGTGCTGGAGCAGAGCGACGGGCGCTTCCCGATGGCGCGGGTGCTCGACCTCGACTTCACCACGTACCTCACCGACGACATCAACGCGAAGGTCGACATCGCCTCGATGGCCTTCGCGCTGGAGGTGCGGTGCCCCTTCCTCGACACCGACATCATCGAGTTCGCGGCGCGGCTCCCGTCGCACCTGCTGATGCGCACGCGCGGCAAGCACCTGCTGCGCAAGGCCGCAGAGGACATGCTGCCGTGGGAGATCCTGCACCGCCCGAAGATGGGCTTCGGCATCCCCCTCGACCACTGGCTCCGCCACGACCTCCGCGCGCTCCTGCACGACACGCTGCTCGGTCGCGCGGCCCGCGAGCGCGGGGTGTACGACCCGGGCTACGTCACCCGACTCCTCGCGACGCTCGACACGCGGGCGCCGGAGACCTACGCGATCTGGGCGCTGTTCATCCTGGAGCTGTGGTTCCAGGAGTTCATCGACCGACCGATGGCCCAGCCCGAGGCTACTCCCACGCTCGCGCCGTGACCTCGCAGCGGTAGCGCGCGAGGTTGCCGTTGCTGGGGTCGTTGACCCGATGGGCCACGGCCGTCTTCCACGGCGCCCCGTCGCGCTCCACCGCGCACCGCACCTGCTCCGGCTGCCACCCGCACGACAGCGGAACGTCCACCGAGAAGCCCACCTCCGCCGTCCCCGGCGCGCTCACCGCGGGAGACTCCCACAGGAGCGTGTTCTCCTCCTGCACGGGCGCGCCGCCGGTCTCGTAGCGCAGGGTCACGCTGCACATCGTCGGCCCCTCGGCCTTGAAGACGAACTGGTGCGTCGCGCTCCGCAGCCGCCAGTAGCTCCACCCCTTCCACGCGGCGCCCGCGACGCACGCAAGAACGAAGGCCCGCTTGATCCAATCGCCCAACATGGCGCGATCGTATCGCACCTCGCCGCGGACGGCTTCACCCTCGAAACGATCGATCGAACACGCGCACGCGCCGGAGGAAGAGGTCGACGAGCAGGAGGGCCACCGCGGCGCCAACCGGGAAGGCCCACATCGCGCGGGTGTGACGGTTGACGTCCCGGCCCGCCGCCCAGACCTCGGAGGCGGCGGGGGAGACGCTCCCGCCGGTGGCCCGCGCGAGGGCCGTCAGGAGCGCGACGTCGGGCTCCAGCACGGCGTACTCGCTCGGGTAGGGGTGATTCACCTGACCGCGGCTCTCGCCCACCACGCGGCCGTCCCGGCGGTGCACGGCGTGGAGCGTGAACGAGCCGTAGCGATCGAGCGGGGCGTCGGCCTCATAGCGCCCCGGCGCCACCTGACGGAGGGCGAGGCGGTCTTCGCGCCCGCCGGGGAGCGGCCCGCGCAGCACGAGCTCGGAAGTGAGGCCGTTCTCGAAGCGGTCGTTGTCCCCGATGGCGTCGACGGCGACGTGGACGTTGCCCGCGATCATCTCCGCACGCATCCCCACCTCGCGGCGCTGCCGTTGACGCATGTGCTCGCGGACGAGCTGCGTCCAGAACGACGCCCACCGCGGCCACCGCACCCACTCGACGGCCCAGCGGTTCTTGAGGTCGCTCGTCCACGCGAGGCTCCACCCGAGGCCGACGCGCCAGCGCGCGAGGAGGGGTTCTGGGGTCGCTCCGTCCGTCTCGAGGAGCACCTGCGCGGGCTCGGCCTTGGCGCGCGTGCTGACGTAGCCGTAGAGGTACGGGGCGTCGCCGCCGAGCTCGCGGAGGAAGGTGGCCTGCGACGCGACGCGCGGCTGGACGGGCTCCTCCACCGCGGCGCTGCGCGCGATGAGGTTGGTCTCGCGCAGGAAGATCTGCGGGAGGTTGGCGGCGTCGGCCGTGAAGTAGCTGCGGCCGTGACCGCGGTGCGCGATGCCCTCCAGCAGCGGGCGGTTGACGGTGGCGCCGAGGCCCACGGTGCTCACCGTGACGCCGTCGGCGAAGAGGGAGTCGGCGAGCACCTGGAGGCGCGGCGGCTCGTCGGCCTGACCTTCGCCGTCCGTGAGCACGATCACGTGGCGGGTGACGGCGCGCGTCACGGCGAGGTCTTGCGCGGCGGCGTCGAGGGCGGGGAAGATCGCGGTGCCGCCGCCCGAGCGAAGGCGACGGAGCTCGTTCTCGATGCGGACGCGGTTGCGCGCGGGCTGCATGCGGACGACCCGGTCGGGCTCGGAGTCGAAGGCGATCACCTCGATGAGGTCGTCGGGGCCGAGCGCGCGCGCCGCGGCGATCGCGGCAGATTGCGCGAGCAGGAGGGGAGGCCCCTGCATCGAGCCCGAGCGGTCGATGACGAGGGAGAGCGCGACGGAGGGGAGGTCGCGGCGTCGCTCGGAGTCCATGCGCACGGGGAGGAGCCGCTCGACCTCGGTGCCCTGCCAGCCGCCGAGGCCGAATCCGCGCGGGCCGCCGGCCATGAGGAAGCCGCCTCCGAGCTCGCGGAGGTAGCGTCCCAGCGCGGCCTGTGAGCCCTGCGAGACGCTCTCTGCGCCCACGTCGGAGAGCACGATGAAGTCGTAGCGCTCCATCTCTGCCAGCGTCTGAGGAAACTCGCGCGCCGTGCGGGTCTCGACCTCGAAGTCGCCGCCGGAGAGAGCCCCACGGAAGTAGCTGGCGTGCGCGGCGTCGCCTTCGACGTAGAGAACGGTCGGCGGACCCGGCACCTGCGCGGTGGCGACGTAGCGGTTGTTCTCGCGGATGCGGTCGGGACCGAGCGGATCGAGGCGCAGCGCGTAGGTGACATCGCCGGGCGTACGGACAACCGAACGGAAGCGAACGTCGTTGTCGCCCGCCGTGAGCTCGACCACGCGCGTCCCGTCGAGACCGTTGACGCTCTCGCCCTGCATCAGGGTGACGCGGGCGCGCGATGGCCGGTTGGCAAACACGGTCGCGCGCACGTCGAAGGGCTCGTTCACCCGCACGCGCTCGGGGAGCCGGAGGTCGCGAACGGCGATCTCCGCGGGCGACGCCACCCGCGACGGAACCACCGAGATGCGCACGTGGAGGCGCGCGGCGCGAGCGGACTCGCCGAGCACGTCGCCCTCCGTCTGCACCCCGTCGGAGAGAACCACCACGCGGCGGATGCAACCTGGCGGGAAGAGGCCGTACGAGAACGCGATCGCGGACGCGAAGTCGGTCCCGGCGCCCATCCCCTCGTGCCGCGCCAGGGATGGGAGCCGAAGCGTGCGCGCATCACCTGTCGGGAGCTCCATCACACGCGGTCGCCGAGCGAAGGTGACGACGCGGGCGTGATGATCGCCGCGCGAACGCACGGACTGCTCCACGATGTCGTGAAAGGAGGCCAGGGCCTCGTCGGACACGCTGTCGGAGACATCGACCGCGAACACGGTGCAAACTCGCACGTCGGTCACGACCGCCACGGGCCGCCCCAGGGCGAGGAGCAGCAGGAGCGCGAGGCTCGCCCGCACCAACACCCCCAATGCCCGTTGCAGCGGCGCGAGGTCGGTGAGGGAAGCCTCGGCCGCGATGAGGAAGGCGGGGAGCAGCAACACGCCGAAGAGGGCGCGGCGGTTCAGGAGCTCAAACGGACCTTGCGGACGACCGGGGAGGAGGTGCGCGATGCGCTCGAGGGGGAGGCGCAGCGGTGCCCCGTTGGCCATCAACGTGGGCCAGAGCAACCACCCCAGCAACGCCGACGCCGCAAGGCCGACGAGCAGTCGCAGGAGGATGGAGGTACGTCGTGACACGCGGGGAGATCCGACCGAGGACCGCGAGCGTAGCGCACCCGCCGGATCGGAGCCCCTCAGGACGGGCGAAGAAGCCAGAAGGTGTGGGGAGGAGAGGCTACCAGTTCGCGCGCGCGCCGAGGAAGGCGTCGACGCGGGTCCAGTCGATGGGGAGCTGCTGCGCGCCGAGCTTCACTTCGGAGAGCAGCGCTTCGCCGCGCACCGAGGCGTTGATGCCGAACACGTCGCTGAGGCGGTACTCCGCGAAGAGCGTCCCATCGACCCGCACGGTGTTGAAGCGCCCCGTCGTCGCGTCGACGCCCGAGACCGGGGTGAGCGGCGTACCCGTCGCGCGGTTGGCGATGTAGCCGTACTGATTGAGCGCGACGCCGGCGTCCACCGAGAGCACGAAGCGCCCGGAGAACGCCTGCATGTAGTTGATGTAGCCGCGGTTGCGCGTGAAGAAGTTGCCGAAGGCGGCGGGCTGCACGTCACGGAGGAAGCCGCCACGGAGCCGCGATCGGGCGTCGATGAGCCACTGCACCTCGGCCTGGCCGACAATCGTGTCGGCGTTGTCGCCGCGCTCGTAGAAGGTGCCCTGGTAGCCCGCCAGAACGAGCAGCGAGACTCGATTGGTGAGCAGACCGGTCATGCCGAAGCGCGTGGCCACCGGCGTCGCGTCGAAGAGGCCAGTCGTGGCACCCGCGGTGTTGAGGTACGTGAGCCGCCCGACGGAGCCCTCCCACACCAGCGCGGTCTTCGGGAGGAAGCGCCACCGCATCCGCGCGAAGCCCTGGTTGGTCATCGAGTTGTTGAACCCGACGTTGTCGAAGATGTTCGCGATGATGTTGTACCCGAAGCGGAGCTCGAAGACCCCGCGCCCAGGCGCATACGCCACGTCGAGGGCGCCGACGACCGTGTTGCGGTTGAACGTCTCAGCGCCCACCGACCGCGTCGCACCGCTGGCGTCACGCACGTCGTCCGCAACGCCCGGCTGGATGAGACGGACGTAATCGGCCCCAATCCCAAACTGCCACGTGCGCTGGGGAAAGAAGTCGAAGCGGAGCGTCGCCTGCGCTCCGAGGTTGCGAAGCGAGCTCACGTCGCGCGTCGTTGAGGTGCTGAGCCCGATCCACTCGTGGTAGACGAGGCCGACACCCCCGCGGAAATTGACGGTCGGCAAGGCCGTTGTCGCCGAGTCCGAGCTGCTCGATCGCTGTTGACCCAGCGACGAAACATAGAACGACGGAGCGACGCGGAGCCGAAGGGCCGACTGCTGGGCGTTGGGCAGCGAGCTGCTGGCGTTGAAGACGTTGGAATCGAATCCGAAGTCGACCCCGATCCCCGGGTGCAACTCGAAATTGCCAGTGCGGATCCCACGGCCTTCAAGCAGGGATCGATCCTGCAACCAGACCGAACGATCCGCGAGGTAGGTCTGCGCCGAAGGCGAGCTCCCCTGCGCCATGGCCTCCCCAGCCATGACGACCCCCGCGGCTGCGATAGCCGCCGACAGCAGACGCCTCATGTTGCGTGGATCTCCCTAGAATCGTGAAGCATGGGTGACGGAGGCCTTTCGAAGCTGCTCACATCACCGGACTGCTGACGAGCGGACGCTCCGGGGTGAGCATGTCCGGCGTAAGCGTGGTGGTATCCTGCTCGGCGATGTTGGGGTCGACGAGGAGGGTCAGGCGGGTGTCGCGGTCGAACGTACCAGTGTCTTCGCCGATGCACTGCCGTGCCTCGGCCTCAAGGCCCTCCGCCCGCTGACGGAAGATGGTCATGAGCTGAAATTCGTGGTTGCGCTGGCCGTCGTTGTTGATGCTGACGGCGGTCTGCAGCAGTTCCTGGTGTTCGCGCGCCGAGCGGAGCGTCACGTCAATCTGCGTCAGCTTGTCGTTGAGGCAGTTGACCTTGATGATGTCGCGCTCCTGACGCGCACGATCGAGGAGGTCGCTCACGCGGCGACGCTGGTTGTTCATCGTGTCGATGACCGACCCAGCTTCACGGAGCTGATCGGGGCCGGTCAGCTGCGCGTTCCGTCGCGTGGGAACCTCCACGTTGCCGGCCTGCGGGGGGTTGGTCTGGGCGTTCGCCAGGCCGAACGTCGCCACCACACCGAGAAACACGCAGATCGTCGTCTTGGAAATCCGCTTCATCGTGAACATTCCTTCCCGGCTGAACGAGCCGCCCAGGCCGAGGTTGGCCGCACTATAGGGAAACCCACTACCGTGTCAACGGTCGTCGGCAGGTCGCAGGTGATGGTGATTCGTTGCTGGACGGGGGCGGTTCGTTCATCCCGCGGGCGCGGTAGAAGTGCAGAAAAGTGTGTGCGAAATCAGGAACCGGGCGTGAACGTGAACGGGAAGCTGAAGTCCACGCTCCCACCCTCGGGAGCCGGGAACACCAGGCTGCGAATGCGGGTAGCAACGCACGTGCCGACCTCAGGAGCCGCTGCGAGCCCCGAGCTCGACGCGCTGGACACACGCCCCGTCGACCCGATGGTGAAGCGCACTTCGAGGCGCCCCGAGAGGGTCGGGTTGTTGCGCAGCGCCCGCTCGTAACACGACCGGATGCCGCCGATCTGACCGCGGATGATGGAGGCCACACGCCCCGCATCGATGTTTCCTTCGCCGCCGATGGAATCACCAGACCCGAGGTTGGCCGAACCGCGAATCACGCGCTCGCGCACCACCTCGCCGCCCGAGCCGATGTTTTCGCCGCCGCCCTGGACGGTGCCAGCCGCACCGAGTTGACGCCCACCGAGGCCGCCCCCTGCTGCGGCTGCGAGACCGCCCCTGCGGACGCCTCCACCCGCTGCGGTAGAAATGCCGCCGAGGTTGGCGAGATCGCGCTCGGTGCCCGCCATCAGACCACCCTGCGCGAGTGCGTCACGAGCACTGCCGCGGCCATTGTCGGTAACGCCCGTCAGTGCCGCGAACTCGGCGCTGTTATTGAGCGCCGCCATGGCTGCTTCCACCGCGCGGTTGGCCGCCGCAGACTCGCGGCGCGCCGCAGTTTCAGTACGTGCACGTTCCTGCGCGGCGCTTGGAGCGGAGGGGCGAGGCGTCGGTTGGGCCGCCGCTGCTGCCGCCGCCGCGGCTGCGGCCGCTTCCTGCGAGGGGTCGCGGCTCGGCTCCGGCGGGGGCTCCTCAGGAGCAGCAGCCTGCGAGACGAGCCGCACGAAGGCCGCGTCATTCAGGATGTTCTCATCGACGATCGGGTCGTACACGTACTCGACGTAGGCGATGCCGACGATGGCCGCGAAGAGGAAGAAGGAGAAGCAGGCGTTGTAGGTCCAGTCGACGTTGCGCGACCAGCCCGCGCGAATCGCCGCGGGGAGCTGCGGCTTCGGCTGCGGCGGGGGCGGCACGACGAACTGGAAGAGGAAGGTGATGTCTCCGACCTGCACCTTGCCGCGCGACTGCTCCGTGAGCGCGATCTGCCAGTCGGTGCCGACGCGCTTCGCCTCCCCCGACTTGCGCATGTCTTCGAGGCTCTTCACGCCCGAAGTCAGAGCCAGCCGCCCCTCCATCTTGTCGGTGAAGCGCAGGGAGTACGACCCGTTGATCATCGGGAAGAGTTCGAAGGTCTCCGGCAGGTCGTGCGCCGCCACCGTGAAGGTGTTGCGCTCGTTGCGGCCGACCGTGATGGCCTCACGCTCACGGAGGATGCGCTCCTCCGTCATCTTCGTCCCCTGGATGATGCCGATACGCAGGACTTTCGGCCCCGAGTGCGTCCGGGCCGCGGCCATGGCCATGGTCATTGCGCCGGGGCGTTGATTGCCCTTCGGAGGCTGCTGCTGCGTCATGCGAATCGTCTCCCTTTCTCCCTGAATCCTATCGGTCCCACGACGGCGGTGAAAGACCGCGCGTCGTTGTTGGACACCCGAAATCCGTCGAAAGTTCCAGACACTGATCAGAAGGGCGCGCGACGGACGGCGTCCAGGATCAACTGCAGGAACTGAATCGGCTGATCGAAGTACGTGTACCCCAGGCTGGACCGCCCGGAAACCGAGAAGGCGTAAGGCCGCTGGATCTCTCCGCGGACCTCGATCGTGGTGCTAGCGACGTACACCCGACGCCCGCCCTCATTGCGAACGGTGGTGGAGTCCGCCTGCGCGGCAGCGGGGGTCGGCGCTGTCTGCGCGAAGGCGGTCGACGACACGAGCGTCACGATTCCGACGAACAGGTACGAGGTGATCGACTTCATGGGCAGGAATCCTTCGCCATTCTACCGTCTCGCGAGCGAATCATTGGGGCGCACGATCATCCAGCCGGCGGAGGGGTCGGCGCCGGAGCGGGGGGCGCTGCCGCCGGATCTGCGGCCGGGGGTGCGGGTGTCGGCGACGGCGCAGGGGCCGCATCAGCGGGCGGCGCGGCCACGGGCGTGGTCTCCGTAG
>JBILLV010000297.1:0-11440 GCA_044375895.1 Polyangiales bacterium | reverse complement strand
GCGACAACGACTCCAACCGCGTCGGCGGCCTGCTCTCCAGCATGCCCGACGACCCGAACCCCGTCACCGACCGCTTCGGCTACGCCTGCTGCCTCTAGTCGGCGCCCCTCTCCCCTCCCTACATCCCCGGTCACACGCTCATGGGACACCTCCGCTGGCTCACCGCGGGCGAGTCGCACGGCCCTGCGCTCACGGTCGTCATCGAGGGCGTCCCCGCGGGCCTCACGATCACGCGCGACCTCCTCGACGTTGACCTCGCCCGGCGCCAGCGCGGCTACGGCCGCGGCGGGCGCATGAAGATCGAGCGCGACCGCGTCGCCATCGAGTCGGGCGTGCGCGGCGGTGAGACCCTCGGCTCGCCCATCACCCTCCGCATCGAGAACCGCGATTTCGCCAACTGGCAGGGCCGCATGGGCGCCGACCCCTTCGAAGCGCCCCCAGAGCCCTTCCGCGTGCCGCGCCCCGGCCACGCCGACCTCGCGGGAGCCCTCAAGTACGACCGCCGCGACCTCCGCGACGTCCTCGAACGGGCCAGCGCCCGCGAGACCGCCGCCCGCGTGGCCGCCGGCGGCGTCGCGAAGGCCGTGCTCGCCGCCCTCGGGGTGACGCTCGGCTCGCGCGTCGTCTCGATCGTCGACGTCGACGACCCCACCGACGAAGACGCCCGCGCGTGGCTCCCCGGCGGCCCCCGACACGACGCGCTGGAGGCGTCGGAGCTGCGCGTGCTCGACCCCGACGTCGAGGCGCGCATGAAGGAGGCCATCCTCGCCGCGTCGCACGCAGGTGACACCGTCGGCGGCGTGGTGGAGTGCGTAGCCGTCGGGCTCCCGCCGGGCCTCGGGAGCCACGTCCACTGGGACCGCAAGCTCGACGGACGGCTCGCCCAGGCGGCGGTGTCCATCCAGGCCATCAAGGCCGTGGAGATCGGTGACGGATGGGCGGCGGCGCGACGGCGCGGGTCGACCGTCCACGACGCCATCGGCCACGACCCCACGGCCGGGCGCTACACCCGCGCCACCAACCGGGCGGGCGGCCTCGAAGGCGGCGTCACCACGGGAGAGCCCCTCGTCGTGCGGGCGGCGATGAAGCCCATCGCGACGCTTCGAAGGGCCCTCGCGAGCGTCGACGTCACCACCCACGAGCCGGCGCCCGCCACCGTCGAACGGAGCGACATCTGCGCCGTCCCCGCGGCCGGCGTGGTGCTGGAGGCGATGGTGGCCCTGACGCTCGCCGACGCCGCGCTGGAGAAGTTTGGCGGCGACTCGGTGCGGGAGTTCGCCGACCACGCCGCCCGCTACCGGGAGCACCTGCGCGGACGGTAGGGGCGCGTACTTCGCTGCGGACGCGGGGGCCTCGCTTCGGATAGGCTCCGCGCCGTGATCCGCCTCACCCGCCCGTATTTCACCGACGGCGAATCCGCCGCGGTCGCCGAGGTGCTCGCCTCGGGGATGCTCATCCAGGGCCAGCGCGTCGCCGCCTTCGAGGCCGCCACCGCGGACTTCCTCGGGGGCCTCGCGCGCACCGCCCCGCCGCACTGCCTCGCGGTCGCCACCGGCACGGCCGCCCTCGAGCTCTCCCTCGCGAGCGTTCCCCGCCGCGACGGGACGAGCGGGGTGACGCCGCGCGACGAGGTCATCGTCCCCGCGGTGAGCTGGCCCTCGCCGGGCCACGCGGTGATCCTCGAAGGGGCGACGCCCGTCCTCGCCGACGTCGACCTCGACACCTGGTGCCTCGACGAGACGGCCGCGACGGAGGTGGCCACGCCCCGTACGGCGTCGATCATCGCGATCGATCAGTTCGGCGTCCCCGCGCCCATCCCCGCGCTGCGCCGGGCGATCCCGGGCGTCGACGTGGTGGAGGACTCGGCGTGCGCCCTCGGGTCGACGCTCGACGGCGTCCCCTGCGGACTGCTCGGGGATGTCGGCATCTACTCGTACCACCCGCGCAAGGTGATCACGACGGGCGAAGGGGGCATGTGCATCACCCGCGACCACGCGCGGGCTGAGCTCGTCCGCGCCCTTCGAAACCACGGCCAGTCGACGCCGGGCACCTTCCGCTGCGCCGGCCCCAACCAGCGGCTGAGCGAGCTCCACGCCGCGGTCGGGGTCGTTCAGATGACGAAGCTCGATGACATCTTGCGGCGCCGTCGCGCGATGGCCGCGGAGATTCGCGCCGCCGTCGACCTCCGGTGGCAGCGCGCCCCGCAAGGCGCCGACGCCAACCACCAGACGCTCGGCTTCGTGCTCCCGCGGCCCGCGACGGGCGACCGGGAGGCCGCGCGCAACGCCCTCCTCGCGGCGCTCCGTGACTCCGGCGTCGAGGCGTCGATCCTGTCGTACGCGCTGCACAGGCTGCCGCAGTTTGCGGCGTATGCGGTCAACCGGGGGAGGCGCTTCCCGGTGGCCGACGCGGTGGTCGACGGCGGCATGGCGGTGCCGCTGCACCCGGGGATGTCGGGCGAGGACGTGGGCAAGGTCATCGACGCGCTGCGCACGCACGCGGCGTGGGCGATCGGCAAGGCGGTGGCGCTGTGAGCGAGAAGGTCGTCGAGGTCAACGGGTTCGTGAAGACGTTCTCGATGGGGTTCCTGCGCCCGCCGGCGCGGCTGCCCACCGA
The DNA here is from genome assembly GCA_044375895.1 of Polyangiales bacterium. Lineage (GTDB taxonomy): Bacteria > Myxococcota_A > Polyangia > Polyangiales > CAISKJ01. The sequence continues at coordinate 8,824 of JBILLV010000297.1, read as the reverse complement.
GCCCCCGACGTGGCTGGAGCGCGCGGTCGAGAAGATCCCCCACGGCGACAAGCTCCACCGCGTCGTCGAGGCCGTGAAGGGGATCACCTTCGACGTGAAGCGGGGGGAGATCTTCGGCTTCCTCGGCCCCAACGGCGCGGGCAAGACCACCACCATCAAGGCCCTGCTCAACCTCATCTTCCCCACGCGCGGCGAGCTCAAGCTCTTCGGCACGCCCGTGAGCGACCCCGCCGCCCGCCGCAAGGTCGGCTACCTCCCCGAGAACCCCTACCTCTACCAGTACCTCACGGCGCTGGAGATCATGGACCTCTTCGGCCGCCTCGCGGGCGTCCCCGAAGAGACGCGCCGCCCGCAGTCCGAAGAGATCCTGAAGCGCGTCGGCCTCGGCTCCGTGATGGACCGCCCCGTCCGCCGCTTCTCCAAGGGCATGCTCCAGCGCGCGGGCCTCGCCCAGGCCCTCCTCGGCGACCCTGAGCTGCTCATTCTCGACGAGCCCATGACGGGCCTCGACCCCATCGGCCGCAAGGAGGTGCGCGACCTCATCCTCGAGGAGCGCAACCGCGGGCGCACCGTGATGTTCTCCTCGCACATCCTCTCGGACGTCGAGATGCTCTGCGACCGGGTCGCCATCGTCAACCGGGGCGAGCTCGTGGCCTACGGCACCTTCGAGGAGCTCCTGCGCAAGGAGATCCGCGCCATCGAGATCGACCTCACCAACGTCGGCGACGACCTGCGCACCCAGATCGCCGCCCTCCCCTCGGCCACGGTGATCGCGTCGGGGGCGAAGGTTCACGTCGCCGTCCAGGGGGAATCCGAGGCCCACGCGGTGCTGCGGGCGGCCCTCGACGGCGGCGCCCGGGTCGCGGCGGTCACCCAGAAGCGCGAGACCCTCGAAGACCTCTTCGTCCGCAAGGCGATCGGTGCGACGTCGCTCGAACGGTAGGGTACCCTCCGCCGCGCGATGACCCCCACCACCCGCCGCGACCTCGCCCGCGACGCCAACGCGCGCCTCCGCGCTGGCGATGTGAGCGCTGCCCTCCATCACCTCGTCGCCCTCGTTCGTTCGGCCCCGCACGACCTCGACGCGCGCCTTCGCATCGGGGACGGCCTCCTCGCGGCCTCGCAGCTCCGCCCCGCGGTGGAGGTGTACGCCTTCGTCGCCCGCGAGGCCTCGCTCGCGGGCCACCCCCTCAAGGCCTGCGTCGCCCTCAAGGTGCTCAGCGCCATCGACCCCGCCGTCAACCAGGTCTTCGAGACGCTCGCCGACCGCTACGCCCAGGGCTCCACCCAGATCGGCCGCTCGGTGCGGGTCGCGCCCCCCTCCCCCGACGCGACCGTCCCCGCGGCCGCCTGGCTCCCTGCGGACACCGCGGGGGCGACGCTCTTCGACGCCGCGCACCGCGTCGCGACGTCGCCCGAGGGGCTCCCGCAGCACCCCGCCGTCGTCCCCCCGATGCCGCTCATGTCCGAGCTCCCGCGCGACGCGTTCGCGCGGATGATCCAGGCCGTCGACCTCGTCCGCGTCCCGGCGGGCGCGGTGCTCCTGCGCGAGGGTGAGCCCGCGGAGTCGTTCTTCATGCTGGCCCGCGGCGCCCTCGCGGTGACGCGCGACGAGGGGCGCACCGTGCTCGCGCGGCCCGGCGAAGGGGTCGTCATCGGCGAGATGGCGCTCCTCTCCAGCGCGCCCCGCATGGCCACGGTGACGGCCACGGAGGACAGCGACGTGCTGCTCTTCGGCCGCGACGCGATCGGCGCCGCCCGCAGCGACGTCGGGGCCCTCGCCGCGGCCCTGGAGCGCTTCGTCCAGCACCGCGTGCTGTCCAACCTCCTCGCGACGCACCCCATCTTCAAGCCCTTCGACGACGAGCAGCGCCTCGCCCTCTCCACCCACTTCAAGACGATGAGCGCCCCCGCCGGGACGGCGCTCATCCGGCAGGGCGACGAGGGCCGCGGGCTCTCCGTCATCCTCGTCGGCGAGGTGAGCGTCACGGCCCGCGACGACGAAGGAGAGAACCACGAGCTGGCCCGCCTCGGGGGCGCGGAGGTCTTCGGCGAGATCGCGCTCCTGCGGGGGACGCCCACCACGGCGACGGTGACCGCGACGCGCGACACGACGCTGCTGTTCCTCTCCCGCGAGCTCTTCGTCCGCCTCGTGTCGGGCGTCCCCGCGCTGCGGCAGTACTTCGAAACGCTCGCCGAGCACCGCTTCCTCGACACCTCCCTCGCCCTCTCCGGCGGCGAGGACGTCGACGTCCTTCTCTAGGAGTCCCCACCGATGTCCCACCCGATCAAGTTCGCTGTCGTACGGGAAGACGCGGAGCTCGAGTGCGCCCTCCTCGGCGAGCTCCCGCAGGCCCGCGAGGCCCTCGTCGTCGCCTCGGGCGGCTGCACCGCGCTGCGCCTCGGCCAGCGCTTCCCCGCGCTTCGTGTCACCGCCTTCGACCACAGCCCCGCGCAGCTCGCCCACGTGCACGCGAAGCTCACGGCGGCGCTGCGCCACGACTTCGACGTCCTCGACGCCCTCAACGAGCGTGGGGAGTTCGAAGCCCTCTTCCGCGTGCTGCGGCGCTTCCTGGTGGAGTTTGTCTTCGAAGGCGACGAGCTCGCTCGCTTCTTCGACGGCGAGGTCGCGGTGGTCGAGCGCTGGCTGACGTCGCGCTACTGGCCCGCGGCCTTCGCGGTCACCTTCGCCGACCCCTTCCTCCAGGCGATGTTCGGCCCCGCCGCCACGCAGCACGCCACGCCGGGCTCGTACCCGGGCTATTTCCAGCGCGCCTTCGAGCGGGGGCTCCGCGCCCCCAGCGGCCACCGCAACCCCTTCCTCCAGCACGTGCTCCTCGGCGCCTACCGCGAGGCCGACCGCCCCCCGGCGCAGCGCCTCGACCGCACCCCCGAGCTCGCCTTCGTCGAGGGGACGCTCCTCGACGTGCCCGACCTCTCGCGCTTCGCCCTCCTGAGCCTGTCCAACATCTTCGACTGGAGCGACGACGCGCTGGTCACGCAGTGGGCCGAACGGCTCCGCGCCGAGTGCGCGCCGGGCGCCGTGGTGCTCCTCCGCCAGCTCAACAACAACCGCGACCTGCGCCCCTTCTTCGGCGACGCCTTCCGCTTCGACGACGCGCGCGGGCAGAGCCTCCTGGAGCGCGAGCGGAGCCTCTTCTACAACCGCGTCGAGGTCGCCGTCCGCGCGTAGCCGCATGGGCCAGATCACCCTCCAGGTCGTCGACGCGATCGACCTCCGGCGCTGGGCCGCCGAGCTCGCCGCGCTCGAAGCCGCGATCACCTACCCCATCGACGACGGGCGCGACCGCTTCGCCATCGACCACGGCGCCGCGTACCACCCGTTCTTCTCCGCGATGGGCGACCCGCGCTTCCTGCTCGCCTTCGACGACGGGCGCGTGGTCGGCTCGGTGGCGGGCGTCTTCCGCGACGCGTACGAGCGCGGCGTCCACACGCCCAGCGTCTACCTCTGCGACTTCAAGATCGCCGCCTCGCACCGCGGCACCGGGCTCGGTCGCCGCATGGCCGGCCACGCGCTCTGGCGGGCGGTCACCGACCGATCGCTCTGGCGCTGGCAGGTCGCCTACGCCGCCGCGATGCGCGGCGAGCGCGGGGACGTCATGCGCAGCGCGAGGGGCCTCCACGCGGCCCACCTGATGCGCGCCGGAGCCACGCTGGCGGTGTACTTCGTCCCCGCGAAGACGCTCGCCGCGCTCGACTCGCGCGACTGCCCACCGCCTCCCACCGCGTCGGGCCTCGACCTCAGCCCCGCGGTCACGCAGACCAGCCGTGGCCCCGGCGTCACCACCACCGCGGGCCGCAAAGACCTTCGCCTCGTGTCGACGGGCGACCCATGGCCCCTCCACCACCTCACGCTCGGCCCGCGCGACTGGGCGCCGTCGTGGGGGCAGTGGCTCCGCGCGTGCGGCGAGTACGTGAGCGCGAGCGACGGCGGCGAGGCGGTCACCTGCTTCACGCTCGACCAGCGCCTCGACGACCACACAAAGTGGCTCGCGGCCCAGGGCGTCACCGCGGGGGCGACGTGCACGGTGTATGTGCTGCGGCTGCCGTGGCTCGCCGCGCCGACGCCCGCGTGGGTGCACCTGAGCCCCTCGGAGATCTGACGCCCTTCGGAGCGAACCGCCGCGTGCCGCGGGCGAGGCGGTGGCGCCCACGTGAGGCGCAACGTCGCACACGGTTCATCGTGACCGCCCGACCTCTCAGACCGTGATCGCGACCTTGAGGACGCCGTCGCGCTGGTTGGCGAAGAGCTCGTAGGCCGACTCGATCTGGTCGAGCGTGAAGCGGTGCGTGACGAGGGAGCGGAGGTCGGCTCGACCGCTCGCGACGGCCTGCATGAGCCGGCGCATCCGCTCCTTGCCGCCGGGGCAGAGCGTCGTCACGATCTGGTGGTCGCCCAGGCCCGAGGCGAAGGCGTCGAGCGGCAGGGTGAGCTTGCCCGAGTACACGCCGAGGCTCGACAGGACGCCGCCGGGGCGCAGCACGCGCAGGCACTGCTCGAAGGTCTCCTGCGTGCCGAGCGCCTCGATCGCCACGTCGACGCCGCGCCCGCCCGTGAGCTCGCGGATGGCCGCGACGGCGTCCTCGGCGCGGTAGTCGATGACGTGGTCGGCGCCGAGCGCCCGCGCCGCCGCGAGCCGCGCGGGGACGGTGTCGACCGCGATGATGCGCGTCGCCCCCCGCAGGCGCGCCCCCGCCGTCGCGCACAGCCCGATGGGCCCCTGCGCGAACACCGCGACCGTGTCGCCGATGCGAATCTGGCCGCGCTCGGCGCCGCCGAAGCCGGTGCTCATGATGTCCGGGCACATCAGCACCTGCTCGTCGGTGAGGGCGTCGGGGACGGGCGCGAGGTTGGCCATCGCGTGCGGGACGAGCACGTACTCGGCCTGGCACCCGTCGATCGTGTTGCCGAAGCGCCAGCCGCCCAGCGCGCGGTCGCCGCACTGCGATGTGCGCCCGTCGAGGCACGCCGTGCACTGGCCGCACGGAGTGATCGCCCCCACCACGACGCGCTCGCCCTCGCGGTAGCCCGTCACGCCCGAGCCCAGCATCGCGATGACGCCCACGGGCTCGTGCCCGATGATTCGACCGCGCTCCACCGGGTGCTCGCCCTTCAGAATGTGCACGTCGGTGCCGCAGATCGTGGTGGTCGTCACCTTGATCACAGCCTCACCCGGGCCGGGGGTCGGGACGGGGCGTTCGTCCAACGCGATGCGTCCACGCTCGACAAACACTGCGGCCTTCATCGTCTTCATGCAGAGATCCTCCGGACGAAGACATTGCGAGGAGCATGCCGCCTCTCACTGGCCTATCCTCGCGGCCATGCATTTTCGGGAAGCGTTCGTGTCGCTCGCGGTGGCGGTGGCCGCGGGCATGCTGCTCGGGGCCGAGCGCCAGCAGAACGCGACCACCGAAGGGAAGAAGGATTTCGCCGGCATCCGCACCTTCCCCATGGTGTCGCTCCTCGGCGCGCTCGGGGCACTCGCCCGACCGTCGGTGGGCCTCTGGCTCCTCGGCGGCCTCCTGGTCGGCGTGATCGCCTTCGTCGCCGTCTCCCACGCGCGCACCGCCGCCCGCGACGAGATCGGCATCTCCACGGAGGTCGCGTGCCTCCTCGCGTACGGCCTCGGCGCCGTCGCCGGGATGCGCGACCTCATGCCCGACGCCGACCGCTTCCTCCTCGTCGGCACCACCGCGGCGGCGGCCCTCGCGCTCCTCGCGTTGAAGGCGCCGCTCCACGGCTTCGTCTCGCGCCTGTCGGCCGACGACATCTACGCCACCACGAAGTTCGTCGTGCTCGCGCTCGTCATCCTCCCGGTGCTGCCGCGTGAGTCGTACGGCCCGCTGGGCGTGCTGGCGCCCTTCAAGATCGGCAAGATGATCGTCCTCGTCGCGGGCGTCAGCTTCGCGGGCTACATCGCCTCGCGGCTCGTGGGCGCGGCGCGCGGGCTCCTCGTCGCGGGCCTGCTCGGCGGCCTGGTGTCGTCCACCGCGGTGACGCTCACCTACGCGGGCCGCGGTCGCAAGGAGCCCGCCCTCGCGTCGCTCTGCGCGGTCGCCATCATCGCCGCGTGCTCGGTGATGTTCGCGCGCATCGTGGTGGTGATCGCCATCATCGACCGTCCGCTCCTCCGCGCGGTGGCCCCAGCGCTTGGGGCGTGCGCGCTCGTGGGCTTCGGCGCCGCCCTGCTCCGCTACCGCAGCGCGGGCGCGGCGACGCAGGGCGAGTCACGCGAAGGCGACGAGCCGGCCCTGCGCAACCCCTTCGAACTCCGTCAGGCCGTGTCCTTCGGGCTGCTCTACGGGGTGGTTCTCTTCGTCGCGAAGGCCGCGCAGCTCTGGGCCGGGTCGGCGGGACTGTACCTGTCCGCGGTGCTCGCGGGGCTGACGGACGTCGACGCCATCACCCTCTCCGTGGTCGACATGCACCGCGGGGGACTCCCTCCCAGCACGGCGGCCGCGGCGATCACCCTGGCCGCCGTCACCAACACCGTCGTGAAGGCCAGCGTCGCGCTGTCGGTGGGGGGCGTCGCCGTGGGCCGCCCCGTCGCCGTGACGCTCGGCGCGGGGCTCGCGGTCGGGGGTGCGGTGCTGTTCGCGACGTCGTGAGGTGCGGGCGGGTACCTGACAATGACCCGCATTGGAGCGCATGTGATAGCGTCGCGCGATGACGTACCGCATGGGTCCCGACACCGCGCGCGCTGGTGCCCGACGCTGGCTCTGGCTGACCGCGCTCACTCTGCCGCTCGCCTGCAGTGAGTCGAGCGCGGGTGCCAACGCGGACGCAGCGACCCCCGACGCCGACGCGCCCGCTCTCGACGTCGCCCGGAAGGACGTGGTCCCGGCCGACGTGGCCCCTGCCGACGTGGCCCCGCCCGATGTTGCACCGCAAGACGTCGTCTGCGCGACCGACCAGCAGGTGTGCACGGCCACGAGCCCCGAGGGGACACGCCGCTACTGCGCCACCCTCGCCACCGACATCGCCAACTGCGGCGCCTGCGGAACCGCCTGCCCCGCGGGCAACTCCTGCGTCGCGGGGATGTGCCGCCTCGTGTGCGCCTCGGGCCAGGAGGCCTGCGGCGCCGCCTGCCGCGACCTCCAGTCCGACGTCGCCCACTGCGGCGCCTGCGACCGATCGTGCGGGACGCCCGCCAACGCCACCGCCCGCTGCGAGGCCGGGCGCTGCGCGGTCACCTGCGCGCCGGGCTTCGCGGACTGCGACAGCGACGCTGCCAATGGCTGCGAGGTCGACACCCGCACCGCCACCGCGCACTGCGGCGCCTGCGGTCGAAGCTGCGCCCCGGCCAGCGCCACCGCGGCCTGTGTCGGCGGCACCTGCGGCGTCGGGGCCTGCCTGACGGGCTTCGGCGACTGCGACGGCGACGCCGCCAACGGCTGCGAGGTCGACACCCGCGACGCCGCGATGCACTGCGGCGCCTGCGGTCGAAGCTGCTCGCTCGCCAACGCCACGTCGTCCTGCGCGGCCGGCGCCTGCCGCATCGCGACCTGCCTCGCGGGCTTCGCGGACTGCGACGGCGACGCCGCCAACGGCTGCGAGGTGAGCCTCGCCGGAACCAACGCCCACTGCGGCGCCTGCAACAACGTGTGCCCCACGGGCCGCGTGTGCGCCATGGGCGCGTGCACACTCACCTGCCCGACGGGCCAGGCGGTGTGCGGCGACGGGTGCTTCGACCTCTCCTCCGCCACGTCCCACTGCGGCCGCTGCGGCAACGCGTGCACCGTCCCCGGCGGCGTCGCGCGCTGCGCCGCTGGCGCGTGCGCGGTGGCGTCGTGCGGGGCGGGGCTCGGCGACTGTGACGGCGTGGCCAGCAACGGATGCGAGGTCGACACCGCCGTGACGGTCGCCCACTGTGGGCGCTGCGGGGCGGCGTGCACGCTCCCCAATGCGACGCCGACCTGCCGCGGCGGCGTATGCGAGGTTGCCGCCTGCGCGGCGGGCTTCGGCGACTGCGACGGCACCGCCAGCAGCGGGTGCGAGGTCGACACGCGCGTCAGCGACCGCCACTGCGGGGCCTGCGGGCGGGCGTGCGGCGAAGGTCAGGCGTGCCGCGCCGGGGCGTGCGTCGTCGTCTCCCAGGGTGCCTCGTGCCGCGCGGTGCTCATGGGTCGACCGGGCGCTCCGTCGGGGACGTATGCGATCGACCCGGACGGCGACGGCCCCATCGCCCTGCAGCGGGTGTACTGCGACATGACCCGTGACGGCGGCGGCTGGACGCTCATCGAGGTGGGCCGCGCCCTCGGCACCAGCCTCTGGACGCGCAACGCCGTGGGCACCGTCACCGCCCCGACGCAGACCATGTCGGGGAAGCTCGCGCGCGATTTTGCGGCCGCGATTCTGATGGCGGGGACACGCACGCTGCGCATCGGCGACGACGAGCGCTACGGGGAGCTCTACCTCGGCCCGCTCGACGAGGCGTGGATCCGGAGCGGGCTCGGCGCGACGGCCTTCGGCACCGAGGTGGTGGGGCGCCGCGTGGCCGAGACGCTCGGGGGGACGCAGTACGACGGCTCGCGCTTCGCGTGGCCCCTCGACGGCCCGCCCGCCGCGTGCCTCAACAGCGACGGGGGCAGCGGGGAGTGCGGCGCCGGCCTCCACCTCGGCACCTGGAACCACCTGTTCAGCTACGCGGGTGACGAGATCTACGTCAACTACTCCAGCCGGTGCTGCAACCTCGCCACCAACAACGGGTATCGGGTGTGGGCCCGCTGACGACGGTCCGTCTGTGAACGCGGGTAGCGCGCCGGAGCGACGAGTCGTCACGCCCGATCGCTCCCGCGAGTA
>JBILLV010000296.1:0-11450 GCA_044375895.1 Polyangiales bacterium | reverse complement strand
TGCTGCGCGGCGGCGGCGTGGGCGGCGGCATCGCGCTCCGGGGGTACAAGCCCGACGCCCGCGTGGGGAGCCAGTTTCAGCTCGCCAACGTGGAGTACCGCTTCCCCATCGTGCAGACGCAGCGCGGGCTGTCGACCCTCCCCCTCTTCGTCCAGCGGCTGTGGGGCAACGTCTTCGCCGACGTGGGCAACGCCTCCTTCGGGCGCTTCAACGTCGACAACCTCGCCGTCGGCGCGGGCGCCGAGGTGCTCATCGATCTCGTGGTGGGCTTCGTGGTGCCGCTCACCATCCGCACGGGCTACGCGCACGGCTTCATGAGCGACGGGGACGATCAGTTCTACGCGCTGCTCGGCAACGCCTTCTGACGCAGGCGTCGCTGCCTTCTCAGGCGTCGCTGCCTTCTCAGGCGTCGCTGCCTTCTCAGGCGTCGCCCTTCGCCGCGATCGGCGCGGGGGCCGCGACCTCGAAATCGCGGAAGCAGAACACCGTCGCGCTCTCGGTCTCCGGGCTGCCACCCTGCGCCTGGAGCGCGATGTGCCCCGCGGAGAAGGTGTCGTCGCTCACCTCCGTGAGCTTCACGCCGTTGGCGTGGACGGTGATCTTCGAGCCCTCCATCACGATCTGCACGCGGTTCTTCTGCCCGAGGCCGGGGAGGAGGGCGTCGTGGCGCGTCCAGTCGACCAGCGCCGTGCTCACGTTGTCCTTGCGGCGCGTGAGGCGGTAGTACCCTTCGCCGTCGATGAAGAGCCGGTAGTTGTCCCGGTCGGACTGCGCGCGGAAGCTCACGCCGCAGTAGCTCTGCGTCGGGGCCTCGGCCGACAGCACCGTCATCGACACGCTGATCGCCGCGTCGCTGAAGGTCGCCGCCGCCCCGCCCGCGCGCTTCTCCAACCAGTACGCCGCGACGGACGTGTCACCGCCCGGGAGCGTCACCACCACGCCCGGCGCGTCGAAGCGGAGGGGAGGCGTCGCGGAGGTCGTGGCCGCGAAGCTCCACCCTTCGGGGCTCTTCGCGAAGCTCTCCTCGATCACCGTGGGCCACGCGACGTCCGCGTCCGTGCCCTGCTGCGCCTTCTCGCTCATCGTCTCTTCGATCCTTTCGCTCACGCGCGTCGCGACGTCGCCGACGACCGCCGCGCGGACGATAACATCGCTCCCGCCGTGGGCGAACCATGGAAATGTGCCCCTGAGGCCCGGCGCCTCGCCCGACCGCTCGACCCCTCGACGTGCCATCCGCCGCGGCGCCGTGATCTGTCACCTCACGTCCCGGGAATCGTTTCCACCCGTGTCGGGAATGCAGATCGGATGTCGAGAATGCCTTGACGGCTCACAGGACGGCAGCGCATGGTCGCCCCCAAGAGAGGTTATTCAAGACACACATGGATACACAACGCGCGATCGAGAAGCTCCTCCAGAATTTCACCAAGGAGCTCATGAAGGTGTTCTCGGAGTCGGTGGTCCGCGCCGTCGGTCAGGTGGCCGGCCCGTCCCGCGCGTCTCTCCCCGCGGCCTCGACCGCGACGCGCCGCACGCCGGGTCGCAAGCCCGCCGCCGCCGCCGCGCCTGCGCCGAAGGGCAAGCCGGGTCGTCCCCCGAAGAATCAGCCGAAGCCCGCGGCCCGCAAGGGCAAGGTCGACAAGAGCTCGCCCGCCGAGGTCGACGACCTCTCCAACCAGATCATCGCGGCGCTCAAGCGCTCCGATCGCAACCTCGCCGCCCGCGAGATCATGGACAAGCTCGAGCTGCGCCCCCTCGACGCGGGTCGCTTCAACTACGCGCTCGGCAAGCTGAAGGACGACGGCCGCGTCGCCCAGCACGGCGACCGCCGCATGGCCCGTTACGGCATCGGCGGCGGCACGAAGGCGAAGCCCGGCAAGCCCGGTCGTAAGCCGAAGGCGCCCGCGGTGGAGACGGCAAGCGAGAGCGAAGCCCCCGCCGAGGCCCCTGCCGACGAGAGCTGATCACACGATCGCCCTCGAAACTTCCGCGGCGCTGTACTAGCGTCGCGCCCGTGAATCGCACCCTCTCGCTCCTTGCCCTGATGTTCACCGCCTGCGCGTCCGAGGCGACGCCCGGCGCCGACGCCGCGTCCGACGTGTCGGTTGATGGCGCCGCGGACGTGACCGGTGACGGCCCCCAGCGCGCCGACGTCCCCGCCTGTCTGCCCTCTCGCGAACAGCCCGCGCCGCGCGGCGACGCGACCGGCGTAGTCGATCCGGCGACGGGCCGCATGTACGTTTTCGGCGGCGACACGGGGCCGGTGGTTCGGTGTATTCCGGCGCCGGTGTTCAGCGGAGAGACGTGGCGCTACGAACCTTCCTGTGACCGTTGGGACCTGCTGACGACCCCGACGGCGCCGTCCCCGCGCTCGCGGGCGGCGTGGGCCCTCGACGCCCGTCGCCGTCGCCTGATCGTGTTCGGCGGGCGCTTCCGTCAGGGGACGACGGGCGCCTACACGCTCTACCGCGACGTGTGGGCCTTCGACCTCGCCACCGAGCGCTGGGAGGAGATCACGGCCAAGGGAGAGGCCCCGGCGGCCCGCTCCAACGCGGCGGCGGTGTACGACCCGGCGTCCGACGCCTTCCTCCTCTTCGGGGGAAACACCAGCACGAGCGGGCTCACCTTCACGCCCCGCAATGACACCTGGGCGCTCGACCTGGGCACCAGCACCTGGCGTCGCTTGACCACCAGCGGCGCGCTCCCGACGGCGCGGCTCTTCCATGCGGCCGCCCTCGTCGGGCGCTCCCTCTGGGTGTACGGCGGCGGCGGCGCGAACGCGTTCATGGGGCCGTTCTATTCCGACCTGTGGCGCCTCGACCTCGCGACGAGCGCGTGGAGCCGCGTGACGCTCACCGGAGAGTCGACCGCGCTCGGCGGGCGCATCAGCGCCGCGCTCCTCCCTACCGGCGAGGGGGCGACCCTCATCGGCGGCCACGACGACGGCGCGCTGGGCAACCGCAATGATGTGATCACCGTGTCGGCGACGGGCGAGGTGGCGGTCGCGCGGGCGGGCGATGAGGTCAATCGACCGGGCGCGGGCTTCTGCGATTTCCCGGCCGACTTCTCGACCACGGACATGGATGCGCCCGAGCGTCGCAGCGCGTTCGTCTTCGCCGTCGACCCGATGCGCCAGCGGGCGCTGGTGTTCGGTGGCAAGACCGATTGCGGCACCGCGGGCGATGTCTGGTCGCTCGACCTCAACACCCACGCGTGGCGCACCCTGCGCGGCGCCACCGAGGGCCTCTCGTGTCAGCGCTCGGGCCGCGAAAACTGCCGCTCGCTCTGCAACTGAATCGCTCCCCTCACGCCGGGCGTCCGCGCCACCACGCGAAGAGCCCCACGCTGGCCGCCAGCGCGAGGGCGGCGCTCACCCCGAAGGCCCAGCCCGTGTACCCGCGATCGAGCGCGAGCCCGAAGCCCAGCGACGCCGGCAGCGCCAGCAGCCCCGTCACCAGATAGAACCACCCATACGCCCGGCCGAGCGATTCCCGCGGGGCGAGGGAGGCCACGAGGGCGAGCTCCGTCCCCTCCGAGAGGCCGTAATACAGACCGTACACGAGCAGCGCGGGGGCGGCCTCCAGCGGCGTGCGCGCGAGGCCAAACCCGGCGTACGCGACCGCATAGAGGAGCCACCCCAGCGCGAGCGCGCGCCCGCGGCCGATGCGGTCGGCGAGTCGTCCTCCCGGCGTCCCCGTGAGCGCGCGAAGGAGCGAGAGGAGGCCCCAGGCCAGCGGCAACTGCGTCCGCGGAACCCCGAGCTGCTCGGCCCGCAAGAGCAGAAAGCCGTCGCTCGCGTTGGCGAGTGTGAAGACGGCGAGGAGCGCGAGGTAGGGGCGCATCGCCGTCGGCGGCGGTCCTGACAACGACACCGGTGGCTTCTTCGGTGTGTCGGCGGGCGCGTCGCTCTCGCGCACGCCGAAGGCCACCGCGAGCACCGAGAGGATTCCCGGGACGAGCGTCATCGCGAAGACGAAGCGGATGTCACCAGGGCGAAGCGCGAGGAGACCCATCGCCACCAGCGGCCCGAGGACAGCGCCCGCGTTGTCCATGCTGCGGTGAAAGCCGAAGGCGTAGGCCCGGTGTTCGGGGCTCGTCTCCCGCGCCAGGAGCGCGTCGCGCGGGGCCGTGCGGACGCCCTTGCCCACACGGTCGACGAAGCGGATCGCCAGGACGTGCCACGGCGCACCCGCCAGCGCGAGGAGCGGTCGCACCGCGTTGGCGACGCCGTAGCCCAGGAGCACCAGGGGCTTCTTGCGGTGCACCTGGTCGGAAAGGCCGCCGACAAAAAACTTCATCAGCGCCGCGGTGGCCGTCGCGACTCCCTCGATGAGCCCGAGCGAGCGCGCGCCTCCGCCGACGGTGACCAGGAAGGCCGGGAGGAAGGGCATCACCATGTCGGCCGCGATGTCGGTGAGCAGGCTCACGACGCCGAGGACGATGACCGTTCGGTGCAGGACAGGGCGCTCGCGCATCAAGGGGTCGCGGACCCTATCACCGGTCGCGATGCGGCGGCGCGTGTGGTGAAGGTCCTTGTCACCCGCGTGAGGCCGACGGTACCGTCGCCGCGCCGATGCGCCGCGCGTTTGTCGCTCCCTGGTTGTGCCTCCTGCTCACCGCGGCGTCGAGCGCGCTCGCCCAGCCCGCGCCCGCGACGGCGCCTCGACCCGCCCGGAGCGCGCCTGCCGCCGAGGAGGGGACGCTGCTGCGCATCACCATCCCGGGCGAGATGCAGCTCCGGTATACGGCCTTCACGACCCTCCCGCTCGCCACCACGCCCGGCGTCCCCGCGGCCGAGCAGCCCGCCTCCCTGGGGCAGAACCAGTACTTCGAACACTGGCTCCGCATCGGGCCGCGTCTCTCCATCGGCGACCACTTTCGCGTCGTGACCCAGTTCGACGTCGCGCGCCTGGTGGTGCCCGACGCCCCCGCGGCCGCGGTGGGCCTCGCGCGCGAGCCGCGCACGGAGCTCTTCCCCTACGGCGCCTTCGATTTCCGTCAGGCCTACCTGGAGTGGGAGACGCCCGTCGGCGTGCTGCGCGTGGGGCAGCAGGCCTTCAACCTCGGGCTCGGCGTGGTGGCCAACGACGGCGAGCGCACGCCCGTCTTCAACGACTACCGCTACGGCGACCTCGTCGACCGCGTCGCCCTCGCCACGCGGCCGGGCGGGCGCCAGAGCGACCTCGTGGTGGCCCTCGCGGGCGACCTCGTCTACCGCGACCGGCTGGTGCAACTGCTCAACGGCGACATCGCGCTCCAGGGTGTGCTCACGGCCTTCTACCAGCACCACGACTGCCGCGAGGACTGCGAGAAGAAGCGGGTCGGCGCGCTGGTGACCTACCGCGATGTCTCCTTCGCCAACGGGTCGGCGCTGCGCGTGCTGGTCGGCGACGTCTTCGCCCGCTGGGAGTGGCCCCAGCCCGATCGGGTGGGGCGCGTGTTTGCCGGCTTCGAAGTCGCGGGCATCTTCGGCAGCACCGACGCGGCGCGGACGCGGGAGTTCGCCGAGCACGGGGTGCTCCAGTTCGGCGGCGCGGCGGAGCTCGGGCTCGAGCGGGACGGTCGCTACCGCATCGCGTTGGAGGCGGGCTACGCCACGGGCGATCGCAACCCGGTCGACGGCGACCAGCGGCGCTTCACCTTCAACCCCGCACACCGCGTGGGGCTGCTGATGTTCCCTGAGGTGATCGCGTGGCAGACGGCGCGGAGCGCGGCCATCGCGAGCGACCCGCGGCTCGCCGCGCGGCCCGCCAACGGGTCGTTTCTCCTGCCCACGCAGGGCGGCGTCGCCGGGGCGGCCTACGTCTACCCCACCGCCCGCGTGAACCTCAGTCGCTACGTTGACGTGCGGGCCGGCGCGGTGATCGGCGTGGCGACCACCGACTGGGTCGACCCGGTGTCCGTCCAGGTGTACGGGTCGGCGCGCAACTACCGAGGCGGCGACCCCACGCGGCGCGACCTCGGCCTCGAGCTCGACCTCGGCCTCCAGGGGCGCATCCCGCTGCCCGGCAACGTCTCGCTCACGGGCGGCGTGCAGGGGGCGGTGATGTTTCCGGGCGGCGCCTTCCGCGACGCGAGCGGCCAGACGATGGGCACGCTGGGCCTCGCGACGGCGCGCCTGGGCGTCACGTTCTGATCGCCGCCACGGCCCGCCGCCGCACCACCGCGTAGCTCACGAGCGCGACGGCCGCGACCGCGAGCGCCGCCCCCGTCGCCTGCCAGAGCCACGGCGGCGCAGCCACATACACCCGTGCCACCAGCGTCGCCGCCGCCACCACGAGGGCCACGGCCCCCGCCCGCGCGAGCGCCACGAGCGCCCGCAGGGACGGGTCGCCGCGCCCCTCGGCCTCGCGCCACACGAGCTGCTCGTAGCGCCAGTACGTGTACACCACCGGGATGATCTCCAGCGTGAGGAAGGCGCTGGTCGCGAGGCCCCCCGCCATCGGCGCCGCGATGCGCTTCATCACGTCGGCGCCCGCGCCGTCCGACCACAGCAGCGGAACGATGCCGAAGAGCATCGTCCCCACCGTCATCAGCTTCGGCCGAACGCGCTGGATGGTGCCCTCGGCGTGGGCCTCCACGATGTCTTCGAGCGAGCGGATCTTCCCCTCCCGCAAGCGCTTCTCGTAGGCGTGGTCGATGTAGACGATCATCACGACGCCGGTCTGGGCGGCGAGGCCCACGAGCGCGATGACGCCGACCCACACCGCGGTGGAGAGGTGGTAGTCGAGCAGGTGGAGCGCCCACACGCTCCCCACCAGCGCGAAGGGCACCGACAGCAGCACGATGAGCGCCTCCGTCAGGTTGCGAAACTGGAGGTACAGGAGCACCAGCACGATCGCGAGCGTGAGCGGGATGAGCACCTTCAACCGCGCCTCCATCGCGGCGATGAGCTCGTACTGGCCGGTCCAGCGGATCCAGCCGCCGGTGGGCGTCCGCACCTCGCCCCGCGCGATGGCGGCGTCGACCGCGCGGCGGGCGTCGGTGAGGTAGCGCCCCACGTCGCGGCTGCTGTCGACGTCGACGTACACGTAGCCCACCAGCAGCCCGGCCTCGTCGCGCACCATCGGCGGCGCGTCGCGCACCTCCACCCGCGCCACCGTCCCGAGCGCCACCGTCCGCACCCCGTCGCCGAGCGGGACGGCGAGCGCGCGGAGGGCCTCGGGGCTCGCCCGGAAGTCCTCGGCGAAGCGGGCGCTCACGGTGATGCGACGTCGCCCGTCGAGCACCGTCGCGACGGGCGCGCCGCCCACCACCCCCTCGATCATCCCGTTGAGGTCGTCGACGGAGAGGCCCACCCGCGCGAGGGCGTCGCGCTCGGGCGTGATGTCGACCACGTAGCCCCCCGAGAGCCGCTCGTAGAGCACGCTGCGGGTGCCCGGCACGCCGTGAAGAACACGCTCGATCGCCGTCCCTGCGCGCTCGATGGCCGCGAGGTCGTGGGCGTACACCTTGATGCCGATGGGCGTGCGGATGCCCGTCGCGAGCATGTCGATACGGTTGCGGATGGGCTGGGTGAAGGCGTTGGTCCACCCCGGCATCCGGAGGCGGCGGTCGAGGTCGGCGACGAGCGCCTCGCGGGTCATCGGCACAAACTCGGGCCACACCCGGTTGAGCAGCGGGCGCAGGAACACCGGCGTGCGGCCGACGTACCAGCGGCGCACGTAGGTGGTTCGCCACTGGGCGCGGGGCTTGAGCTTCACCACGGTCTCAAACATCGAGAGCGGGGCCGGGTCGGTGGGCGTCTCCGCGCGCCCCGCCTTGCCGAGCACCACCGCCACCTCGGGGACCTCGCGGAGCACCGCGTCCTGCCGCTGGAGCTGCCGCCGCGCCTCCTCGATGGAGATGCCCGGCAGCGTCGTGGGCATGTAGAGCAGGTCGCCCTCGTCGAGCGGCGGCATGAACTCGCTCCCCAGCCGCGCGGCGATGGGGACGGCCGAGAGCACCGCCATCACCCCGATGAGCACCGTGGTGGCCGGGTTGCGCAGCGCCACGTGGACGAAGGGCGCGTACACGGCGCGGATCGCGCGCGACACCGGGTGCGTGGCCTCGGGGCGGATGTTGCCCTGCAGGAGCAGGTCGCGGAGCGCGGGGGCGACCGTCACCGAGAGGAGCGCCGCCGAGAGCATGACGAAGGTCTTGGTGAGGGCCAGCGGACGGAAGAGCCGCCCCGCCTGACCCGCGAGCCCGAACACCGGGATGAAGCTCGCCGCCACGATGAGCAGCGAGTAGAAGATCGCCGGCGTCACCTCCGCCGCGGCCTCCGCGAGGAGCTTCGACCGCTCGTCGTGGGAGAGGTCGGCGGGGGCGTGCTCCAGCTTCTTGTGGGCGGCCTCCACCATCACGATCTCCGCGTCGACGGTGGCCCCGAGCGCGATGGCGATGCCCCCGAGCGACATGATGGTCGCGGGCACCTTCAGCAAGTACATCGGGATGAAGGCCGTCAGCACCACCAGCGGGAGCGACAGCACCGGCAGGAGCGCGCTACGGATGTGCAGCAGGAAGAGCGCGATGACGAGGGCCACCACCACCATCTCCTCGGTGAGCGAGCGGCGGAGCGTGTCGATGGCGCGGTTGATGAGCTCCGAGCGGTCGTAGGCTGTCACGAGGGTCACGCCCTCGGGGAGCGACCCGCGGAGCTCGCGCAGCCGCTGCTCCACCCGCTGGATCACGGCGCGGGCGTTCTCCCCCTGGCGCATCACGACGATGCCCGAGACCACCTCGCCGCGGCCGTCGAGGTCGGCGGCGCCGCGGCGGATCTCCGCCCCCACGCGCACCGAGGCCACGTCGCGGACGCGCACCGGCCCGGCCCCCGCGCGGCTCTCGCGGAGCACCACCGACTCCAGGTCGCCCGCGGAGCGCACCTGGGCGAGGCCCCTCACGTAGTACTCGCGCTGGGCCATCTCGATCACCCGCCCGCCGACGTCACCGCTCGCGCGGCGGAGGGAGCGGGCGACGTCCTCCCAGGAGATCCCTTGCGCGCGGAGTCGGTCGGGGTCGAGCGTCACCTGGTACTGGGCCTCGTAGCCGCCCACCGTCGCCACCTCCGCGACGCCCGGCACGGCCGCGAGGGCGTAGCGCAAGGTGTAGTCCTGGTAGGCGCGCAGCGAGGCGAGGTCGTGGCGGCCGCTGCGGTCGACGAGGGCGTACTGGTAGATCCAGCCGATGCCCGAAGCGTCGGGGCCGATGCGCGGCGCCACGTCGGCGGGCAGGCGGTTGCGCACCGTGTTGAGCTGCTCCAGCACGCGGGAGCGGGCCCGGTCGAGGTCCGCGTCCTCTTCGAAGACCACGTACACGAAGGCCATCCCGAACATGGTCTGGGCCCGCACGTCGGCCACCTGCGGGAGCCCGAGGAGCGACGTCACCAGCGGGTAGGTGACCTGGTCTTCCACGACGGTGGGCGAGCGGCCCATCCACTCGGCGTAGACGATCACCTGCGGGTCGGAGAGGTCGGGGATGGCGTCGAGGCGCACCCGCTTCATCGACTGGAAGCCCGCCACGCCGAGGGCGACGGCGAGCAGGAGCACGAGGGCGCGGTGGTGCGCGCAGAGGGCGAGGAGGCGGGTCATCATCGCGCGCCTCCCCCGGCAAGGGCGGCGCGGAGGCGGCTCTCGGAGTCGACCAGGAAGGCCCCGCGCGACACCACGCGCTCGCCCTCCGCGAGCCCGTCGAGCACCTCCCAGCGCTCGCCCAGGAGGCCGCCGGTGCGAATGGTTCGGGGCTCGAACGATTGGCCGTCGCGGTGGACGAAGACGTAGCGGGCGGTGCCGGTGTCGATGACGGCGTCACGGGGGACGGTGAGGGCGCCGACGCCGCCGAGCGCGGGAAACGTGGCCTCGCCGTACATCCCGGGCCGCAGCCCCATGCCCGGGTTGGCGAGCTCCAGGCGGACGCGGGCGGCGCGGGTCTCGGTCGACACGGAGGTCTCGACGAGGGCCACGCGCGCGCTCCGCTCGACGCCCCCCTGGCTGACGAAGCGGACGGTGCTCCCGACCCGGACGCGGGGGAGGTCGCGCTCCCACACGCTGGCGACGGCCCACACGCGGGAGAGGTCGGCGAGCTCGTAGAGGGCGCTCTCGGGGGTGGCGTACTGGCCGAGCACCGCGGCCGTCCGCACGACGTGTCCGCCCGCCGTGGCCCGCAGCGGTACGGCCCGCACGGGCTCACCCGCGGCGAGCATCGCGTCGATGTCGCGCGGGGCCATCCCGAGGAGCTCCAGGGACTGTCGAGCGGCGGCGACGAGCTCGGGCTGCGTCCCCCAGCGGCGTGCGGTGAGCAGCTCGCGCTCGGCTTGATACACCTGCGGGCTGTACACCCACGCGAGCACCTGACCGGCCATCACCGCCACGCCCGTCTCGCGCACGGCGAGTCGTTCGACGAAGCCCGCCGCGCGCACGCGCACCTCCGCGCGGCCTCCCTCGCGGGCCTCGATGACGGCGGGGACGCGCATCGGATCGCTCGTCCCCTCCCGGCGAACGGGCTCGCTCGCGACGCCGCCGAGCTGCTGCCGATCGAGCGTGAGCATCACGGGGACCACCGTCGCCACGGCCGCGTCGGGGGCGGGCGTTGTGGGCATGTGCGCGGCGTGGTCGTCGTCGAGGCGCTCGAGGGCCATGTGGCAGATGGGGCACTCGCCGGGGGCGTCGGCGGTGATCTGCGGGTGCATCGGGCAGAAGTACCGGGCGCGCGCCGTCGGAGGGCCCGCGCGGTCGGGGAGGGGGCCCCAGGCGCGGTAGAGCGCGACGGAGGCGAGCGCGGTGACGGCCACGAGGATGGCCCAGCGGACCACGGCCATCACGGACTGGGCGCGGGGGGAGACGTCGCTCACGGCGCACCTCCGTCGACGCGGATACGGGGGAGCGGTTCGCCCACGGCCTCGTCGAGCGCGGCGAGGGCCCGCTCCAGCTCGACGCGGAGGTCGATGGCCTCCATGGCGAGGTCGAGCCGCAGGCGGGCCGCGTCGAGCCAGGCGAAGAGCGTCGTCGCGCCGGTGACGTAGCCAGCCTGCGCGGCGTCGAGGCTGCGATCGGCGGCGCGCGCGGCGTCGCCCTGCACAATGGCGAGCTCGCGGAGGGCTCCTTCGACGCGGGCGTGGGCCTCCACCACGTCGGCCCGCACGGCGGCCTCCACCTCGCGGACGCCGCTCTCCTCGGCGCGGACGCGGGCGGTCGCGGCGCGCTCGCGGGCGCGACCAGGTCCCCACAGCCAGGGGAGCGTCATGCCCGCCATCGCGCCGTAGCCGTTGTGGTGGTTGGGGTCGATCCACACGCTCAGGCCCAGCATGAACTCCGGCCGCGTCGCCTCGGCGTGCGCGGCCGTCGCTCCTACGCGGGCGGCGTCGAGGCTGGCGCGGGCGGCCACGACGGCGCCGCGGCGGGTGACGGCGCGCGCCAGGAGCTCCTCCAGCGGGACGGTGACGGATTCGAGGGGCGCGTCGTCGGCGAGCGTGAGGG
>JBILLV010000646.1:0-2753 GCA_044375895.1 Polyangiales bacterium | reverse complement strand
GCGGGGGTGGCGTGGCCGCTGGAGGCCACCGGCGCGTCGTCGTTCTTGCCCTCGTCGGGGCGCACGTGCGCGAGGTCGTAGCGCTGCAGGTACTCCACCCCGAGCACGCGGAACACGTAGTCGATGATGCTGGTGGAGAACTTGATGTTCGGGTGCCCCTCCACCGGCCCCTGCGGTTCGAAGCGCGTGAAGGTGAAGGTCTCCACGTACTCGGCCAGCGACACGCCGTGCTGCAGGCCCATCGAGACGGCGATGGCGAAGGAGTTCATCAGCGAGCGGAAGGAGGCGCCCTCCTTGTGCATGTCGATGAAGATCTCGCCGAGCTGCCCGTCCTCGTAGTCCCCCGTGCGGAGGAACACCTTGTGCCCCGCGATGCGCGCCTCCTGCGTGAAGCCGCGGCGCTTCTTCGGCAGGCGGTAGCGCACCGACGCGCGCTGCGGCCCGAGCGTGGGCGCCTTCGCGAACAGCGGCCCGAACTCCGTCGCCGCCTCGCTCCCGGTCGCCACCGGCGGCGCCTGCACGGCCGCCTGCGCCAGCTTCGGCGCCTCGGCCTTCGCCTCCACCTTCTCGTCCTTGTCGTCCTTCTCGGTCGTCGAGGAGAGCGGCTGCGAGGCCTTGCACCCGTCGCGGTAGAGGGCCACGGCCTTCAGCCCGAGCTTCCACCCCTGGTAGTAGATGTCCGCGATCTCGTCGACCGTGGCGTCGTTGGGGAGGTTGACCGTCTTCGAGATGGCGCCGCTCAGGAAGGGCTGCGTCGCCGCCATCATCTTCACGTGGGCCATCGGCGCGAGGAAGCGCTTCCCGTGGCGCCCGCAGCGGTTGGCGCAGTCGAACACCGACAGGTGCTCGTCGCGCAGGTGCGGCGCGCCCTCGACCGTCGAGCGGCCGAGCACGTGGTCGCCGATCGTGTCGATCTGGCCGCGGGTGAAGCCCCACTTCGTGAGGATCGAGAAGCCCGGCTTCTTCGCCTCCTCCTCGAAGCCCAGGCGCTTGCAGAGGTCGGGGCCGAGCACGTGCGGCGCGAAGGCCATCTCCACCGTGAACGCCCCCGGCAGCGCGGCCTCGACGCGCGTGATGTCGTCCTGCGTGAAGCCCTTCGAACGCAGGTACTCGCGGTTGATGAGCGGCGCGCTCAGGAAGGTGTTGGTCCCCACCACGTAGGCGAGGATCTCCGCGATCTGGCCCGGCCCGTAGCCCAGGCGGCGCAGCGCGCGCTCCACCGACGCGTTGACGATCTTGAAGTACCCGCCGCCGGCGAGCTTCTTGAACTTCACCAGCGCGAAATCGGGCTCGATCCCCGTGGTGTCGCAGTCCATGAGCAGCCCGATGGTGCCCGTCGGCGCGAGCACCGTCGCCTGCGCGTTGCGGTAGCCGAACTGCTCGCCGAGCTCGAGCGCCTGGTCCCAGTCCTCGCGGGCCGCGCGGAGCAGGTCGGAGGGGCAGAAGCGCGGGTTGATGTCGTAGGCCGCGTCGCGGTGCTTGCGCATCACGCGGAGCATCGGGTCACGGTTCTTCGCGAAGCCGGCGAAGGGGCCCTTCATCGCGGCCATCTCGGCGCTCGTGCGGTAGCCCTGGCCGGTGAGCACGGCGGTGAGCGCGGCGGCGACGGCGCGGCCCTCGTCGGAGTCGTACGCGAGGCCCATGAGCATGAGCATCGTGCCGAGGTTGGCGTACCCGAGGCCCAGCGGGCGGTAGTCGTGGGAGTTCTGCGCGATGGGCTTCGTCGGGTACGACGAGAGGTCGACGAGGATCTCCTGCGCGACGAAGAAGGTGCGGGCCGCGTGGCGGTAGCCCTCGACGTCGAAGTCCATCGTCCCGTCGGGCTTCTCCCGGAGAAACTTCGTGAGGTTGAGGGACGACAGGTTGCAGGCCGTGTCGTCGAGGTGCATGTACTCCGAGCAGGGGTTGCTCGCGTTGATGCGCCCGGAGTTGGGGACGGTGTGCCAGTCGTTGATGGTGCTGTCGTACTGCACGCCCGGGTCGGCGCAGTGCCACGCGCTCTCGGCCACCTTGCGCCAGAGGTCCTTGGCCCGGTAGGTGTCGCACACCTTGCCGTTGGTGCGCATGCGGGTCTGCCACTCGCCGTCGGTCTCCACCGCGCGCATGAAGGCGTCGGTGACGCGCACGGAGTTGTTGGAGTTCTGCCCCGAGATGGTGTGGTAGGCCTCGCCGTTGAAGTCCGAGGGGTAGCCCGCGGCGATGAGCGCGTGGGCCTTCTTCTCCTCGCGCATCTTCCACTCGATGAAGTCGACGATCTCCGGGTGGTCCATGTCGAGGCACACCATCTTGGCCGCGCGGCGCGTGGTGCCGCCCGACTTGGTGCTCCCCGCCGCGCGGTCGAACACCTCCAGGAAGCTCATGAGCCCCGAGGAGGTGCCGCCGCCCGAGAGCTTCTCCTGACGGCCGCGGAGGGCGGAGAAGTTCGACCCCGTCCCGCTGCCGTACTTGAAGAGCCGCGCCTCGTTCTTCATCACGTCGAAGATCGACATGAGGTCGTCCTGCACCGACTGGATGAAGCAGGCCGAGCACTGCGGGCGTTCGTACGCGTTCTGGGTCTCCAGCACCGTCGCGGCCTGGTCGTCCCAGGCCCAGCTCCCGCCCTGCCCGACGATCCCGTACCGGTGAAAGAGCCCGCAGTTGAACCACACCGGCGAGTTGAACGCGCCGTACTGGTTCACCATCATGAACGACAGCTCGGCTTCGAAGGTGTCGGCCGCCTCCGCGTCGGGGAAGTAGCCCCGCGCCTCGCCCGC
>JBILLV010000295.1:0-11475 GCA_044375895.1 Polyangiales bacterium | reverse complement strand
CTTCTTTACGCTCGGGAGCACCGGCAACTTCGCGATCCCCCCGCCGCAGATGCTCAGCGAGCCGCCGACGGGCGTCGCGGTGCTCAACGCGCGCAGCGCCCCCAAGGTCACCATCCTCGGCGCGGGAAGCCTCGACCCGCCGCTCGCGGGGGTGCGCGCGCCCCTCCTCGCCACGCTCGACTATCCGCGGCAGGGATCGGCCGCCATCTCCGCCGCGCCCCTCACCGAAGTCGCTCCGGCTCCCGCGGCGGTGGTGATGAACCGACGCGAAGAGGTGGCCTTCGCCGCGACGCTGGCGTTCCAGTCGGCGCCGCCGGTCAACTCGCAGTCACCCATCGCGGCGGTCACCACACCGCCGGCGCTCCGCAGCTCGACGCCCGCCAACGACGGCGTCGCCCCGCCCCCGCGTGCTGCGACCCCCGTCCCGCCCACCGACGCCGCCGTCACCACGCACTCCACGGCGCTCGCGGGGGGAGCCGCACTCCTCGCCGCGGGGCTCCTCGCGGCCCCGACCGGCGCGACCGACACGGTGGCCTTCCTCCTCGCGGGCGGGGCGCTCCTCGCCACCACGGTCGCGGAGATGTCCCCCCTTCAGCGCGCCTGGAGCGCCGTGGCTGTCGGCCTCCCGCTGCTGGTCATCGAGGTGGGGGCGCACCCGATGCTCCCGGGCCTCGCCGCGGCCCTCGCGGCGCTCGTCGTCGCAGCGCTGGGCGGAGCGTTGGCCTTCCGGGTGAGCGCCCCCACGTCGTCGGTGTCGCGCGACGCCCTCGCTGGCACCGTCGTGGCCGGCGCCGCCTGGATGATCGCGCCTGGCGCCGGAGGCCTCGCCGACGCCGCGCGCCCTGCCGCGCCGTTGGGCTGGGTCGCGCCGCTGCTCCTCCCGACGCTGCTCGCGGGGCTCGCGGCGCTGCTTCCCACGGTCGCGCGCCGCGCCTCGCACGCGCTCCTCGCCGCGCCCGCGCTGTGGTGTGCCGCGCTCCCCTTCCTCCAGGCGCTCGACCTCGCCCGTCCGACGGCGTCCACGCAGCTCATCGCCGCCCACGCGCTCGCGTCACTGTGCGCCACCTCCGTCACCTCCATCGCGCTCGGCACCGTCCTTCAAGAACACTCGGCCCGCGCCTGACGCGAACGTCGTTCGTCACGCGCGACGGGTTCCATCGGGGGGCCGAGGGGACGTAGCATCGGCGCCCGATGCGACGATTCCTCCTGCTCGGGCTGGCGCTCTTCGGCTGCGACGAGCCCGCGCCGACGACCCCGCGGCCGCCTGCTCCCCCGAAGGTGACGGCGACAAACCCGACGCTCGAGGCCGCGGCGCGCTACTCCGCGATGTGCGCGGCGTGTCACGGCGAGGTGGGCGAGGGGGGCGCCGGGCCGCGTCTGGTCGACACCGCGCTCTCGGTCGACGGCCTCGCCACCGCCATCACCGGGAGCATGCCGCAAGGCAACCCCGGCGCCTGCCGCGGCGACTGTCCGCGCGCGCTCGCCGAGTACATCAAGGCCACGTTCACCTCACGTGCCCTGGCGTGCGACGTGGTGCCGCCCTCGCCGCGTCGCCTCCGCCTCCTCACGCGCCGCGAGTACCGCAACACCCTGCGCGACCTCTTCGGCCTCACCGGCGCGGCCCCTGCCACACCTGCGATGGGCGACTGCAACCGCCAGCGCTTCGAGTACGACCCCGCCGGCCGCACGCTCCGCAGCGTCCACCTGGCGGGCACGTTCAATGGCTGGTCGCCCACGGCCGCGCCGCTGACGTTCTCTGACACGACCCGTCGGTGGCAGGTGGAGCAGGTGCTGGCCAATGGTTCGCACCAGTACAAGTTTGTGCTCGACGGCCGCGACTGGGTGCGCGACGAGCGCAACCCGATGAGCGCCCCCGACGGCTTCGGCGGGCAGAACTCGCTCGTCACCGTCCGCTGCGACGCGCCCGTCACGCCGCCTCCGACGGGCCGGGCGCTCGCCTTCGACCCCGCGGCGATGCTCCCGGTGGAGACGCGCCCCCAGGGCTTCGCCTTCGACACCCACGCCGACGTCGCCATCGTGACCCCGACGCACGTGAGCGAGCAGCTCGGCGCCGCGGGGCGCGTGGTGGAGGCCCTCTCCGCCGACCTCCCGGCCATCGTCGGCTGCGTCAGCGGGATGGACGCGCCCGCGTGCGCCGAGCGCCTGACGAGCACCTTTGGTCGCCGCGCCTTCCGCCGTCCGCTCACCGAAGCGGAGACCGCGCGCTACCGCTCCCTCGTGACGGCGGCCCCGTCGGTGGCGGTCGGCGTGGCGCGGGCGGTGCGGGCGATGCTGGTGTCGCCGTCGCTCCTCTACCGCTCGGAGATGGGCGAGGCGCAGCCCGACGGCACCTGGCGACTCACGCCCTGGGAGACGGCCGCCGCGCTCTCCTACACCTTCTGGGGAACCACTCCCGACGACGCCCTCCTCAACGCCGCCGCAGCGGGGACGCTCCGCTCGAACGCGGACATCGAGCGCGAGGCGCGGCGCCTGCTCGCCGACCCGCGGGCCCGCGAGCAGGTGGTCACCTTCGCGATGCAGTGGCTCGGGGTGGAGAGCGTCGCCACGGCGCCTCGCAACGGGATGCTCTTCCCGGAGTTCACCGACGTGGTGCGGGCGGCGATGCTCGAAGAGACGCGGCGCTTCATCGCCCACACGGTGTTCGACGGGACGCACCAGCTCGCCGAGCTCTTCATGTCCACCGAGAGCTTCGTCAATGAGCCCCTCGCGCGCTTCTACGGCGTCGCGGGCGTGACGGGCGACACCTTCCGCCGCGCGCCCGTCCCCGCCGAGCGAGCGGGCGGCGTGCTCGGCCACGGGAGCGTCCTCACCCGCTACGCCCACAGCGACCAGGGCTCGCCCATCCTGCGCGGGGTGTTCGTGCGCCAGGCGCTGCTCTGCCAGGAGTTTCCGCCGCCGCCGCCCAACGCCGGGGGCGTGCCCGACGTCGACCCCCGCGCCACCACCCGCGAGCGCTTCCGCCAGCACACCAACAACGCCTCGTGCGCCACGTGCCACCAGCACATCGACGGCATCGGCTTCGGCTTCGAACACTTCGACGCCGTCGGCCGCGTCCGCGCCACCGAGAACGGCATGCCCATCGACCACGCGGGCGCCCTCACGGACGTCGAGGGCCTCGGCACCGGCTCGCGGGTGGCGTTCAACTCCGTCGCCGAGCTCGGTCGGGCGCTCGCGTCGAGCGAGGCCGCGGGGCTCTGCGCGGCGCGCCAGTGGTTCCGCTTCGCCCGCGGGGCCAGGGACACCGCCCTCGACCGCTGCGCCGTCCGCACGATGCTCCGTCACGCGCGCGACCGCGGCGGCGACCTGCGCGAGCTCCTCCTCTCGGTCGCCCTCTCCCCTGACTTCACCACCCGGCGCTGAGGCCATCGTACGCATGCGAACCATCGCCCGCAGAAGACTCCTCCAGGCCGCCCTCGGCGCCGCGTCCGCGCTCCCCTTCTGGCTCGCCTCCCGCCGTGAGGCGCGCGCCAACGGTCGGGCGCGGCGGCTCATCGTGTTCTACTTCCCGGACGGCATCGCCGGGCGCAGCCAGGCGGGTGAGCCCGGGCTGTGGGAGGCGCGGGCGAACGGCGGAGACATCGCGCTCACCGAGCTGATGGCGCCCCTCGAAGAGCTGAAGCGCGAGTGCGTCTTCCTCAACGGCCTCTCGATGGGCAGCACCGACGAGGGGAGCCACCCCGGCGGCGCCAAGAAGCTCCTCACCGCGGTGGACGGCGGCAACGGCGAGTCGATCGACCAGCACCTCGCGCGCACCGTCGGCCGCGACGCGCCATTCCGCCACGTGTACCTCGGCG
Source organism: Polyangiales bacterium (assembly GCA_044375895.1). Taxonomy (GTDB): domain Bacteria; phylum Myxococcota_A; class Polyangia; order Polyangiales; genus CAISKJ01. The sequence goes on along the minus strand of JBILLV010000295.1, from coordinate 7,660 downwards.
CGATGGCCGCGCAGAACAACGCCTCGGGCGACAAGTTCATCTCGTACACGAGCCCCGGGGTGACGGTGGCGCCCGACGACGACCCGGTGCGGGCCTTCCGTCGGATGTTCATGGGTGGCGCCACCGCCATGCCCGTCACGCCGCCGATGATGGGCGCGCCGCCGCCCGCGCGCGACGACGCCGCCGACCGCCTCGCGCTCGACACCGCCCTCGCCGACCTCGGCGACCTCCGCGGGCGCCTCGGCGACAGCGAGCGCGTGAAGCTCGCGACGCACCTGGAGTCCATCCGCGAGGTGGCCTCCCGCGTGCTGCGCACCCCCGCCACGCCCCTCGTCGACGGCGGAATGACACCCCCCGCCATGGCGAGCTGCACCACCCCTTCGCTCGCCTTCGAAGCACCCACCGGCGCCGGCCTCTCCGCCCCCGAGAACTTCCCCGCCATCCTCCGCGCGCAGACCGACGCGCTGGTGCTCGCGATGCAGTGCGGGCTCACGCGCGTCGGCGTGCTCCAGGGCTCGCAGCACACGAGCGAGCTCATCATGAGCCGCTTCCGCGCGACCGAGATGTACGACCCGGCCTTCGACATGCGCAGCCACCAGGCCTCGCACTACGGCGCCCGCCACGACCGCGGCAACCGCCTCTTCACGGACTACGTGAAGCAGCGGCGCTGGTGGGTCGCGCAGTTCGCCTACCTCCTCCGCGAGCTCCGCGCGCGGCCCGAGGGCGACGGCACGATGCTCGACCACTCGCTCGTCCTGTTGTGCTCCGAGGTCTCCGACGGCAACACGCACAGCCACCAGGACATGCCCTTCGTGCTCGCGGGGCGCGGCGGCGGGTGCGTCGTGCCGGGCCGCGTGCTCGAGCGGCGAGGCGTTCGCCACGGGCAGCTCCTCGCGGCCATCGGGCGGGCCATGGGGGCCACCGTCAACGGTTGGGGCGACGCGGGCGACGGCGTCCTCCAGGGCCTGTTGATGTGAGGCCGCGCATTTCCCTTCCGTCCGCGGGGCCGCGCTGACGTATCCTCCGCCGTTGAGCGATGGACCCCACCAACCTCGATCCGAACGATCTCGAACCCACCGACGAACATCGCGTCCCCAACCCACGGACGCCGTGGGTGGTCGCGTCGATCAGCATCGTGGGGCTGGCGCTGTCCCTCGCGTTGAACGTGGGGCTCTGGCGCGGCCTCGACGAGGCGCGCAACCGACCACCGCCGGCGGCCCCGACGTGCCCTCCCGCGCCGACGTGCCCGACGTGCCCCGCCGCCACGACGCCCGAGTGCCCCACCTGCCCGGAGTGCCCGGTGGCTCCGACGCCGACGGCCACCGCGTCCAACACCCCGTCGGGCAACACGCCGCCGCGCCCGCCGCGCCCGCCGCGCGAAGACGCCGACGCTGCCGCCGAAGGGGAGGCCCACGTCGCCGCCGCCACCGCGCACGGCGAGCACGACCCGGTGAACCTCGCCGCCCAGCGCCGCGTGGTGACCGCCGTCGACCGCATCGTCGACTCGCGCAGCCCCGCCGCCGCGGAGCGCTTCATCCAGCGCAACCTGCCGGGCATCGCGTCGATGGACTGCGCCTTCCGCGACCCCGCCCTCGCCGAGCACGTGCGCATGCGCCTCCGCGAGCTCAACCAGATCGCGCGCCCGGCCAACCGCCTGAGCGACGCCGACCTCACCCGCCTGGAGAGAGACCTGCGATGTCCGCGAGAGTGATCCACCGCGCCGCCTTCATCTTCCTGGGCGCCGCCATGTTCGGGTGCACGCGCAACATCCCGCCGCCGTGCACGGGCGAGCAGTGCGCCAACTGGCCTCACTTCGAAGTGCGCTTCTGGCGCGATCGGCAGGGGTCGCGCGGGGGCCACCGCTACACGGGTGCGCTGTGCGTGCAGGTGGCGATCGACTGCCCCGAGGAGGGCCGCCACGTGATGTGGGTCGAGCCCGCGACGCCGCGCTGCCGCACCTACCTCAACTCCGAGGGACCCGACTGGCTGCGCGTCACCACTGGGCGCGTGTCGATCCCGTGGCCGTCGCAGTGCAGGAGCAGCCGGGTGGAGGTGTACGTCTCGGCGCAGCCCAACTTCGCCGTGTGCCCCGCGCTCAACAACCAGCTCGTCACCATCGACCGCTCGAACATGCAGGCCGACATCAACTTCGACTGCCGCCAGTAGGGTCAGTCCGTCTTCACGCCGAAGAGGCGCGTCATGGCCGCGACGAAGACCGCGCCCGTGATGGCGCCGCCGACGTGCGTGAGGTGCGAGACGCCGTCCTGGGCGCCGAGGTTGCGGGTCTCCTCCATCACCTGGGCCACCACAAACTGCCCGAGCACCAGCACCTCCAGCAGGCGGCGCCACTCCAGCTTCAGCCGGATGAGCACGCTCACGATGAAGAGCCCGAAGACGGCGCCCGACGCGCCCACGAGGGTGCCGCCGTCCATCATCCACGCGGAGATGACGTTGGCGCCGAGGCCGCAGGCCATGAAGGCCAGCAGCACCCCCACCGACCCGATCTTCTCCTCGATGAGCCGCCCGAACAGGAAGGTGAAGAACAGGTTGCCCGACAGGTGCTCCCAGTCGCCGTGGCAGAACAGCGCCGTCGCGTACTGGAACCACTTCCCGTCATCGAGCGGGAGGTAGAGCCCCTGCATCGCGGGGAGGTGGAGCCAGTGGTCGGCGGCGTAACCCGCCAGCGACAAGGCGATCAGCGCGAACACGCCGTCATCGATTACGCCCGTCCGCTTCTCCGCCTGGTCCATCGTTGGAGGGAGTGCACCGCAGGGGGGCGGTGGGGGTCAAAGTTTCGACATGCGCCCGCGGACTCGAAGAAGTTCGACGCTGCAATTTCGCGTTGACGAAACCCTCTGAAACCGGGCTATTTCCCAGGTCGAAGGAGTCAGGCACAACATCATGTACACGCGCATCCTCACCCTCGCCCTCTCGCTCGCGGCCCTCTCGGGCTGCACCACCAGCGGCAACGCGGCGGGCAACGCCGTCTCGGCGACGCAGGCCGCCACCTCGGGCGGCGACACCAGCTCGGACATCACCTTCCGCAACCGCTCCAACTGGGCGATTCTCAACATCTACATGAGCCCGGTGAGCCAGGCGACCTGGGGCCCCGACCAGCTCGGCGCCAACATCCTCCGCACGGGCGGCTCCTACACCATCCACGGGATCCCCTGTAACAGCTACGACATCAAGCTCGTCGACGAGGACCACGACGAGTGCGTCCTCAACAACGTCAACGTGTGCAACGAGGAGTCGGGCTGGAACATCGACAACGACGACCTCCTCAGCTGCCAGGCCTTCACCCGCCGCCAGCAGGCCCAGTAGCGCCCGCCGTTTCCACCGGCGTCCGCGGATGCGTCAGGGAATGTCCGCCCGGCGCGTCTCTCCGCGGGCGTCGGGGAGGCCGTCTGGGATAGACTCCCGACCAACCTCCCGATGGCCCCCCGAAACAAGAACAAGAACGGCCCTCCGCGCGACTCGACGGGTTCGCTCGACGGCCCCGTGCGCAGCGACGTGACCGCGCCCGTGGCGGTCGACGAGGTCGACGTGCGGGTCGACCTCACGCTCCGCCCCAAGACCCTGGACGAGTACATCGGGCAGGACGAGCACCGCGACAACCTCAAGGTGTTCGTCGAGGCCGCGCGGATGCGCAACGCGCCGCTCGACCACGTGCTCATCTCCGGGCCGCCGGGGCTCGGCAAGACGACCCTCGCGCTCATCCTCGCCAACGAGCTCGGCGTCACGGCCCACACCACGGCGGCGCCGGCCATCGAGCACAAGGGCTCCCTCGCGGGGATGCTCACCAAGCTCGAGCCGCGCGACATCCTCTTCATCGACGAGATCCACCGCCTGATGGCCGTCGTGGAGGAGAACCTCTACCCCGCGATGGAGGACTTCAAGATCGACCTGGTGACGGGCGACGGCCCCCACGCCACCACGATCCCGCTCAACATCCACCCCTTCACGCTCATCGGCGCCACCACCCGGACGGGGCTCATCACGGGGCCGCTCCAGTCGCGCTTCGGCATCGTGATGCGCCTCGATTTCTACTCCGTGGCCGACCTCGCGCGCATCGTCACGCGCAGCGCCCGGCTCATGGGCACGGCGCTCGACGACGACGCCGCGTTCGAAATCGCCCGCCGCGCCCGGGGCACGCCCCGCATCGCCAACCGGCTCCTGCGCCGGGCCTGGGATTTCTCCCTCGTGGCCCGCCACAGCACCATCGACCTCCCGACGACGCGCGACGCCCTCACGCGCCTCGGGGTCGACGACGCGGGCCTCGACGAGATGGACCGGAGGATTCTCAAGATCCTGATCGAGTTCTATGATGGCGGCCCCGCGGGCGTGGAGACGCTGGCGGCGGCGGCCGCGGAGCCGCGCGACACGATCGAGGACGTCTACGAGCCCTACCTCCTGCGGGAGGGCTTCCTCGCCCGGACGCCTCGGGGCCGCGTCGCGACCCGGCGGGCGTACGAGCACCTCAAGATCAAGCCACCGCGCGGCGGCGCCGTTCCGCAGGGGACCCTCTTCGAATGACCACCCGCACCAGCCTGCAGCCCGTTCGACCCGACGCCACCGCCGCGCGGCGCGTGCGCGACCCCTACGCCGACCTCCTCCGCGACACCCGCGGCATCAAGCGCGAGCTGGCCGCGGCGCGCGACGCGTGGTTCGCCGGCCTCGCGCTCGACAACAAAGAAGAGGTCCTCTTCGAACTCGAGATGCTGCTGAAGGGGGTCGTCGCGTGGAGCGACGCGCGCAACCACCCCGCCCCCCACGGCCGCGAGGCGCTCCGCACGCGCAACTTCGTGCCGCACCTCACCGTCGCCCGCGCCGCCCTCTCCCGCTGCCTCGCGCTCACGCTGCGCCTCGTCGGCGCGCGCCGCCCCCGCCCGGTCGCGCGTCAGTTCGCGTCGGTGTTCTCCGACGAGTCCCGCGCCGAGCGGGCCGACACGCCGAGCGACACGCCCGAGCAGGCCCTGGTCGCCCTGGAGCAGAGCCTCCGCGCGGCCCTCGCCGTGTTCGACGGCCTCCTCGCCGTGCCCCGCGTCGCGCACCGCACCTTCCTCGCCGCGCTCCTCGTCGTGCAGCGCGAGGTGTCGCGCAACCCCTTCTTCAACCCGCTCTTCGCGCTGGAGTTTCGCCCCGAGTTCGACCGCGTCCGCGTGCCCGACGTGCTCGACGCGATCCTCTCGGTCGACAGCGACGCCGCCCACCGCTTCGTGGCGCTGGCCTACCTCGGCACGCTGCGCCTGCTCCGCGTCGCTTCGCTCGTCCGCGCCGCCGCCGCCGAGCGCGACGGGCTCCCGCGCGCGTGGGTGCTCGCCGCCGGGCTCCGCGCCGACGCCCGGGCCCTCAGCACCACCCTCCAGCAGCGCGCCCCGACGCTGCTCACCGACTCCCTGGAGCGCGACCTCATGCGCGTCCCGGCCGCCGAGATGCGCGCCCGCTTCGACGCCGTCGCCCGCGACTGCGAGCGCCTCCGCCGGCTCCAGTCCGTGCTCTTCGCGGTCGCCGCCACGCTGCGCGCCGAGTCGCGTCGGCTGGTGCTCGCGAGCCTCCCCGCGTGCGACGAAGCCGCTGCCCCCGCGGAGGTCGCGGCGTCCATCACGGCCGCGTCCGAGCGCCTCGGCGAGGTGCTTCAGGCGCTCGTCGTCCAGCTCACCTGGGCGCTCCGCGGAGGCGCCGACGCCGAGCGGATCTTCAGCGACCGCGCCGCCCGCCGCACCGCCACCAGTCACCTCCGCGAGGGGGCGTGGATGTTCGCCGTGGTGACGCGGGCCTTCCTCGCGCAGGCCGCGGTCACCCCCACCGACGACGCCTGGCACGACGGGCCCGACCTCGCCTTCGCCCGCGACTACCTGGGCTACTTCCGCGCCATCGGCCGCTCGGTGGCGCTGGAGACCGAGTACCCCCACGCCGAACGCCTCACGCAGGCCCTCAACGCCCTCCGCGACGTCGACTGGGTCGATGTCCACACGCTCGGCGCCGCGATCACCGAGGCCGAGTCCTTCGCCGCGCACCTCCAACGCACGCTGGAGTCGCTCGGCCAGCGCGACGAGCTGCGCGGCGCCCCCCTCGATCGGTCGCGCGCCGCGGAGACGCTGCGCATGCACCTCGGCGCCCCGTCGTTGACGCCCTGACGTCCCCTCCCGTAGCGTCCCCCCCGTGTCGAACGCGCTCCCCCCGGTGACCCTCCGATGCATGGGCGCCGTCACCGCCGCGGGTGTGGGCGTCGACGCCCTCTGGCGCGCCGTCGTCGCGGCTCAACCCCTCGCTCAACCCGTCGAACGCTATCGCACCGACGACCTCGCCGTCCGGCGCGCCGCCCTCGTCTCCGATGCGTTGTGGCGAGGCTTCGAAGCGCGCTGGCCTGCGACCGATCGTGCCGTTCAGCTCGCGCTCGCCGCCGTCGACGACGCCCTCGGCTCTACGTCACTCCCACCCGACACCGCCCTCTTCCTCGGGACGAGCCTCGGCGGCGTGTCGTCGTGGGAGCCCTGGCACGCCGCGCTCTCCCGCGGCGACGCGCCCGCTTCGCCACCCGCGTGCGCGGGGCACGGCGAGGTCGCGCCGCAGGTCGCTAGCCTCCTCGGGCTCCGCGGCGAGGTCGTGACCGTGAGCACGGCGTGCACGTCATCGGCCGCGGCCCTCATGCAGGCCGCGGACGCTGTGCGGCTCGGCGAGGTCGAGCGCGCGCTCGTGGTCGGGGTCGACGTGCTCAACCGCTTCGTCCACGCGGGCTTCGATCGCCTCGGCGCCCTCACGCCCGACGGCCTCTCGCCGCGCCCCTTCGGCGCCGATCGCGCGGGCATGTGGCTCGGTGAAGGCGCCGCCGCGGTGCTCGTCACGCGCGACGGCGATGGCGTCGCGCGGTACCGGGGCGGCGGCTCGGCGGGCGACGGCGTTCACATGACCGCGCCCGACCGCGAGGCGGGGGGCCTCGTCCGCGCGGTGACCCGCTGCTTCGCCGAAGCCGGGATCTCGCCGCGCGACGTCGCCTGGGTGAGCGCCCACGCGACCTCGACGCGCTTCAACGACGCGATGGAGGCCGCGGGGCTCGCGCGCGTCTTCGGTGACCAGGTGCCGCCCGTCCATGGCGCGAAGCCCGTCCTCGGTCACACGCTCGGCGCGTCGGGGATCGTGGAGGTGGTTCTCGCGGTCGAGGCGCTGCGCCGCCGCGAGCGTCCGCCCACCCACGCACCCGGCCCGCGCGACCCGCACCTCGCGCACGTCCCCATCGACGTCACCGTCGCGACCATGACGCCGGGCGTGGCCCTGTCGCTCAACTCCGCGATGGCCGGACACAACACCGCGATCGTGCTGGAGGCGCCGTGAGCGAGCCCGTGATCGTCGCCTGGGCCGCCGTCTCTGCCGCCGGGGAGGGAGCCCCCGACAGCCCCGTCTTCGCCGACCTCGACGGCGTCGCGGTGTCGCGCGCGGTGCTGCCCATCCGCAGCCTCTGGCCCGGCGCGCCCGACCGCATCGGCCGCATGGATCGCCCGGCCGCCCACGGCCTCCTCGTCGCCGCGCGCGCCCTCGCCCTGGCGGGAGCGCCACCGCGCGAGGACACCGCCATCATCGTCGGCACCGCCCTCGGCTGCGCGGAGGTGAACGAGCGCTACCACCGGGGCCTCGTCACCCGAGGCGCCGACGGGGCCTC
>JBILLV010000645.1:0-2755 GCA_044375895.1 Polyangiales bacterium | reverse complement strand
CCGCGCCCGACATGACCACGACGCCGACCTCGACCCGCGTTCGCCTCGCCGACCTCGCCCTCATCACCTACCTCGGCCCGATCGTGCAGGGCCGTCGTGTCGCCGTCGTGGGTCCCGCGTCGGGCGAAGTGGCCCGCCGGGCCCGCGTGCTGGGCGCCTCCGTGGTCATCTCCTTCGGCGGGGTCGGCGACGACATCGCCGTCCGCGCGCTCACCCCGGGCGCCCTCGCGGGGATGCACGGCCGCCTCGACGTGATCGTCGTCCCCGACGCGGGCTCCGTCCCCTCGCTCGTCGCCGTCCTCGACGAGGCCCGCCGCGCCCTCGGCTCCGACGGCGTCGTGGTGGTCGCCTCGCAGCCCGAAGACGGCCCCGCGCCCCTGGAGCCCGGCTCCAAGGCCTCCCTGAGCTACTACGACCTCGAAGACCTCTGCGCCGCCCGCTTCGCGAAGGTGCGCATGCTCGGGCGCGGCCCCTTCCTCGGGTACACCCTCGCCACCCTCGACGAGGCCGGCGACGATGTCTCCCTCGACACCCGGCTCATCGACGGCGACCCGCCGCCCCCGGAGGCCTTCGTCGCGGTGGCCTCCGACAGCGCCATCGACCTCGACCCCCTCGCGGTGATCCAGCTCCCCCCGGAGGCCCTTCACAACGTGCGGGCGGGCGCCACGCGCGGCCTCGAAGAAGAGCTCACCCGCCAGGGCCAGAAGCTCAAGGAAGTCGAGGCGGCGTCGGCCGAGCGCTGGGTGAAGATCCAGCGCTTCGAGCACGGCGTGAAGGAGCTCGAAGACGAGAACCGCAAGTCGCGCGACAAGGCCGTCCGCCTCTCCAAGGAGCTCGAAGACGAGCGCAAGCTGCGGCAGCGCGTCGAGCTCGAAGCGCAGATGGCCCGCCGCGCCCCCGATCTCCCCAAGACGCCCGACCTCGAACCCGAGGTGCGTCGTCTGAAGGGCGAGGTCGAGCGCCTCGAGCGCGACCTCTCCGCCGCGAAGGTCTCCGAGGCCGCCGCGACCGCGCGCGCCGTCGAGGCCGCCGAGGCCGTCCGCGCCGCCGAGGCTTCGCGCAGCGTGCTGGAGGTGAGCCGCGCCGAGGAGGTGGCCGAGGCCGCCCGCACGCTCGCCGCCGCCCGCGCCGCCGAGGCCGCCGCCCGCGCCCGCGTCGACGACCTCGCCCGCGAGCTCGACGAGACCCACGCCGCCGAGAGCGAGCTCCAGACGCAGCTCGACGAGGCCCTCGAGCGCCTCGCGCGCGCCGACCAGTCGGCCACCGTCGCGGCCCTGGAGACCGAGGTCGCGCGGCTCCGTGAGGGCTCCGTGGTCGACGCCGAGTACGCCCGCCTCGAGCGCGCCCTCGCCGAGCAGGCCGCGACGATGCAGCGGCTGCGGAGCGAGCGCGAGGCCCTCGACCAGAGCGTCCGCGAGCTCACCCTCTCCCTCGGCGCGGCCCGCACGACGGCCGCCGCCGAGGAGGTCGCCGAGCTCCGTTCGCGCCTCGGGGCGATGGCCTCCGTCCACATCGCCCTCACCGAGCGCGCCGACGCCCTCGCCGCCGAGAACGACATCCTCCGCGACCGCGCCATGCGTGGGTCGGAGGCGTCGGTGACGAAGCTCGCCGAGCTCGCCACGCGGGCCGACGAGCTTTCCGCCGCGGCCGAAGAGGCCCGTCAGAAGGCCGCCGAGGAGCGGGCCGAGGTCGCTCGGCTCCAGGCGTACAACATCGGCCTGGAGGCGCGCGTCGTCCACGCGACGATGGAGCTCGAAGGGGCCCGCGCGGGCTACCAGCGCCGCGTCGCCGAGCTCGAGCGCGAGTCCGAGCGGCTGGTGCGCGCGCTGGAGGTGTCGGCGACGCAGTCGGAATTCGACCGCGAGGCGACGCTCGAATCGCTGGAGCGCGACGTCCACGCGGCCCGCGCCGAACGCGACGGCCTCGCCTTCCGGGTGCGCGAAGCCGAAGGGGCGGTGACCTCCCTGCACGAGCGGATGGCCGCGCTGCGCACCGAGGTCGTGCGCCTCGGGGCCCGCGCGGCGGAGCTCGAGGCCCGCAAGCCCGAGCTCCTCGCCGACGACGACACCGTGCTCCAGAGCGGCTCGCGCATCGACGCCCTCGTCGCCGACCTCTCGGCCACCGCCGAGCGCCTCGCGCGCACCGAGGACCAGCTCGCGGAAGCGAAGGCCCAGGCGAGCGCGGCGGGGGCGTCGGAGTCGCTCCGCGCCGAGCTCGCGGCGCTCACCGCCGAGCGCGACCGCAAGGCGGGGGACGTCGAGTCGCTCCTCGGCCAGCTCACCGACCGCGACCTCCGCATCGCCGCGCTCGAGCGTCGCCGCGAGGAGGAGCTCAACGCCGTGCAGCGCTCGCTCACGTTGGAGTCGCAGGCCAACCGGACGCTGCGCACCTCGCTCGACGCGGTGCGGACGGGGCTCTCGGCCATCCTGGTGGACGGGCGCGGCGCGATGGTGGCCCACGACCTGATGGCCCTCCTGCGGCGCATCGAGGACGCCTGAGGCGATGCGCGGCAAGGCGCTGTTCGAAGCGCTCACCGAGGCGGCGAAGGCGCGCGGCATCGCGGTGCGCCGCGAGTCCATGACGCGCGGCACGTCCGCGGGCGGGCTCTGCGTGGTGAAGGGTGTCCCGACGGTGTTCGTCGACGAGCGCGGGAGCGTCGAGGGGCAGATCGAGATCCTCGCGGGCGCGCTGCGTCGCTACGACTGGAGCGAGGTGGAGCTGCCCGACCCCGTGCGGGCGACGCTCACGAAGGCGC
>JBILLV010000048.1:0-40412 GCA_044375895.1 Polyangiales bacterium | reverse complement strand
CCGTGCGCGGCACCGTGACGGTGACCCCGCCGAGCGCGTCCGTGGTCACCACCGTGGCGGTGGGCCGCGTCGTGGGCGCGCCGGCCGTGCCTCGTGAGCTGCTGGTGTGCCTCGACGCCCCCGTGTCTGGCGCGCCGTCCTGCGCCGCCGTCGCGATCCGCTGACAGACGCTACGTCGCCTCGACCCGCGCCCGGAGCCGGGCGATCTCGCTGCGCTCTCCCAGCACGATGAGGGTGCTCCCGGGGTCGAGCTTCTGCTCGGCGCCGGGGTTGAACTTGTGCGTGTTGTCGCGCGCCCGCACCGCGATGATGAGCACGTCGCACACCTTGCGGAGCTGACACTCGCCGAGGGTCTTGCCGGCGAGCGCGCTCCCTTCGGGCACGGTGGCCTCCTCGATGCGCAGCACGTGCTGCGGGTCGCGCAGCATGATGTCGAGAAACTCCGTGACGTGCGGGCGGATCATCTCGCTCGCGAGGCGCAGGCCGCCGATCATGTTGGTGGAGACCACCTTGTCGGCGCCGGCCTTGCGGAGCTTGGGCTCGGCGGTGGCCTCGACTGCCTTGGCGATGATGCGCAGCGCGGGGTTGAGCGAGCGCGCGGTGAGGGTGACGTAGAGGTTGTCGCGGTCGTCGGAGAGCGACGCGACGACGCCGCGGGCGCGCGCGATGCCGGCGGCGATGAGCACCTCGTCTTCGGTGGCGTCGCCGACGACGTACGCGAGGCTCGGCATCTCCTCGCGGAGGCGGGCCATCTTCTCGGCGTCGGCGTCGATGCAGACGTAGGGGGTCTGCGTGGCGATGAGCTCCTTCACCACGTGGTGCCCGGTGCGCCCGATGCCGCAGACGATGATGTGCTTCTCGAGCAGGTCGATGCCCTTCTTCATGCGGTTCTTCCGGAGGAGCTCGCGGAGCTCGCCCTCGACGAGGAGGGCGGTCACCACGGAGGCGAAATAGACCATGGTGCCCGCGCCGAGGACGATCAGCGCGAGCGAGAAGGTGCGGGCGAGGGGGTCGGTCTCCATCCCCGGCAGCTCGCCGTAGCCCACCGTGGACAGCGTGATCACCGTGTGAAACAGCGACTGAAACCACGTCCAGCGCCCGTGGCCGATCGTGTGGATCACGCCGGTGCCGAAGAGGATCACCAGCACGAGTAGGGTCGACGCGACGGACAGACGGCGGGCGATCTCGCGCATGGGGGGTGACCTACCGCCGAGCTGTCTAGCAGATCGCGCCGCTGCCCACCGGTCATTTCGCTAAAGCCGAGCCCCGTTCCTGCCGATGAGCTGATCGATCGGAGGAATGACGAATGACTCGATGCCGACCGTCGCCCGGCGCTCTCCCCCTGACGCTCTTTAGCGTCGCCGCCCTGCTCTCCTGCGTCGACCCGGGCATGAGCGCCCCGAGCGCGATCACCAACGGACCCAACGGGACGCCCCCGCCGCCCGGAGTGGTCCCCGTCGACCCGTGCCTCGACGGCGACGGCGACGGCTTCGGCGTCGCGTGCCGCCCGGGACCCGACTGCGACGACCAGGACCCGGCAGTCACCAACCAGTGCACCGCGTGCCTCCGCCCCAACACCGGCTGCGCGTGCGCCGAGGGCAGCGTCCCGATCGGCTGCAACGTGGCCACGGGCGACAACACCCTCTCGCCGGAGGGCGTCTGTCGCCTCGGCCAGCGGGTGTGCCGCGACCGGGTGTGGAGCGCGTGTGAGTCCCTCGCGAGCAACGCCCGCTTCCTCGGCGCGGTGAGCGACTGCTACGGGATGTGCGACCCGGGCTGCCGACACTTCGTCGAGTGCCCCGAGGCGACCGACCCGATCCCCACCGAGTCGACCGACATCGACGTCTCCAACCTCCCGCCCGCGGTCTTCTGTCCTGGCGGGGTCGGCCTCGGCGGCATCCAGCCGCGCTGCGAGCCGCGCCCGGGCGATACCTACGCGCGCTCCACCTCGCCCGCCAACTGGATCGACGCCTGCGCGGCCCCGGGCAGCACCGTCGTCCTCGCCGCGCAGGACGACGGGTCGGCGACCGTCACGCTCCCCTTCCCCTTCGCCTTCTGGGGCATCCCGTATCGCACGGTGCAGCCGACCTCCAACGGCGTGCTGCAGTTTGCGACCACGGTGTCGTCGTGGGTCAACACCACGCTCCCGGCGCCGTCGGTGCCCAACGCCATCTTCCCCTTCTGGGACGACCTCATTACCCGCACCGGCGTGTGCGTCGCGACCGTCGGCGCGGTCGGCGATCGGCGCACCATCTTCGAGTGGGAGGACGCCACCACGTGGCCCGGTGACGCCGCGACGCACCTCACCTTCGAAGTCATCCTCGGCGAGCGCGACCAGACCATCGACGTTCTCTACTACGCCATGCAGGGGCCCACCGACCGGGCGACGGGCGACAGCGCCACCATCGGCGTCCAGCAGAGCATCGGGACGCGCTTCGACCTCGTGTCGAGCGACACGGCGGGCGCGGTCTCGGCGGGCACGGCCCTGCGCTGGTCGCCTGACACCAACGCCCAGTACTGCCTCGCGGGCACGCACCGCCGCACCTACAACGCGGTGTGCGCCCCCGACCCGTCTGGCGTACCCACGATCCCCACCTGGGGGCGACTCAACTACACCGCCCTCGTGCCCCCCGGCGCGGCCATCCGGCTCTACGCGCGCGCCGCCGACACCGCCGCGGGGCTCGCCGCCGCAACGCCGATCCGCCTGCCCGACGCGCCGACGACCAACGGGGCCGTCCCGCTCACGCAGGGCCTCGACCTCGGCGACATCCTCCAGACGACGATGCGCGGTCTGGCCCACCGGCGCTTCGTGCAGCTCGCCGCGGATTTCGACCCTGGCGTCGACGCCGCCCTCGCGCCGCGCCTCGGGGGCCTCGAGCTCCAGTACCACTGCGAGCCCGTCGAAGACCCCTACCACTGCACGCCCGGCAGCGCGTGTCAGCTCGCGAGCCCCTGCCGCCGCGGCGCGCTCATCTGCCCGTACACCTACGGCGGCGAGTGCCGCGACGTGGGGGCGCTCCCCGTCGGCACCTCGTGTGGCTCGGGGAGCGTCTGCAACAGCGCCGGCAACTGCGTGACCTGCGCCGAAGGGACGGCCTGCGACACGGGCAACGTCTGCACCTTCGGCCGGATCTCCTGCGCGACCGGCACGCCGGTGTGCGTCGTGGCGGGCAATCGACCGCCGGGGACGCCCTGCGCGTTCGCGACGGGCAACTACACCCAGAGCGCGTCACCGCTCGGCTTCATCGACGCGTGCGAGCTCCCTGGTGCGCAGGTGCTCCTGTCGGCCGTCGACGACGGGACCGCGACCGTCACTCTGCCCTTCCCCTTCCGCTTCTTCGGGACGCAGCGCACCAGCATGGGGGTGAGCGTCAACGGCGCCATCGGCTTCCCGACGGTGACCACCGCGTGGACCAACGCGACGCTGCCCCTCACCACGCTGCCTGACAGCATCCTGCCCTTCTGGGACGACCTCCAGCTCCGGCCCGCCGGCATCTGCACCGCCACGGTGGGCAGCGCCCCCGACCGCCTCTTCGTCACCCAGTGGAACAACGCCGACTTCCAGGATCGCGGGGTCGGCGGCGACCAGGGGGCGTCGCTCAACTTCGAGGTCGTGCTCGCGGAGGCCACCCAGGCGGTGCACGTGCTGTACGGCGACATGGTGGGCGACGCGCGCGCCACCGGCTCGAGCGCGACCGTCGGTCTTCAGCAGGGGGGCAGCGCCACCCGCTTCAACCTCGTCACGTACAACGCCGCCAACCGTGTCGCGCCCAACAGCTCGATCCTCTGGACGCCCCCCTCGACCAGCGCCTGCACCGGCACCGGGGTGTGCTCACCCTGCACGACCGCGGAGATCTGCGACGGCATCGACAACAACTGCAACGGTCTCGTCGACGACGGCATCGCCAACCTCACGTGCGGTGTCGGCGCCTGCCGCCGCACGGTGTCGGCCTGCGTCCGCGCCGCCGCCCAGACGTGCGTCCCCGGCACGCCGACGGCGGAGATCTGCAACGGCATCGACGACGACTGCGACGGGATGGTGGACGAGGCGTGCATGGGCACCATCGCCTGCCCGGGCGACGCCAGCATGTTCGCGGGCGACTCGCGGAGCTTCTCGGTCACGACCATGGGCATGCTGAGCAACTTCAGCTGGTCGATCGTCACGGCGCCGTCCGGCGGAGCGACCAGCGCGGTGTGGACCCCGGCGCCTCCGAGGTCGACCACGGAGACCTTCCGCCCGATCATCGTCGGCGTCTACCGCCTGCGCGTCCAGGGGACCGACGGGCTCGGGCAGGTTCGCTCGTGCGAGTTCAACGTCACGGCCAACTCGCGCGGCCTGCGCGCCGAGCTCACCTGGAACGGCACCGGCGACGTGGACATCCACATGCACAACAACGTCAGCGGCCCGTGGTTCAACATCCCCAACGACTGCCACTACCGCAACCTCACGCCCGCCTGGGGGGCCGTGCAGGACGTCGACAACGTCACGGCCAACGGCCCGGAGAACATCCGCGTCAACACCCCGACCGTCGGGCAGACCTACCGGATCGGCGTGCACAACTACGCCAACGGGCGGAACCGAACCGCCACGCTCCGCATCTACTGCGGGCCGTTCGCGGGCACCACCCCGAGCGTCACCTACACCAGCACGCCGCTACAGGGCACGTCGGTGGGCAACTGCACCGCCAACACCTGGTGGGACGTCGCCAACGTCACCATCAATCCCGACGGCACCTGCGTCATCGCGCCGATCAACACGTACCGCACCTCGTCGGCCGCCTGCACGACGCGCTGACCCGCCGCTCCGCTCCCCTCACACCACCAGCGTCACCCGCTCCTCCTCCGCGCCGACCGACTCGTCGCGGGGGAGGTCGCCGCGCTCCGCCGCGCGCAAGAGCCGCCAGATGTGCCGACCGAGCACGTCGACCTCACTCGACGCGAACTGCTCGCCGCCGAAGCGCCGCACGGTCTCGGTCTGGGCGCGGAGGATGGTCGCGTCCTGCGCGAAGATGCGCAGCGCGATGGGCGTGAGCGCGCGCTTCACCACCGCCGCCGGCACCCGCAGGCGGAAGCTCACCACCGCGTAGATGCACGTCTCGAAGTCGCTCACGGGCGTCATCGCGCTCGCCACGAGCAGGTGGTTCTCGTCGCCGATGCGGTACTCCACCTCGGCGATCGACGGCAGGAGGAAGCGGTCGAAGTGGGTCACCAGGCCCCCCGACGGGGAGAGCAGCTTGCCCACCAGCCCCGGCGGCCGCGGCTCGCCCACGTACTCCGCCTCGACGCGGTCGCTGCGGCGCCGCACCACCGCCGTGATCTCGATCCCGCGGCTCTCCGAGCGGAACAGACCTCGATGGAGGAAGGCCGTGTGGGGGACGTCGAGGGCGTTCTCCACCGTGGAGAAGAGCGTGCCCGGGGCGCCCACCACCTGCCGCACGGACGTGTACCCCGGGGTGTTGGCGAGGCGAAAGCGGTAGGGCTCGCTCGTCGGCGTGACGTCCGGCGTCGTGTACACCCACACAAAGCCATCCTGCTCGCGCGTGGCGAACGCGGGGACGTTGCGGGCCTTCGCCGCGCAGTCGCCCTTCAGCGAGGGGATATGTCGGCACTGCCCGCCCGCGTCGAAGCGCCACCCGTGATACGGGCACTGCAGCTCGCCGTGCGCCACTTCACCGCCCGACAGCGGCACGTTGCGGTGCGCGCAGCGATCGAGCAGCGCCCCCGCGCGCCCGCGGTCGTCACGAAAGAGCGCCAGGGGAATGCCCAGCACCGTGCGGGCGAGGGGGGAGGCGCCGAGCTCCTCGGAGGTCGCGGCGATGTACCACCACGCCGTTGGCCGAGCGACCGACACCCGCCCCCGCGTCAGGCCCCGCAGCGGGACCACGTCGCCGCCGCGCTCGGGCTCGTAGGGGGCGCGCTCGTCCGGTGCTTCGTCTGCCATGTGCTTCGCGCGGTTGTACCAGAGCCGGGCGACTCCTAGCATCCCCCCGTGTTCACCCCGCCCCCGGGACGCGTCGCGCCCAGGATCTTCGACGCCATCCCCGCGATGCGCGCGTCCGTCCCCTGGCGCCCGCTCTGCCACCTGCCCACCGCCGTCGAGCCCTGCGACGCCATCGCGGACGTCCTCGGCGGCGCGCGCGTGTGGGCCAAGCGCGACGACCTCGTGTCGCCCGTCTACGGTGGCAACAAGGTGCGGCGCTTCGAGTTTGTCTTCGCCGACCTGGAGGCCCGCGGGGCGCGCCGCATTGTCACCACCGGCGGCGTGGCCTCCACGCAGGTCACCGCCACCGCCCGCTTCGGCGAGGCCCTCGGCATCCCCGTGCGCGCCGTCCTCTTCGACCAGCCCATCACCCGCTTCGCGCGCGAGGCCGTCCTCACCAACCTCGCCGCGGGCGCCGAGCTCATCCACGGGGGCGGCTATCTCCCCTCCGCGTGGCGCACGTGGCGGGCCCTCCGTGACGATCCGTCGGCGCGTCTGCTGCTCCCCGGCGCCTCGCACCCGCTCGCCAACCTCGGCTACCTCGACGCGATGCTCGAGCTCGACGCTCAGGTGCGCGCGGGCGAGATGCCCCGCCCCGACGTCATCGTCGTCCCCACGGGCAGCTCGGGGACGCTCGCCGCCCTCTCGCTCGGCGCCGCGTGGCTGGGCTGGGACACCGAGGTGATCGGCGTGCGCATCACCGCCCTCGCCGCGTGCAACCGGCTCACCGTCTCGCTCGTCGCCGCTGCCACCCGTCGCTTCGTCGCGCGCTTCGACCCGGCCTTCGCGCGCCTCCGCCCGCGCTTCTCGCTCTTCCACGGCGCCATCGGTCCCGGCTACGGCGCGCCATCGCCCGAGGCCATCGCGGGGGTCGCCCTCATGCAGCGCCTCACCGGGCACCCCGGCGAGGTGACCTACAGCGGCAAGGCCATCGCCGCCCTCCGCGCGCTCGCCGCCATGCCCCGGCACCGCGACAAGACCTTCCTCTTCTGGCACACGCTCTCGTCGGTGCGGCCGCCGATTCCGTCGGGCACGGAGGCGCTCGTCCCGCCCGCGCTCCGCCACGTCTTCGAGGGGCCCGTGCCGGTGTAGCGACGGGGGCCATTGGCGCGCGGCGGCGTTGGGTGTACACCACGCGCCCCTCTGGATGACCCCCGAGGGGAGAGATCGGCGGCGTTTCCGTGAAGTTCATTGATGAAGTCGAGATCACCGTGTGCGCGGGCGATGGCGGTCGCGGGGCGGTGTCGTTCCGTCGCGAGGCGCACGTCCCCTTCGGCGGACCCGACGGCGGTGACGGCGGCAAGGGGGGCGACGTGATCATCACGTCTGACCCGGGGCTCACCACGCTGGTGGAGTACCGCTTCCGCCCGCGCTGGGAAGCCGAACGCGGCGAGCACGGGATGGGCTCGGACTGCAACGGCCGCGGCGGTGAAGACTGCGCGCTGAAGGTCCCCGTCGGCACCGTGCTCATCGACGTCGAGAGCGCGACCGTGGTGGCCGACATGCACGAGCCCGGTCGCTCCGTCGTCGTCGCCAAGGGCGGCCGCGGCGGCCTCGGCAACATGAACTTCGCCACCCCCTGGGACCGCGCCCCGCGCCGCGCCCAGCCCGGTGAGCCCGGCGACAAGCGCAAGCTCCGCCTGGAGCTCCGGCTCCTCGCCGACGTGGGCATCCTCGGCTTCCCCAACGCGGGCAAGAGCACCTTCATCGCCTCGGTGTCGCGTGCGAAGCCCAAGATCGCCGACTACCCCTTCACCACGCTCGTCCCCAACCTCGGCGTGGTGCGCGTCGACGACACCCGCAGCTTCCTCATGGCCGACATCCCGGGGCTCATCCCCGGCGCGGCGCAGGGGGCGGGGCTCGGCATCCGCTTCCTCAAGCACGTCGAGCGCACGCGCGTGCTCCTCCACCTCGTCACCATCGACGGGGAGGACTTCGACCTCGCCGCCCGCTACGACGCCCTCCTCCGCGAGGTGGAGCAGTTCGACCCGGCCCTGGCGAAGCGCCCGCAGGTGGTGGCCGTCTCGCAGATCGACCTGCCCGACGCGCGCGCCGCGTGGGAGCTCGCGCGGCCCGCGTTCGCCGAGCGCGGCGTCGACCTGCGCGGCGTGTCGGCGGTGACGGGCGAAGGGGTCCGCGAGCTGCTCTTCGCGCTCGACGCCGTGCTGCAGAAGACGCCCCTCCCGCCGCCGCTGGCCGCGGGCTCGGAGGTCGTGGTCACGGGCGCGTCGGCCGACGAGGCCGAGGGCGAAGAAGACTGAGCTACGCGAGGGCGACGCGCAGCGTGTAGTGCGTGCCGCCCGCCGCGGACGACTCGACGGCGAAGGTGCCCTGCTGGTTCTCCACCAGGGCCCGCGCGGTCATGAGCTGGAGGCCGAGCGTGACGCGTCGCTCCCGCACCGCCAGCGGGTCGCGGAGCTGCTCCAGCACGTCCTCGGGGAGCCCGGGGCCCGTGTCCGACAGGTCGATCACACAGCGCTCGCCCTCGGGCCGGGCCGCGATGCGCAGCCTCCCGCCGTCGACCATCGACTCGCACGCGTGGCGCACGAGGTTGAACAGCGCCGTCTGCAGCTGCTCGGCATCGCAGCGCACCGCGAGGCCGTCATCGACCTCGGTGGCGAGCTCCACCTGGGGGTTGCTCGCGGCGCCTCCGACCGCCTGCCCGATGACATACGCGACGTTGACGTCGTGCGGGATGGCCGGGCGGATGCGCGCGAAGTCGAGCAGGTCGGTGATGATCTGGTTGGCCCGCCGCACCTCCTCGTGAATGATCGCGATGCCCTGCGTGACGTCGGGCTCGACGTCGCCGCCCAGCACGAGGCGGAGGAGGTACGCGGCGTTCTTGATGGAGCCGAGGGGGTTGCGCACCTGGTGGGCGATCGCGCCGGCGAGCTGGCCGACGGTGGCGAGGCGCTCATGGCGCATGAGGTCGTGCTGGGCGGACTCGAGGGCCGCGGTGCGCTCCCGGACGCGCGCCTCCAGCGTCTCGTTGGCCTCGCGCAGCGCCTCCTCGGCGCGCTTGAGGGCGGTGATGTCGTGGATGATCCCGACGAGGTGGCTCACCGTGCCGTCGGGCGCCAGCAGCGGGACCTTGGTGGTCGCGAGCACGTGGCGGGTGCCGCCGCTGTCGGTGAGCACCTCCTCCTCGATGCGAACGCTCTCGCCGCGCGCGAACACCTCCTGGTCACGCGCCCGGAAGTAGTCGGCCTCGGCGGCGGGGAAGAAGTCGTAGTCGGTCTTGCCCAGCATCGCCGCGCGCGGGCGCCCGAGCATCGACTCAAAGGCCTGGTTGAGCAGCACGAAGCGGTACTCACGGTCCTTCACGAACACCGGGTGCGCCACGTGATCGAGAATCGCCGCCAGGAACTGCGCCCCCATCGTCTCGTCGGGCACCGCGGTCTCGGCGAACGGCGGCGGCAGCGTCTCCCTCGCGCTCATGGTCGTCGTCTCCTTGTCCAGCCCAGCGCCAGCAGACCGATCGCGATCGCTCCCCACGTGCCCGGCCGCGCGGGGAGCGCCCCGCACGCGCACCCGCCCTGCTCCGGCAGCGGCGGAGTGGCGACGTCATCCGTCGGCGGCACGTCCAACGAGGGCGCGTCCGTGACGGCGGCGTCGTCTACGGCGGCGTCGGCGGTACCGTCCGCCGCCGCGTCACGACACGCCGGGGCGTCGCTGGCGGCGCAGCGCCCGTCGTCGCAGCGCCCGCAGCGCCCGCAGTCGTCGTCCGTCAGGCAGGCCACGCAGCGTCCGCGGGTGTGGTCGCAGCGCGGTGCGTCCACGCCGCAGCGCTCGCAGCGCGCGGTGCACCCGATGGAGCCCGCGGGGTAGAGGTCGCTCGTCGGGACGAGGCGGAAGCGCGCGTCGAAGGCCCCCTGCGTGGCGTCTCCCTCCGCGATGTACCAGTCGATGAGCGCGCCGCCGTAGGTGTCAAACCACTCCAGCGTGAAGAGGTAGAGCCCCGGCGCGTCGACGCGGATCACCCGTCGGTCGACCCGCGACCCCGTGGTCTCGCGGAACTCGAACACCGGCGTGTCAGCGAAGGAGAAGCCCATCCCGTCGTCGTGGCCCCAGGCCAGCGTGTACTCGCCCGCGCGACGCAGCGCGAGGCCCCCCTCCACCCGCAGCGCGAGCCCGCCGCCCTGGTAGTAGCGCCCCGTGGGGAGCGTCGGCACCGTGCGGCAGGTGTGCGGCGGCATCGCGCGGTCGGGGTCGAGGAAGGGGAGGCAGAGGACGGTGGGCTCCTCGCGGCGCATGCTGTCGACCACCGCGCCGTTGGTGAAGTCGACGTACGGAATGACCCCGCACCAGGTGTGGAAGGCCGGCGCGAACGAGCGGCCGTCGATGAGCTCGCGGGCGTCGCGGAGGTCCATCGGGAAGCCGCCGAAGAAGGCCTGCACCGCCATCGCCTGCGCCCCGATGCCCGGCGCGTCGGGCGCGTCGCCGAGGCGAGCGCGGGCGGGGATCGCGACCGGCGCAACGGGCTGCGCGGCCGCCGACGACCCCACGGCGAGGGCGGCGAGGGCGGCGGCGACGGCGAGGATGCGGGGGCGCACGGCGGTCAATCGCGGGCGAGCGTACCTTGCGCGAGAGGCTCCACGCGACGGAGAAAACGCGCCTACACTCGGCCGCGCCGTGACCCATCATTCCTCCCTCGACTACTGGTTCGACTACACGTGCCCCTACGCGTACCTCGGGAGCACCCAAGCGGAGGCCTTCGCTGCCCGCGTCGGCCTCGCGCTCCGCTGGCGCCCGATGCTCCTCGGCGGCGTCTTCAAGGCCCACGACACCCCGCAGCGCCTCTTCGAAACGCTCTCCCCCGCGAAGGCGAGGCACAACGCCGACGACCTCCAGCGTTGGGCGGCGCTCCACGGCGTCGCCCTGACGATGCCCGCGACGCACCCGATGCGCTCGGTGGAGGCGCTGCGTGCGACCCTCGCGTGCGGCTGCGACGCGCGGGTGATCCACGGCTTCTTCCGCGCGTACTGGGTCGAGGGGCGTCCCATCAGCGACCCCGCGGTGATCGCGGACGTGGTGCGCGCGGCGGGCCACGACGCCGACGCGGTGCTGGCGGAGATCGCGCGCGACGCGGTGAAGGACGACCTGCGGCGGCGCACCGAGGAGGCCATCGCGTTGGGGGTGTTCGGGGCGCCGACCTGGGCGCTCGACGGCGAGACGTACTGGGGGCAAGACCGCGCCGAGCTCATCGCCGCCCGCGTGCTCGGCGCGCCGCCCTCGGACGACGCCGTCGCCCCTCCCACGGGTCGAATGCTGGAGGTGTACTGGGACTTCGCCTCGCCCTACGCGTACTTCGGCGCAATGCAGGCGGAGGCCGTCGCGCGGCGCACGGGGGCGACGCTGGTGTGGCGGCCGCTGCTGCTCGGTGGGCTCTTCAAGAGCATCGGGCAGGCGGACGTCCCGTTGAGCACGTACAGCCCGGCGAAGCAGCGCCACACGGGCCTCGACCTCGAGCGCTGGGCCGCGCGCTGGGGCGTCCCCTTCCGCTTCCCGTCGCGCTTCCCGATGAACACCGTGACGGCGATGCGCGCGTGGCTGGCGCTCCCCGAGGCGCGGCGCGGGGCGTTTCAGCGGGCGGTGTTTCGCGCGTACTGGGCCGACGACCGCGACATCGCCGACCCGAGCGTGCTGGCGGAGCTCCTCGGCGGCGACGACGCCCCCGCGGTGCTGGAGCGCGCCCGCACGCCCGCTGTGAAGGACGCCCTCCGTGACGCCACGCAGCGGGCCATGGACGCGGGCGTCTTCGGCGTGCCCACCTGGGTGGTCGACGGCCGCGAGCTCATCTGGGGCCAGGACCGTCTCCCTCTGGTGGAGAGGGCGTTGCGGTAGGGGCGCGCTTCCCGTACCTTCCGCGCCGTCCATGCGCCCCGCCCTCGTCGTCCTCGCCCTCGCGCTCCTCGGCTGCCCGAAGCAGATCGGGGACTCGTGCTCGCTCAGCTCCGATTGCAGCATCAACGCCGACCGCATCTGCGACCTCGCGCAGCCCGGCGGGTACTGCACGGTGCCGGGCTGCGAGGCCAACGGCTGCCCCTCGGAGGCGATGTGCATCTCCTTCGACGCCCACGCGCCGCGCCTCCGCCGTCGCTACTGCATGCTGGGCTGCAACGGCGACGCCGACTGCCGCGAGGGGTACCGCTGCGTGCCGCCCGACCCGGTGGCGTGCCTCCAGTCTCCGTCGGCGATCCTCCCGACGGGGCAGAGCTGCAACCGCATCGCCGACACGTCGCCCACGCACGCGGGCTGGTGCGTGCGGGCGCAGTGATGGGGCCGTGAGGTTCCTCGGCTTCCTCGCGCGTCGCCTCGGGGCGGGGGCGCTGACGGTGCTGGCGGTCGCCTCGCTCTGCTTCGCGCTGCTCCACGCGCTCCCGGGCGACCCCTGCGATTTCGCGCTCGGCGAGACGGCCACCGCCGACGACCGCGCGCGCTGCCACCACGAGCTCCACCTCGACCGCTCGCTCGCGGTGCAGTACGGCCTCTTCCTCGACGACCTCACCCGCCACGGCATGGGCCGGTCGTTCGCCCACCGCGACCGCACGGCCCTTCAAGAGATCGCCGAGGTGTGGCCCGACACCGCCGCCCTCGCGGCCGTCGCGGCGCTGCTCGCGTGGATCATCGCGCTCCCGATGGCCCTCCTCGCGGCCACCCGACCCGGCACGCGCCTGGACGCCGCCGTCGGCGTGGCCTCGCTCGCGGGGATGGCGCTCCCGTCGCTCTGGATCGGCCCGCTGCTCATCACCGCCTTCTGCGTGGTGATCCCGGTGCTTCCCTTCCCGGGGCCTGACGCGACGGGCGGGGCGGCGCTGCTCCTCCCCGCGATCACGCTCGGCGCGGGCATGGCGGGCATCCTCACGCGCATGGGGCGCGCGTCACTTCGTGAAGTGCTTCAGGAGCCCTACATCACGGCGGCTCGCGCCCGCGGCCTCTCCGAGCTCGCGGTGGTGGTGAAGCACGGGCTCCGCTCGGCGCTCGTCCCGCTGCTCACGGTGGGGGGCGCGCAGCTCTCGGCGCTCCTCGGCGGCGCGGTGATCACCGAGCGCATCTTCGACCGTCGCGGCCTCGGGTCGCTCTTCCTCGACGCGCTCCAGCGGCGCGACCTCCCGGTGGCCCTCGGGTGTGTGGTGGTGGTGGCGGCCACGGTGGTCGTCATCCAGCTCGCGGTCGACCTCGCCTACGCCGCGGTCGACCCGCGCATCCGGGTGGAGTGATGGCGCGCAAGCTCAACGGACGGGCCGCGCTCGGTGTGCCGATGGTGACGCTCTTCGCGCTCACGGCGCTCGTGGGGCCGTGGGTGGCGCCGTACGGGCTGCGCGCGATCGACCTCGCCCACGAGCTCGCGCCGCCCTCCGCCGCCCACCTCCTCGGCACGGGGGAGAACGGCGCGGACGTGCTCTCGATCCTGCTGCACGGCGCGCGGCTCGCGGCGGCGGTCGCGGTGGCCACGGTGACGCTGTCGCTGAGCGTCGGCGCGGTGCTCGGCGGCGCGGCGGCGTACGCGGGCGGGCGCGTCGGGGCGGTGGTGGCGCGCATCACCGACGCGGCCCAGTCGTTCCCGTCGATCATCGTGAACATGGCGGTGCTGGCGCTGGTGGCGCGGCCGGGCATCGGGCACATGGTGCTGGCGCTCTCGGTGACGGGCTGGGTGGGCTACGCGCGCGTCGCCCGCGCCGAGGTGCTGCGGCTGCGGGAGCGCGAGTTCGTGGTGGCGGCGCGGGCGCTGGGGGCGTCGCCGGCGCGGGTGTTCTTCCGGCACGTGCTTCCCAACGCGGCGGGGCCGCTGGTGGTGCAGGCGACCTTCGGGCTCGGCGCGGCGGTGCTGGCCGAGGCGTCGCTGTCGTTTCTGGGGCTCGGGCCGGGGGCGACGGCGTCGTGGGGCTCGCTGCTCGATCAGGGGACGGCTCACCTGCTCCGCACGCCGCGCCTCGCGATGACCGCGGGGGCGGCGATCGCGGTGACGGTGTTGGGGTTCAACCTCACGGGCGACTGGGCGCGCGATCGGCTCGACCCGAAGGGGTAGCGCGCACCCGCTGCGATGACGGCGCGATGCCGAGCTGCTCGCGGTACTTCGAGACGGTGCGCCGCGCGATGGTCACGCCTTCGCGCGCAGAGAGCTGGGCGGCGAGGTCGGCGTCGCTCCAGGGGCGCTGCGGATCCTCGGCGGCGATGAGCCGGGTGAGCGCCTCCCGCGCCGCCTCGTTGGACACCGCCTCGCCGCGCGCCGACGGCACCGCGGCCCGGAAGAAGTAGCGCAGGTCGTAGAGCCCACGCGGCGTGTCGATCACCTTGTCGGCCACCGCGCGCGACACCGTGGACTCGTGGACGCCGAGCGCCTGCGCGACCTCGTGCATCGTGTGGGGACGCAGCGCCCGCGGCCCCCGCTCGAAGAAATCGCGCTGCCGACGGACCACCTCGCCCGCCACGAGGAGCACCATGCGGTTGCGCCGCTCGATCGCCGTGATGAGCATCGTCGCCTCGGCCTCACAGCGCCTGAGGAAGCGCCGCGCGGAGACGTCCTCGGCGTACTGGAGCGGCGCTTCGAGGCGGCCGCACGGCACCACCGTGAGGTCGACGAGCACGTACTCGCCTCCCACGACGCGCACCGCCACCTCGGGCGTCCGCAGCGAGCGCTCGGCAGGGTCCTGCGCAAACGCACGGGCCGGCCGCGGGTCGAGCGCGGCGATCTCTTCGACGGCCCCGCGGACCGTGTCGACGTCGACCCCGAGCGCCCGGGCGACGGCGTCGAGACGTCCGCGCTCCACCTGCGGGAGGTGGTCGCGGATCACGGCGCGCTCGAGGTCGCCGAAGCCGCGCTCGTCGGCCTGGGCGAGGAGGCACTCGGTGAGCGTCCGAGCCCCGACGCCCACCGGGTCGAGGCGCATCACCTCGTCGAGCACGGCCTCGGCGTCCTCGGGGTCGAGGCCCGCCTCCCGCGCGAGATCGTCGAGCGTCAGGTCGGGCCTCGCAACACCCTCGGGCGACGGGGGCATCGTGAGGTCGAGCCAGCCGCGCTCGTCGAGGTTGCCGATCACCAGCGCCGCGAAGCGAAGCTCTGCGCCGATGAGCCCGCTCGTCCCGAGCTGTGCGAGGAGGTGCTCGCTCAGCGACTCGGCACGTACGGAAGCGCGCTGCCAGGCGGCGTCGTCGAGGTCGACGGTGCGCGGGCCAGCACCACGCTCCAGACGGCGGACGCGGGCGTCGCGGGCCGACCCCGGCGGCGTCACGGGATCGTCGACGCGGAGCAGGGGATTGCCCTCGGCGGCCTCCTGCAAGTGCGCGTGGAGCGCCTCGCGCGAGAGCGGCAGCAGCCGGGCCAGCAGCAGCGTCTGGAGCGACAGCCGCTGCTCCTGCTTCGTAGAGAGCGTCAGACCACAATGCATCCCATTCATCGCGAGCATGCCTCCCGACAGACCACGAGCGGAGGCCCCCGCGTGACCCCCCGATGGGCCACACGCACCACGCACCCGAAACCTCCCGCAACCTAACCCCTCCGCGGCAGGAAGCAAGCATCAGGCCATCAAAAAGATTCGTGCCAGAAGGGCTTTGCGGGTGGTGCTCAGGGCGGCGGGGGCGGGAGGCCGAGGCGTGCGCCCGGGTAGTCGAGGGTCGCGTCGAGGCGTCGGAGCAGGGGCCAGCCGACCGTCCCGTAGCGACCGTGCGCGCCGCCGAGGCCCTCGCGCGACGTGAGGAGCACCGCGCGGACGGATGCGAAGCGCGTGTCGGTGATGGAGAAGTGCGGCAGCGTCCGCGTGGCGACGGGCCGCGAGCCGCTCGCGCCGTTGAGCCGCGTGGAGGCGCGCCCTGACGTCGGGAGCCCCCACGCGTGGGCGGCCGCGGCGTAGCAGGTGACGGCCGACGCGCTGCCCGAGTCGAGCGCGAAGAGGCCGTCGCCGCCCGCGGAGGCGCAGCGCACGAGGGGGCAGCGGTCTTCGAAGCGCAGCGGCGCCCAGCGGAGGTCGTGCGCGACGACGGACCCCGGCGCGCGCAGGGTGATGGCCGACCCGTCGCCGCGCAGGTCGACGACGCAGCGGGCGAACACGTCGTACCCCACGATGCCCGCGAGGCGCACGCCGAAGACCTCCCGCATCGCTGCGAGGTCGAGCTCGAGGAGGATGGGCGCGCGGAGGTTCAAGGGGCCGAGCGCGAACGACAGGGCGCGACGGAAGCAGGCGCCCGTTCCCCCGTCGGAGGTCGACACCCAGGTGCGACCCAGCGACGGGAGCGAGAGGCGATCGGCGAGCGCCGCGTCGATCGCCATCGAGCTCGCACCCGTGTCGAAGAGGAAGGCGCCCACCTCGCGCCCGTCGATGCGCGGGTACACCAGCGGGAGCCGACCCCGCGGCGTACGGCCGACGCGGAGCGCGCCGTGAATCGACGCGTCGAACTCGTCGGCGGAGGTGTCGCCTGGCGCGGTCGCGTCGATGTCATCGCAAAGAGTGACGGTGTCGACCGTGAGCGTGTCGCGCAGGTGGCCGGCTTCGAAGGTCAACGACCGCGGCATCCGGCACCAGCCGCGCAGTTCGAAGCGCTCGTAGCGTGCCTGGCCCGGGGCCCCCGAGGTGGCGGTGAGCTCGACGGGCAGGTGGCTCCGCGCGTCGATCGTGAGGAGGTAACGACCGTCGCCGCCGGGACAGCGCAGCGGGACGACGAAGCGCTCCCCGACGACCCGCGCGGGCCCGACCTCGACGCGGCCGTCGGCGCAGAGCCATCGCCCCGTCAGCACCGCCGCGGAGATGCGAAAGAACTCCAGGTCGGTGAGGTCGAGGGGACCCACGTGGCCGCTCGGATCGCGCGTCCAGCCGCGGTCGCCGTCGTAGACCCAGGTGAAGGGTAGACGCGACTCGACGCGCTCCGTCACGCGCCCGTCGACGTGGGTCGCGTGCTGCCAGCGTGCGCGGAGCCCCTGGAGCACGCCGGACCCCGTCGTGACGAGCCCGCCGACGAAGCGCGCCTCGTCGAAGTCGAGCGCGCGCCGTACGCGCTCGAGGAGCGCGGCCGTGGTCGCGTCGGTCGTCAAGCCGGCGGCGTGCGGGTGGTGACGGGCGTCGAGCGTGACGCGTCGACGTACACCCGCCCCGCGCACACCGACAGCGGGTGGTGGATGAGCGACCGCGTCGCCGGGCCGCGCGTCCGCACGCCGTTGTTGTCGAAGGTCGAGCCGTGGCAGGGGCAGCTCGTCGACGCGCCCGACTCCACGATGACGACGCAGCCGTTGTGCGGGCACACCGCCGACATCGCGTAGAGCCCGCCGCCGTCGCGCGCCACCACCACCCGCAGCGTCGCGTCGATCACGCCGCCGCTCGCCGGGACCGCCGTCACGAGCATCGAGGCGGCGTAGCGGTCGCTGAGGCCGCACGGAAGGGCCATGTCGACGGGGACGTCGACGGTGTCGGGGCCGAGGTCGCGGGCTTCGGAGGGGACATCCGCGCGATCGGCGAGGCTGAGGTCGGGGGCGAGGTCGGCGGAGGTGTCGAGGCGCGCGTCGAGGGGGGCGTCCATCGCGGCGTCGGGGCGGTCGGGGGAGACGTCGGCGCCGGGCGGCTCGGCGGCGACGTCTTGGGGCGCGTCGGGGGGCGCGTCGAGCGCGGCGTCGGGGGGCGTGGCGTCGGGGGCGATGACGTCGGCGTCGGGGGCGACGGCGTCGCCGTCCGAGGCATCCGTCGGGGCGCCGTCGATGACCTCGCCGCACGCGCTCACCAGCGGCACCGCGGCCCCCACGAGGAGGAGCCGTCGGCGGGTGAGGGGAGGGTTGAGGTCGCGGGAGGGAGGAGGCTCGCGCATGGGCGGGGACGGTATCACTGCGTCGGCAGGATGCGGGAGAGAGGGTGGATGGCGTATTGGCTGTCGTTGCAGATGGGCCGACGCCCGCAGTGGCGAAGGAGGTTGGAGTAGATCGCCATCAGCCACCTGTGTCGGCAGGGCCAGCGTCCCCGAGGGGCAGCGTGAGGGCCGACTCCCGCTGCCAGACACACACGCCGCGCGGGTAGTTGACGGTCGTGTCGCGCGCCACGCACTGGTAGACGGCACGCTGGCCGCAGCCCACCGCGCCCCAGCGTTCGAGCGGTGGGCCGGCGCCGCCGAGGGGCGTGAGCGCGATCCCCTCCGACGGGCAGTCGAAGTCGAAGGCCGCTCGGCGGCGAAGCTGACCCTCGTCCGTGTCCAGCGGAGAGGGAGCCGCGCACGCGGGCATGAGCGCCAGGGCAGCGAGCGCGAAGGGGCGTGGAGCCATGGTGGGAACGGAACGTCAAGCGGGCATCACCGTCAAGGTCTGCGCCGCTCGAAGTCCCGCGATGCGAGGCTTCACTCCCTCGGGCACTCGCGCGGGGGCCGCAGCGGACGGCCATCGATCGCCAGTCCGCGGCGCCCTTCGAGCCACGCGTCGCGCGCGCAAAGGGTCAGCGGGATCGCCCGCTCGGGGTGGGCTGCGAGCAACGAACGCGCGCCCGGGACGACTTCGACCAGGTCGACGAGGCCGCCCCGGGCGTACTCGATCTCCCAGCCGGCCCACCCTGGCGCCGCGGCGAGCGAGCGTTCGAGGCTCTCGACAACGCTGATCGGTGCGAGTCCGAGTTTGCAGTCGTGGAAGCGCGCGCGTCGCGCGACGGCGTCGATGGCGAAGCCGCGGCAGCCCACGAAGCTGTAGGGCTCGCGCTCCTCACCAACAACCAGTCCTTCGCCGTGGGCACGGGCGGCGAGTTCCAGGTGCCCCCGCTGGTCAACCTCGCTTACCGCGCGCCCTACATGCACAACGGCTGTGCGCCCACGCTGATGGCCCGCTTCACCGACGCTGCGTGCGGCGGCGGCGACACCCACGGCCGCACCGCGCAGCTCTCCACCGATCAGCTCGCCGACCTCATCGCCTACCTCGAAACCCGTTAGCGCGCCCGCGCCACGAACAGCTCCAGCTCCCGCGCCACCTCCGAGTGGCTCCACCCCACGCGCGCCGCCTCGAAGCCCGCCGCGTCGAGCAGGCGCTCCCACGTCGCCCGCGGGAAGAGGCCCTCCTCGTGGCGGTCGTGGTGCACCACCGGGAGCTCGTCGCCCACGCGCGTCATGATCGCGTAGTCCACCACGTAGCCGTCGCGCTGCCCCTCGCGCTGCCACGCCCACTCCAGGTAGCGCAGCGAGCGCCCCGCGCCGTCGCTCCCGCCTTCGTCCGTGCCGGCTTCGAAGGTCTCCGTGACGTGGTCGGGCGCCGCCACCAGCACCCCGCCGGGCCGCAGGTGCGCCCGGGCGGTTTCGAACACCGCCGCGAGGTCGCGCTCGCTGCACATGTAGCAGAGCGCGTCGTGCACGAAGACGGCGTCGAAGGTGCGCCCGAGCCGCAGCGTGCGCATGTCGCCGACGGCGAGCGTCGCGCCCGGGCAGCTCACGCGCGCGAGCTCGAGCATGCGCGGCGAGAGGTCGGTGAGGGTGAGGTCGAAGTCGTCCGCGAGGTAGTGGGCGTTGTGGCCCGCGCCGGCGCCGAGCTCCAGGAGCGTGTGGCGCCCGGGGCCGAGCGCGTCGCGGAGTACCGCGCGGTACTGAGCGGCCTCTTCGGCGTAGTCCGCGAGCGGGGTGAGCAGGGTGTACCAACCGGCCAGGGCGTCGTAGAGCTTCATCGCGGTAACCGCGCTACGCCACGCACCGCGGTGTCGGTTACAGCCCGCGCCGAGAACTCCGCCCCCCCGCGCGGCGCTGTGATACAGACGGCCGCCATGACGCTCCTGAAGGTCGGTGATGCCGCCCCCGCGTTCGATCTCGTCGGCGACGACGGGGCCCGCCACACGCTCGCGTCGCTCCGCGGCAAGCGCGTGGTGCTCTACTTCTACCCGAAGGACGACACCCCCGGCTGCACCGTCGAGGCGAAGGACTTCTCCGCCGCGCTGGCGCAGTTTCGCGCGCTCGGCGCCGAGGTGCTGGGCGTCTCGCGCGACACGACGAAGCGCCACCAGGGCTTCTGCCAGAAGCACGGGCTGACGGTGCGGCTGCTGAGCGACGAAGACGCCGCGGTGCACCAGGCGTACGGCGCCTGGGGAGAGAAGAAGCTCTACGGCCGCGTGTCGGAGGGGTGCATTCGAAGCACCTTCCTGATCGACGCGGCGGGCGTGGTGCGGGCGGTGTGGTCGCCGGTGCGGGTGCCCAGGCACGTCGCGGCGGTGCTCGACGCGCTGGAGGAGTCGGGCGCCGCGAGCGAGGCTGCGCCGAAGAAGGCGGCGTCGAAGAAGGCGGCGCCGAAGAAGACCCGCTGATCGGCGACTCGCTCGCGAAAGGGCGTTACGCTCTCGGGCCGGGAGAAGTGCGTCATGCCCTGGGTCATGTTGTTCAAGCTGGTGGCGGTCGGGTGTTGTGTCGGGGTCACGAGCGGCCTCCTCGGTATCGGCGGGGGCGTGCTCGTCATCCCGGCGCTGGTGTTCCTCTTCGGGTTTACGCAGCAGCGGGCGGTGGGGACGAGCCTCGCGATGCTGCTCCCGCCCATCGGCGTCTTCGCGGTGCTCCGCTATGCGCGTTCGGGCCACGTCGACTGGAGCGCCGCGATGGTGATGGCCGCGGCCTTCTCCGTCGGCGCCCTCGGCGGGGCCTCCCTCGCGGCGCGCGGCCTCATCCCCGAGCGGGCGCTGCGCCTCTTCTTCGTCGGCTTCCTGCTCTACATCGCCGGCAACATGCTCTTCCGCTCCGAGCGGCGGGTGTGGGCCGCCCTCTGCACCGTGGGGCTCGCCGCAGCGCACGGCGTGGCCTACGTCACGCTCCGGGCGCTCGGTCGCCGCTGGGAGCGCAAGCTCGAGCTCAGCGAGGTGTACCGCGCCCAGCTCGGCGAGCCCACCGCGCCGGAGTACGAGATCTGACGGGCCTTGACCGCCGCCCCCCGCGGCGCCAGCCTCGGCGCCACGATGCCTCCACGCCGCGCCGCCGCCCCCAACCCCCTCCACGCCATCGTCACCCAGATGATCGCCGGTGAGCTCGGCTCCCTCGCGGGCGACGGCGAGCTCGCGGCTGTAAAGGACGGGCTGCGCACCCTCGCGAAGCGCGACCCGATGGACACGGTCGTCACGACGGCGCTCACGTGCACGGTGCTCTTCTACAACGCCGAGCGGGGCGTCAACCCGAAGGTGAAGACGCCTGCGGATGCGCTCCTCTTCATCACGACGTGCATGTCGGTGGGCTACGCCGACGTCTTCGCGAAGACCACCGCGGGCAAGCTCATCGCGTCGTACGTGATGACGGTGGGGCCCGCGATGAGCGCCAAGGTGCTCGACGCCCCCGCGGCCGAAGGGCAGCGCGCCGAGGACGAGCAGCGCGCCTTCCAGAAGGCCCTGCTGGAGAAGCTCGACACGCTCACCGCAGAGCTCCGCGCCCGGCCCTGATCGCCTCGCCGCCGACCCGTCAACGCACGCCCCGGGGCGCGGCGATAAATTGTGCTTCGAATGCGCGGCGACCGGGCGTTCAGAGGGGGCTTCCGGGGTAGCGTGTCGGGACCTAAGGAGTCTTCATGAAGTTCTTCTGGAAGTGGGTGTTGGCCGCGTCCGCGCTGGCGGTCCCCGGTCTCGGTCTGGCGCAGTCGCTCCATTCGGCCAACTGGGTGTTCGGCACGCGCTGCCGCGTGAGCTGGAACCCCATGAGCACCACCGCGAGGCCGACGCCGGGCACCAACCCGAACATCGCCGCGGGCGAGGGGGTCGCGACCTTCAGCGATCCGCTCACCGGGCGCATGCTGCTCTACACCGACGGCATCACGGCCTGGAACGGCAGCGACGTGCGCATCTCGACGTCCCCGCTGGGCGGCAACCCCTCGAGCATCCACTCGGGGGTGATCGTCCCGGTGCCCGCCAGCCCCGGGCGCTACTACGTGTTCGGCAACTCGCCGAGCGCGGGCACCGGTGCGATCTCCTACACCGTCTTCGACATGCGCAGCGACCCGGGGACGCAGGTCGGCTCGCCCGCCGTGATCCCCGGGAGCGCGGTGACCAACGAGACCCTCGTGGCGATCCCCCACGCCAACCGCCGCGACTACTGGCTCATCTCGACGTCGACTTCGGCGGTGGTCGTCATCCCCGTCACCAGCGCGGGCGTCGGGGCGGCCATGCTGATGGGGCCCACCGTCGCCTCCGGCGCCTGGAACGGCCTCGCCGCCGCGCCGAACGGCCGTGAGTTCGCGGTCTTCACCGCGCCCACCGTGCGCCGCTATCCCTTCGACCCCGCGACCGGCGTCGTCGGCACGCCGACGCTCATCGCCATCGCCGGCTCGTCCTCCGCCTACGGGGCCGCGTACTCCTCCGACAGCACGAAGCTCTACCTCACTGATGACATCGGCGGCGCGGGGGACACGCCGGGGCGCATGTACCAGGTCGACCTCTCGCCCGGCACCCCGGTCGTCACGGTGCTCGGTCAGGCGGCTGGGACATACGTGGGCGCGCTCGCGCTCGGGCTCGACGGGCGCATCTACGGCGCGTGCATCAACAACACCGCCGAGGGCTTCCACCACCTCAGCGTCGTCGACAACCCCAACGCCGCCGGCATGGCCAGCAACTACACCCGCCTCGGGCTCCGACTCGCGAGCGGCTGCACCGCGCAGCTCGGCCTGCCCACCCAGGTGTCGGCCTTCAACACGGTCATCGAAGACAGCGACCGCGACGGCGTCGAAGACGGGACGGACGTCGACGCCGACAACGACGGCATCCTCGACGTCGACGAGCTCTCCGCCGCGGGGGGCGTCGACCTCTCGCGTGACCTGGACCTCGACGGCGTGCCGGACTTTCGCGACCCCACGGCGGTCACCTGCGTCGACACCACGCCGCTCGATGGCTTCTGCGACGCGATCCCCCGCGCGTACGACACGGACGGCGACGGCTTCGCCAACCACCTCGACCTCGACGCCGACGGAGACGGCGTGTTCGACATCGAGGAGAGCGGCAACGGCGCCCTCGACGGCAACGCCGACGGCCGACCCGACACCGCCGCCGACGGCGACCGGGATGGCCTCGCGGCCGCCTTCGACCGCAACGACATGGACCGCGCGATGGCCGCGTCCAACGCGGTGCTCCGCAACAGCGACGCGACCGTCCCCGCGGGCGAGGGGGCGGCCGACACCGTCCCCGACTTCCTCGACACCGACGACGACGGCGACGGCATCCCCACGCGCGTCGAGCGCACCCTCGAAGGCACGTCGCCCGGTGACATGGACATGGTGGCCGCCTTCCTCGATCGCGACGCCGACGGCGACACCGTCCCCGACGCCGTGGAGCGCGGGGTCGACGGGATGGTTCCCACCAACAGCGACATGGGCGGGATGAGCGACCGCCCGGACTTCCTCGACCTCGACTCGGACAACGACTGCGTCCCCGACCGTGACCCGCGGGAGGCCGGCGCCGCGCGCACCAACCCCGCGCTCCCGGCTGCGATGGCGGACAGCCACTGCGCCTTCCCGACGCCGGTCTGCAACCGGGCCACGGGCGAGTGCTCCGCCGAGGCCGACACTGACATGGACGGCCTCCCCGACCGGGTCGAGCGCGCCATCGGCACCGACCCGATGAACCCCGACACCGACGGCGACGGCATCCGCGACGGCGCCGAGGTCGGCGTCGGACCGCGCTATGAGACGCGCGACTCCGACATGGACGGCACCATCGACGCGCGCGACAACGACGACGACGGCGACGGCGTGCCGACGCGCACCGAGCTCGGCCCGGGAGGCGCCGGGATGCCGCGCAACTCCGACGCGATGGTGACGACGGGCGCAGGCTCGTCGGACGCCGTGCCTGACTACCTCGACACCGACGACGACGGCGACGGCATCCCCACGCGCGAGGAGCTCGGTGCCGGCGGCGGCGCGATGCCGCGCAACAGCGACGCGAGCGTGCCCACCGGCGAGGGGACGGGCGACACCAACCCCGACTACCTCGACGGCGACGACGACGGCGACGGCATCCCCACCGCCGTCGAGCGCGCCCTCGAAGGCATGACGGCGGGCGACATGGACGGCCTCCCCGCGCACATCGACCGCGACGCCGACGGCGACTCCGTCCCGGACGCGGTGGAGCGCGGAGCCGACGGCGCGATGCCGGTGAACACCGACATGGGCGGGATGACCGACCGCGCGGACTTCCTCGACCCCGACTCGGACAACGACTGCCTCCCCGACAGCGACCCCCGCGAGGCCGGAGCCGCCCGCACCGACGCCACGCGCCCGACGGTCGACGCCAACGGCAACTGCGCGGCGCCGACGCCCATCTGCACGCGCGCCACGGGCACGTGCTCGGCCGACGTCGACACCGACGGCGACGGCGTCCCCGACATGGTCGAGGGGCGCCTCGGCACCGACCCGATGAACGCGGACACCGACCGGGACGGCGTGCGCGACGGCGACGAAATCGGTCCGGGGCCGACCTTCACGCCCCGCGACACCGACGGCGACGGCACGATCGACGCGCGGGACGACGACGACGACGGCGACGGGATCCCGACGAGCGACGAGCTCGGCGCAGGCGGTGGCGCGATGCCGCGCAACAGCGACGCGACCGTGCCCTCGGGCGAAGGGACGGGCGACACCCTCCCCGACTACCTCGACCCTGACGACGACGGCGACGGCATCCCGACGCGCGTCGAGCGGACCCTCGAAGGCATGACCCCCGGCGACATGGACACGCTCCCGGCGCACCTCGACCGGGACTCCGATGGCGACTCCGTCCCCGACGCGACGGAGCGCGGCGCGGACGGGATGATGCCCGCCAACAGCGACGGGATGATCGTCGGCGATCGCCCTGACTTCCTCGACGGCGACTCGGACAACGACTGCCTCCCCGACAGCGACCCGCGCGAGGCCGGGGCCGCCCGCACCAACCCGTCGCTGCCGTCTGCGATGGCCAGCGCCAACTGCCCCGGCCAGGGAGCCACCTGCGACCCCATGCGCGGCGTGTGCGTCCCCGGCATGGCGCTCGACGCGGGGCTGCCCGACGCCTCCGCGCCCGACGCCTCCGCGCCCGACGCCTCCCTCGACGCGCCCGCGACGATCGACGTCGGCACGCTGGACGGCGGGCTCCCGCCGTCGATCGTGATCTATCGCGGCGGCGGCTGCGGCTGCGCTGTTCCGAGCGGCGAGTCGGCTCCCGCGGGCGCGCTCTCCCTCCTCGCGCTCTGCGCCCTCGCCGCGTCGCGGCGCCGCGCGCGTCGCTGACCGCGTCCCCCGTCCGTTGCCGTTGCGGTTGACGGGCAGTGCCCCCCCGGTGCTATCTCCCGCGCCCCATGCGCTGGACCTCCGCCCACGTCCCCGACCTCTCCGACCGCACGTACATCGTCACAGGCGCCAACAGCGGCATCGGCTACGAGGCCGCGCTCGTGCTCGCCGAGAAGGGGGCGCGGGTGGTGCTGGCCTGCCGCACGGAGTCGAAGGCCCGCGACGCCCTCGACGGCGTCCGCCGCGCGCGGAGCGACGCCCGCGCGGAGTTCGGCGCGCTCGACCTCGCCAGCTTGAAGAGCGTGCGGGCCTTCGCGGGCGAGATGACCCGGCGCTTCCCCGAAGGCGTCGACGGGCTGGTGAACAACGCGGGCGTGATGGCCCTCCCCCGCCAGCTCACCGAAGACGGCTTCGAGATGCAGCTCGGCACCAACCACCTCGGGCACTTCGCGCTCACGGCGC
Source organism: Polyangiales bacterium (assembly GCA_044375895.1). Lineage (GTDB taxonomy): Bacteria > Myxococcota_A > Polyangia > Polyangiales > CAISKJ01. The sequence goes on along the minus strand of JBILLV010000048.1, from coordinate 14,811 downwards.
TCCTCCTCCCGCTGCTGGTGCGGCGCCCCGCGGCCCGCGTGGTCAGCGTGTCGAGCGGCACCCACTGGGTCGGCCGCATCCGCTTCGACGACCTCATGGGCGAGCGGAGCTATCAGAGCTGGGTCGCCTACGCGCAGAGCAAGCTGGCCAACCTGCTCTTCACCCGTGAGCTCCAGCGTCGCCTCAGCGCGCGCCACCCGCACGTCCTCGCCACCGCCGCCCACCCCGGCTATGCCGCCACCAACCTCCTCAAGACCTCCTCCAACGCCTGGGGCGGCGGGGCGGTGTCATCCTCTACCTACGCCGCCGGCAACGCGCTCTTCGCGCAGTCGGCCGCCGCGGGCGGGCTCCCGACGGTGCGCGCGCTGGTCGACCCGGACGCGAAGGGGGGCGAGTTCTACGGGCCTTCGGCGTGGCTGTGGGGGGCGCCGATGCTGGCCTCGCGGAGCCGCGCGGCGCAGGACGACGCGGCCGCGCGCAAGCTGTGGGAGGCGTCAGAGCAGCTCACAGGCGAGCGCTTCGAAGGGATCTGAGCACGCGCAGGACGCCCGATGGGGGTGGGGCGGTCACAGCCGTGACCGCTTGACGGCGCCGTGTTTCCGCGCGATCCGATGGGTGCGGCATCGTTCCCACCCTCGGAGGCGTCCTCGTGTCCCACCCTCGCATCGCCACTCTCGCGCTCGGCGCCTTCGCCGCGCTCTTCGCCGCTTGCACCTCCGACACCACCGTCATCATCCCCGACGACGACGCCGGACCGCTGGTCACGCCGCGCGATGTGGGCATCGACCGCTCGCTCGATGTCGGCCCCGACGTCATCCGCCCGCTCGACATCACGAACCCGCCCGACACCGCCGACGCGGGTGACGCCGCCACGGAGATCGACGTCCCCGCGGTGCCCGACGTCCCCGCGGTGCCCGACGTCCCCGCGGTGCCCGACGTCCCCGCGGTGCCCGACGTCCCCCGCTGTGGCGCGGGCATCGACTCCGACGGCGACGGCCTCACCAACGAGGAGGAGTGCGCGCTGATGACCGACCCCTTCACGGCCGACAGCGACCGTGACGGCATCCCCGACGGGCTGGAGGCGCGCTACCCCAGAGGTTGCGTGGCGGCGAGCGCGTCGGCCCAGCGCCGCCCCCCGACCGTGTGCACGGCCGACACGAACTGCCGCGCGGGGGAGATGTGCCGCGGCCTCGACCCGCGCGCGCGTGACTCCGACGGCGACGGCATCGAAGACGGCGTCGAAGACCGCGACGGCAACGGCACCATCGACACCGCCCGCGGCGAGACCGACCCCCGCCTCGTGGACACCGACGGCGACGGGCGCAGCGACGCGATGAGCGACGTCGCCATCTGCCGCCCCACGGGCCTCGCCACCGTGACCCAGCTCGGGCTCCCCGGGGCGGAGGTGCAGGTGGGCCACGACCCGCGCTGGACGGCCGTACGCCGCGCGCCGGGGACGATGGCGCGCTCGGGCGTGGTGCTCGACGACATGGCCGCGGGCGTGGCGGGCGCGGTGTTCAGCGTGCCGTCGATGGGCGACACGCGGTCGGACTACATGCGCGCGGAGACGATCGTGCGGGCGGGCCTCGGCGCGGGGACGACCCCCGTGCTCGTCGGGCGCTCGTTCACCTCCCACGAGATGAACGAAGGCATCACCTCGACCTTCCGCGTCGCCCGCGCCGCGAGCGCGTCCGCGCTGCGCGACGCCGTGGCCGCCCCGATGCTCGGCGCCGCCGCCCCCGCGGGCGCCGCGGTGGGGGCGTCGAGCGAGTTTCTCATCGACCTCTCCGTGGTGCGCCGCACGATGGGGCGCCTCGCGCGCAACACCGTCGACGTGATCGTGACGGTGGCCCCGCGCTCGCTCTACGAAGACAACACGCGCCCCGCGGCCATCCGCGCCATCGACCTCGTCAACGCCACCGCCACCGCCGAACTCGACAAGGGCCTCGGCGCCAACTGCCAGGTGATCCGCGCGGCCCGCGTGCCCGCCGCCGACTTCCTCTGGACGGTCGACACCTCGGGCTCGATGAACGACGACCAGGAGCGCCTCGGCCGCACCGCCACGGCCTTCTTCACCCGCCTCCGCGCGGCCGGCGTCGACTTCCGCGTCGGCGTGCTCAACGCTGGCTCCGGCGCGCTCAACCTCGACTCGCCGGGCTTCACCTGGATCCCCGGCACCGCCGCCACCGGCGCCCGCACCCTCTGCGAGCAGGTGACGGTGGGGATGTGCCCCGGCTCGACCGCCGACGCCGCGCGCCCCTACCCCTTCGCCGACTCGGAGCAGCCCACGGCGGCGGCGATCATCGCGCATGACATGTTCGTCCAGCGGGCGGCGCGCGGCGAGACCAACCCCAACCGCCGCTTCCGCGCGGGGGCGCTCGTCGTCACCTTCCACGTCACCGACGAGCCGGGCTCCAACGACTACCGGTGGTTCCGCGCGTCGCAAGACCCCAACACGCGCACGGCGTGGGGGGCGGCCTACAACCTCGCGACGCAGAACAACATCGTCTCGTACTTCCGTCGCAACAACATCCTCACGTTCGGGCTCGTGCCGGTGAGCACCACCGCGTGCTCCACGGCCCCGGTCAACGACCTCCCGCGCTGCGTCATCGAGGGCAACCGCGGCGCGGTGATCCCCATCAACACCGCCACCGACGCCGAGATCTCCGCGGCCATGGCCCGCATCGTCGAGGCCATCGCGGGCGCCTCCTCGCCCTTCGTCCTGGAGCGTACGCCCATCACCAGCACCCTGAAGGTGCGCGTGGGCGGCGTGGACATCCCCCGCTCGCGCGACCAGGGCTTCGACTACGACCAGGCCTCCCGCGCCATCGTCTTCTACGGCGACCGCTACCGCCCCGCGATGGGCGCCAACGTGGTGATCTCCTACCGCGTCTGGCAGCCCTGCCCGACGCCCGGCGCCACGTGCCGCTCGGACGCCGACTGCTGCGCGCCCACGACGTGCCGAGAGGGTCGCTGCCAGCCGCCGTGCCGCCCGCTCGACGCGATGTGCACCACCGACGCCGACTGCTGCGCGCCCAACGCCTGCCAGATGGGCGTGTGCCGACCGCGGCCGATGTGCGTCCCCCCGGCGGGAGCGTGCACGCCGAGCGAGCTCCGCAACGACTGCTGCCCGCCGCTCCTGTGCGTGGGCGGGACGTGCGGCCAGTGCCGGGCGCAGGAGGAGAGCTGCACCCGCAACTCCGACTGCTGCGGCGGCGCGCCCTGCGTGATGGGTCGGTGCGCGTGCGTGCCGACGGCGGGTCGGTGCACCTCGCCGCGCGACTGCTGCTCGGCCTACTGCGTTGACGGCTTCTGCGGACCGGGCTGAACCCTTTACCCCTTCGAGCGCCCGATCGCGACGAGGTCGGGCGCCTCCAGCACGGCCTTCGCGCTGCCGTCGCGGGCGAGGGTGAGCATCGCCGCCCCGAGCTCGCGGGTGGTGGTGATGTGCCGCGGCGCGACGGCCTTCGCGAGGGGGAAGAGCCAGCCCGCGACGGCGTACATCGTGCGGTACGCGGGCGTCTTCGACACGATGCCGTCCAGCGGCTGGATGGCGCCGGGGCGGAGCATGTGGGCGCTCTTGAAGGGCATCGCGAGGAGGGCGTTCTCGGTGCGTCCCTTCACGCGGGCCCACATGGCGCGGCCCTTCTCCGTGCTGTCCGTCCCGGCGCCTGACACGTAGAGAAAGCGCGCCGAGGGGTTGGCGGCGAGGACGGCCTTCGCGGCGGCGATCGTCACGTCGTAGGTGATGGCGGTGTACTCGGCCTCGCTCATCCCGCCCGCTGACACGCCGAGGCAGAAGAGGCACGCGTCGTAGCCCGCGAGCTCGCCCGCGACGGCCGTGTAGTCGTGGAAGTCGCGGTGGACGAGCTCGCGGAGCTTCGCGTGGGTCTCACCGAGGGGGCTGCGCACGATCGCTAGCACACGCTCCACGCCCGCATCCGCGAGGGCTGCTTTGAGCGCGCCCTGCCCGACCATGCCCGTGGCGCCGAAGAGGATCAGCTTCATGGAGGAAGCGCCTATCACGGCCTTCCCCGCCTGTCAGGCCGGATGCTCCCTACGCGCCGCGGGCCAGGCAGTCTTCGAAGCCCTCGCGGTACGTCGGGAAGCGCAGCGTCACGCCGAGCGCGGCCTTCACCGCCCGGTTGTCCACCGACCGATCGTGCCGCAGCGTCTCCGGCGCGTCACCCGTCGCGACGAGCGGCGGCGGGGGCACCCCCATCCGCGCGACGAGCCAGCGCACCACCTCCGCCTGTGGAACGGGCGCGTCATCCGCCACCGGGAAGGCCGCGTCGCGCAGGCTGCCACCGAGCGCCGCGAGGCAGAGGGCGGCGAGGTCGTCGACGTGGATGCGCGACACCACCTTCGTCGCGTCGTCGGGGAGGCGAAAGGTGCCCTCGCGGAGACGGCGGTGGAGGCCGCGCTCGGGGCCGTAGATGCCCGCCGCACGCAGCACCACGGCACCCACAGCGCGCCAGCACCCTTCGGCCTCCAGCCGCTGCGCCGCGCGGGGAGCGCCGCCATCGACCGGGGTGGACGCGTCGATGACGCCACGCCGCGCGCCGTAGACGCCGGTGGTGGAGACGTACACCGCGCGCGTTCCTTCGGGCAGTGCTGCCGTGACGAGCGTGTCGGTGCGGCCGTCGGGGGGAAAGGCCACGAGCACCCGCGCGCCCGCGTCGACCATCGCCCGCACCGCGTCGCCGTCGAGCGCCGGGAGGCAGCGGGCGTCGACCCCGAGGCGGCGCAGCGCGTCGGCCCGCGCCGGGTCGCGGGTGGTGGCGATGACCGTGTCGCCGCGGGTGAGGGCGAGGCGGGCGGCGGCGGTTCCGGTGTAGCCGCAGCCGAGGATGACGAGGGGGGGACGGGGCATCAGTCGGGGAGGGTGTCGAGGGTGGCGATCACGTCGCGGAGCTCGTCGACGAGCGGGTGGCGCCAGCCGTCGGCGAGGGCGTCGGCCATGGCGCGGTAGTACCAGATCGACTCGGCGCGGGGCGCGGAGAAGCGGCGCCACACCTCGGGGCCGAGCGTGCGGTGGTCGCGCACGATGCTCCGCGCGTTGTGGAGCTTGTCGCTCGCCACCACGAGCTTCACCGCGGGGTCGGCGGCGCGCACCCGGGCGACGTGGTGCTCCTTGCGGGCGCGCCACGGGGGCTTCGGGCGCGTGGACGCGTCGGTGCACGCCACCACGATCGCCGCCACCGCCTCGCCGAAGCGCGCGGCTACCTCCTCGGCGGTGACGCCCTGGTCTTCGATCACGTCGTGGAGGAGGGCGGCGATCACCTGCGCCTCGGTGCCGCCGTGGTCGCCGACGCAGGCCGCGACGGCCATGAGGTGGGTGAGGTAGGGGACCCCAGTGCCCTTGCGCACCTGCTCCCGGTGCTTGTCGGCGACGAAGGCGAAGGCCTCTTCCAGGCGGGCGCTGTACGGCATCGCGACGATGGTACACGGCGCCGGGTACGGTGGTATCGTCGCGCGCACAAGAGGAGATTCCCTGATGTACGCAGTTCGAATCCTGGTGGTGGCGGCGCTCTCGTCCTGGCTCGCGGCGTGTGTGGTGCGGGCGCGTCCTGTCGCCGTCGTCGCGCGCCCCGCGGTGTACGCGCAGCCGCAGACCGTGGTGGTGCAGCAGCAGCCCGTCTACCAGCAGCCCGTGGTGGTGCAGCAGCAGCCCGTCTACCAGCAGCAGCCCGTCTACCAGCAGCAGCCCGTCTTCCAGCAGCAGCGCGTGTGCGGCCAGTGCTTCCAGGGCGTCGCCGAGGCGTGCAACGGCTGCGACGACAACTGCAACGGCGTCGTCGACGAGAACTGCCGCTGACCGGTCACTCCGTGAGGAGCAGGTACGCCGCGATTCGGTAGTACGGCTCGGTGTGCGTCGAGTCGTTGTAGTCGCAGGTCGTTCGAAACACACAGCCCGTGCAGGGCACCGCGCCGGGGCGGCAGGTGTTCTCCTGCGCCTGCACGTCGTACCCGAGGGTGTGGGCGCCGGGGGAGGTCGTCGGGAGCTCGGCCACCCACGCCGGGGCGACGTCGCCGGGGCACCAGCCCGCGCGTGAAGGCTGCCAGTTGCCGCGCTGATTGGAGATCGGGTTCTCGGCGCAGTCGTCGCGCCAGAGGTCGTGTTCGACGCGCATCCCGTCGACCGTCACTGCGTGCGTCCGCAAGCAGAACTCGGCGCAGTTGTCCCGGTTGCCCTGGCCGTGCCCGGTGGTGCTGACCCACACCTTCGCGCCGCGCGTCCACGCCGGAAACTCCACCCGGCGCGGCGGGAGCTGCATCGCCGCCGGGCGCGCCGGGTCGCCGTACACCATGCGCGACCACCCCAGCGGGATCACCTCCCGCGTCGCTCCGTCGGCGACGCCGGGCTCGAAGGCGATGGACGCGGTGACGAGCCAGCCGTTGCCCTGCGCGTGGCCCGGGCCGACCCAGGTGTCGATGAAGGCCCGCACGCGACGCTCGCCGCGGAAGAGCGGGAGCAGCGGGGTGACGTCGAGCGTCCAGGTTCCGCCGACGCCGTAGGGGGTGACGAAGCGGGCGAACTCCAGCTCGGTGGGGGCGCCGCCGTCGGCCGCGTCGTCGAGGAGCGAGAGGGCGGCGACGCGGTCCCAGGCGTCGCAGCGGCCCGACGGGCAGGCGAGCGTGAGGGTGAGCGTCGCGCGGGCGTAGCGGCCCACCACCGCGTCGGGGAAGCGCGCCATCGCGTCGACCGTGCGCCGGTTGTCCATCCCCGCGAAGTACACATGCGTCCGCGTGAACATCGACACCGTGACCGGCTCCGCGGGCGGGGCCTCGACGTCGGCGGGGGCGAGGTCGGCGGCGACGTCGCTCGGTGCGACGTCCGTCGCGGCGTCGCGGGGTGACGTGGCCGGCGTCGGGTCGGCGCAGGCGGCGAGGAGGGAGGCGAGGGCGAGGCAGGTGGCCGGGCGCATGGCGACCGGATTGTCGCACGGGGCGGGGCCGCGACGAAGGGCCTCCGTCGCGGCAAACGGAGGCGGGGATCAGCGCAGGATGAAGCCCCCATCGGGGCCGCGCGCGAGGCCGAAGAGGGGCACGGATTCGAGCGGGAGGCGCGAGCGCGTCGCAACGGGGGCGACGTGCGGGGTCACCGTGACGCGCGGCGCGGCGACCGTGGCGATGCGGGGCGACGGGGGCGGCGTGATCGACACGCTCGTCGCGGGCGGTGCCGGCGGCGCGACCGATGCCATGGGCGGCGCGACCGATGCCACGGGCGGCGCGGGCGGGGCGAGGGAGGGCGTCGTGGCGGGCGGGCGCTGCGAGCGCGACGCGACGGCCGACGCGGCGCCGAGCGCGACGAAGACGCCCGCGACGGCGGCGCCGACCCGCATCCAGCGGGGCGCGGGGCGCACGATGCGGTGCTGGAGCACGAGGTCGGTCTCGTCGGGGGCGCGGGGGTCGGGGGCGCGCTCGTCCACTTCGACGAGGTCGTCGACGGAGAGCTCCTCGTCGGGAGCCGGGCGGTCGTCTTCGGGGATGAGGTCGGTGACGTCGAAGGTGCACTCCGGCGCGTCGGAGTGGCGGACGACCACCCCCGACGTACGCCCGGCGTCGACGTCGTTGGCCGCGCGCGGGAGCGACGGGAGGCTGGCGCGGTAGCGATCGCCGCCGCGGTCGTAGCGCTGGAGGGTGGCGGCGACGGCGCGGGCGGAGGTGCTCGGCCCGCGCGGAGAGGCGGCTTCGAGGGCCTGGGCGAAGGCCGCGCAGGTGCGCCAGCGCTGCGACGGGTCGCGGTGCAGCGCGCGCATCACCGCCGCCGCCACCTTGCGCGGCACCTTCGCGTCGAGCGCCGGGAGCGGCTCGTAGAGGAGCGCGTGGAGCACCTGGGCGTCGTGCGTTCCGGTGAAGAGGCGTCGGCCCGAGAGCAGCTCCCACGCGACCACGCCCGCGGCGAAGACGTCGGCGCGGTGGTCGTAGGCGTCGCCGGTCACCTGCTCGGGCGACATGTACGAGAGCTTGCCCTTCACCCGCCCGTCACGGGTGTGGGCGAGGCGCGTGGTGGCGCGGGCGATGCCGAAGTCGGTGATGCGCGCGGTGCCCGTGCGGTCGAGAAGAACGTTGTGCGGCGACACGTCGCGGTGGACGACGCCGGCGGGGTGGCCCTCGTCGTCCACGAGGTCGTGCGCGGCCTGGAGCCCGGCGAGGACGTCGAGGGTGATGCGCACGCTCACGCCCACGGAGAGCCGCTCGTTGCGCTCGGTGGCGGCGCGGGTGAGGTCGAGGAGCGACATGCCCTCGACGTACTCCATCACGAGCGAGAGCCCCTCGGAGTCGTCGATGTCCAGCGTGGCGACGACGTTGGGGTGGCGGAGCCCCGACGCGATGCGGGCCTCGTCGAGAAACATCCGCACGAAGTCATCGTCGGCCGCGAGGTGCGGGTGGAGGCGCTTGAGGGCCACGACGCGCGAGAAGCCGCGCGGGCCGATGGAGCGGGCGACGTAGACGGTGGCCATGCCGCCGGAGGCGATCTCCCCGAGCACCTCGTAGCGGCCGATGCGGGGCGCGGTGACTGCCGGGGCGGGGGCGAGGGCGAGGGCGAGGGGGGGCTGCTTGAGTGCGCTCACGTTGTTCTCAATTCCCTCCAACGGCAGCGGGGGTGCGCGACTGAAGCGTTGCATGGCGGTGGACGATCACGGTACAGGGCACGGTGCACCCCTCAACCCCCACCGCCCGAGGCCCCGCGATGTCCCTGCGCAACAAAACCCTCTTCATCACCGGCGCGAGCCGCGGCATCGGCAAGGCGATCGCCCTCCGCGCCGCCCGTGACGGCGCCAACGTCGTCATCGCCGCGAAGACCACCGAGCCCCACCCCAAGCTCGAAGGAACGATCTACACCGCCGCCGAGGAGATCGTCGCGGCGGGCGGCAAGGCGCTCCCCTGCGTGGTGGACATCCGCCATGAAGACCAGGTGCAGGCCGCGGTCGCCCAGGCCGTCGCCACCTTCGGGGGCATCGACATCCTGGTGAACAACGCCAGCGCCATCAGCCTCACCGGCACGCTCGAGACGCCGATGAAGCGCTACGACCTCATGCACCACGTCAACACCCGGGGCACCTACCTCTGCAGCCAGGCGGCGCTCCCGCACCTGCTGAAGGCCGAGAACCCCCACGTGCTCAACCTCTCGCCGCCGCTCAACATGGAGGCCCGGTGGTTTGGCCCCCACGTGGCCTACACCATGGCGAAGTTCGGGATGAGCATGTGCGTGCTCGGGATGGCCGAGGAGTTTCGTCCGCGCGGCGTCGCCTTCAACGCCCTCTGGCCGCGCACCACGGTCGCCACCGCCGCCGTGCAGAACCTCCTCGGCGGCGACGAGATGGTGCGCCACTCGCGGACGCCCGACATCATGGCCGACGCGGCCTACGCGATCTTCTCGAAGCCCGCGAAGCAGTGCACGGGCAACTTCTTCATCGACGAAGACCTCCTCCGCGCGGAAGGCGTCACGGATTTCACCCGCTACGCCGTCGACCCGAACGTCGACCTCTACCCCGACTTCTTCGTGTGAAGGGTCAGTAGAGCGGGCCGAGGACGAGGCGCGGGTCGGGGTACGTCCGCAGCGCCTCGTCCCGGTCGGCGACGCTCACCACGCCGGGCAGGTCGGCCACCTCGGGGCGCACGAGCGAGAGCTGAAAGTGAAGGTGAGGGTTCCATCCGCCGTTCTCATGGCGGTCGCCGAGCCAGGCGATCACCTCGCCCTGACGCACCGTCTGCCCTTCGAAGCGCCCCGCCAGCGAGCGGGCGCTGAGGTGTCCATGGAGCGCGTACAGCGCCACCCCGCCGACGGTGTGCGCGGTGATGAGCGTGTGGCCGTAGTCGCCCGGCGCGGCGTTGTACCCGAAGCGGTGCACCACGCCGTCGGTGAAGGCGCGCACCTCCGTCCCCACCGGCGCCGCGAGGTCGACGCCCATGTGCACGTCGCGCTGCCCCGCGAAGATCTCCGCGGTGTACATCCCCCGGCGCCGCTCGTCGTAGCGCCCCACGCCGTAGGGCGAACGCAGCATTCGCGCAGGGTCGTAGCCCGCCGTGAAGTCGTACACCTCGTAGTCGGCCGGGAGCGCGATCACCGGCGCGAACACACACCCTCGCGTGTCGAGCGTCATGGCCGTCGCGTACCACGGCCCGAGGCGCTGCGACAACGTGACGCACGGCGCGCAGTGGCATCCCCGCGACGCTCCGTGCCACACCGCGGCCCCGGAGCGCCGTGACCGAGCCCCACACCTCCATCCCCTGGCTCGTGGCCGACGACGACGCACCCTTCCGCGCCGCGCTCTCGGCCGCCCTCACGCGCCGCGGGCACGACGTGCGGGCCGCCGGGTCGCTCACCGAGGCGCTGGCCCTCTGCGAGGCGTGGACGCCCGCGCGCGCCGTCGTCGACCTGCGGATGCCCGGCGGGGGGATGGAGCTGCTGCGCGAGCTGCGGCGGCGCTTCCCCGACCTCGCGGTGGTGGTGCTGACGGGCTACGGGAGCATCCCGAGCGCGATCGAGGCGGTGAAGTCCGGCGCGGTCAACTACCTCACCAAGCCCGCCGAGCCCGCGGAGATCGAGGCCGCGTTCACCGACCAGGGGGTCGCCGAGGGCGCGGAGGTCGACCACGTCCCTTCGCTCGACCGGGCCGCGTGGGAGCACCTCCAGCGCGTCCTCTCCGAGTGCAGCGGCAACATCTCCGAGGCCGCTCGCCGTCTCGGGATGCACCGTCGTACGCTCCAGCGGAAGCTCCAGAAGCTGCCGCCGCGACGATGACCGACGCCCACGCCAACCCCCTCGAACTCCAGTGGCTCGTGCGCCTGCGCTGGGCCGCCGTGGCCGCGCTCGGGGCCTCCGTGCTGGCCGTTCGCTTCGTGCTCCACGCGCCCGTCCCCGAGGCGCCCGTGGCGGTGATCTTCGGCGCCCTCGCGGTGGCCAACGTCGTGCTCATGCGGGCCATCGCGCGCGGCGGCGCCCTCACCGACCGCACCATCGGGCTCAACCTCCTCGTCGACACCGGCGCCATCACCGCCCTCCTCCTCTGGACGGGCGGCGCGATGAACCCCTTCACCACCCTCTACCTCCTCCACGTCGCCCTCGCCGCGGTGCTGGTCTCGCGGCGCTGGAGCCTCGTCGTCGCCACCGGGGCCGTCGCGTGCTTCGGCGCGCTCCTCCTCGCGAAGCCCGAGGCCGTGCACGTCTGGCACGCGCCGGGGATGTTCATGCTGCACGTCCGCGGGATGTGGCTGGCCTTCGCGCTGACGGCGGGGTGCCTCTGGTACTTCACCGACCGGGTGAACGCCTCCCTCCGTCGCCGCGAGCGCGAGCTCACCGAGGCGCGCCTCGACGCCGAGCGGGCCGAGCGCCTCGCCGCCGTCGGCACCCTCGCCGCGGGCACCGCCCACGAGCTCAACACCCCGCTCGGCACCGTCGCCATCCTCGCGAGCGAGCTCTCCGATCAGCTCGCCGCGCACCCCGAGGCCCGCGCCCAGGCCGACCGCATCCGGGCGGAGATCAAGCGGTGTTCGGCCATCCTGGCGCGCCTGCGACCGCACGAGCAGAGCCCCGAGGAGCCCGTCGCCGTTGACCTCGGCGCGTGGGTGCGCGAGGTGGTGAGCGAGTGGAGCGGCGGCGACGACGCCCTCGTGCAGGCGACGGAGCGGGCCCGCGGCGCGCGCGTGCAGGTGCGCCCGGAGACCATGCGCCAGGCGGTGTGCAACCTGCTGGAGAACGCCCGCCTCGCCACTGCGGCGTCGCCCGATGGGGTCGCGGTGCGCCTCGACGCGGATGAGACTCGCGTGTACATCCACGTCGAGGATCGGGGCGTTGGGATCGACGCTTCGCTCCTGCCGCGTCTGGGGCAGCCCTTCGTGACCACGCGGGAGCCGGGGGAGGGGATGGGGTTGGGGCTGTACCTCGTTCATGCGGCGGCGGCGCAGCATGGTGGGAGCTTCACGATCACGTCGGGCGACGGCGTGACGCGGGCGACGCTCAACCTCCCGCGCCGCGACGACCGGGCGCCGTGACGCGCGCGCCGCGCCTTGCGTAAGCCGCGGGAATGCACGATATCGGGCCGCCCGCATGCTCCGCGCCCTCCTCCTCCTCCTCCTCGCGCTGGCGTGCGCGAAGCGCCCCGACGCCACGCAGCGCCAGCGCCCGCCGCCCCACGTCGTCACCACCGTCCTCCGCCCGCGGCCGCTCCGGGTGACGGTGCGCGCGCCGGTCGACCTCCGCGCCGTGCGGCAGGTCGACCTCGGCGCCAAGGTGCTCGGCTACCTCTCGCGCCTCACGGTCGACCGCGGCGACCCGGTGCGCGCGGGGCAGGTGGTGGCCACCGTGCTCCCCAGCGACCTCCCCGAGCAGCTCACCGCGGCGCGCGGCGGCATCGAGCAGAACCGCGCCGCCCTCGCCCTCGCCCGCGAGAACCTCACCCGCGCGGAGGCCCTCGCCCCCCGCGGCGTCATCTCGCAGCAGGAGCTCGCCTCCGCCCGCGCCGCCGTTGCCTCCGTCGAAGCGCAGGGAGCCTCCCTCCGGGCGCAGGCCGCGGGCGTCGGTCGTCGCCTCTCGGAGACGCGGATCATCTCCCCGATCGACGGCGTGGTGTTGCAACGGAGGGTCGATCCGGGCGCGCTCGTCGGGCCGTCGACCGGCGCCGTCCTCACCATCGTCGCCACGGACGCCCTGCGCGTGTACGTCCCCGTGACCGAGCGCGACGCCGCTTCGGTGCGCGTGGGGATGGCGGCCGAGGTGACCGTCGACGCGCTCGCGGGCCGCACCTTCGCCGGTCGCGTCGCGCGCCTCGCTCCCGCTTTCGACCCGGTGACCCGAACCCTCGACGCCGAGGTGGAGATCCCCAACACGGACGGCGCCCTGCGGCCAGGGATGTACGGCCACGCCGCGCTCGTGACGGGTGAACACCCCGCCGCCCTCATGGTCCCGGTCAGCGCGCTCCAGCGCTCGGGGGAGCGGTGGTTCGCGTTTGTTGTCCGCGAGGGGCGCGTCGCGCGAAGGCCAGTGACGGTAGGCTTCGACGCGGGCGACACGCTGGAGGTCACGCGCGGGCTCTCTTCGGGCGACGAGCTCGTCACTGCGGGCATCGACACGCTGAGCGACGGCGCCGCGGTGCGTACCGCGCGGGACGCCAACCCCTTCACGGGCGCGGCGGCCGACGCTGGGCGGGGAGGCTGAACGCCTATGTGGCTCACGCGCCTCGCCCTCCGCAACCCGGTGCTCATCCTGATGCTCTCGCTGATGGTGCTGGTGCTGGGCTTCGTCTCCCTCGGGCGCCTGCCCGTCGACCTCTTCCCCGAGATCAGCGTCCCGGTGATTCGCGTCGCGACCTTCTATGCGGGCGCCGGCCCCGCGGACATCGAGCGCGCCATCACCATGCCCATCGAGCGGGCCGTAGCCGCGGCGCCGGGCGTCGACCGCGTCGAGAGCGCCTCCAAGCAGGGCGTCTCCGTCGTCTCCGTCTGGTTCGCCTACGGGACTGATCTCGACAACGCGCAGTTCGAAGTGTCGCAGCGGGTGTCGCAGATCCTCAACACGCTGCCGCCGGGCGTGCAGCAGCCCTTCATCCTCAAGTTCGACATCACCAACATCCCGGTGGCGCAGCTCGCGGTGAGCGCCGACGGGCTCGACGAGCGGCAGCTCTACGACCTCGCCTTCAACGTCATCGAGCCCCAGATCGAGCGGCTCACGGGCGTCGCCAGCGCCACCGTCGGCGGCGGGCGCGTGCGCGAGATCGGCGTGCGGGTGCACCGTGACGCGCTGCGGGCGCGGGGGCTCGGCGTCCTCGACGTCGTCGACGCCGTGCGGGCGGGCAACCTCCTGCTGCCGAGCGGCTCGCTGCGGGCCGGCGATCGCGACTACAACGTCTTCTCCAACACCCAGGTCGACCGCCCCGCCGAGCTCGGCTCCCTCGTGCTGCCGCAAGCTGCGTCCACGTCCGCGGGCCCGGTGCGCGTACGCGACGTCGCCGAGGTGGTCGACGGCGTGGCCGACCAGGCGAACATCGTCCGCATCAACGGCCGCCGCGGCGTGTACCTCCGCGTGGTGAAGCAGCCCGGGGCCAACACCATCGCCGTCGTCGACTCGCTCCGCGCCAACCTCTCGCGCCTCCGCGGCGTCCCCGACTCGGTGAAGGTGGAGATCAGCTTCGACCAGTCGCGCTACATCCGCGCCGCCATCACCGCCCTCCAGCACGAGGCCCTCCAGGGGGGCGCCCTCGCCGTGCTGGTGATCCTGCTCTTCCTGCTGTCGGTGCGGGCGACGGCGATCGTGAGCGTGGCGATCCCCCTCTCCATCGTCGCCACCTTCGTGCTGCTTTACGGGGCCTCGCAGACGCTCAACGTCTTCACGCTCGGGGGCCTCGCGCTCGGCGTCGGTCGCCTCGTCGACGACTCGATCGTCGAGCTCGAGAACATCCACCGCCACCTCGAGCACACCGCCGACCGGGTGAAGGCCGTCCTCGCCGCCGCCCAGGAGGTGGCGATGCCCATCCTCGTGAGCACCATCACCACCATCGTGGTCTTCCTTCCGGTGCTGTTCCTCTCCGGGGTCGCGCGCAACCTCTTCGTGCCGCTCGCCCTCACCATCGCCTTCGCGCTCATCATGAGCTTCTTCGTCTCGCGCACGGTGACCCCGCTCCTCTGCCTCTACCTCTTGCGCGCCGGGCACGAGCGCCGCCCCAACGCCGTCGCGCGCTTCCTCACCGCCCGCCTCGACGCGCTCGATGCGCTCTACGCCGGCGCGCTCCGTGTGGTGCTCCGTCATCGCGCGGTCACGGTGCTCACCATCCTCGGGCTCTTCGGCGCCTCGCTCACGCTCTACCC
>JBILLV010000294.1:0-11514 GCA_044375895.1 Polyangiales bacterium | reverse complement strand
CCGCGGGGCACTCGGCGCTCCTCACGCGGGCGGCGGTGTTCTTCCTGGCGATGACGCGGCAGTTGGAGCGGGCGGAGGCGCCGGGGCCGGTGGTGCGCGTGTCGCAGATGGAGGTGCCGATCATCCGCAACCTCCCGCCGCCGCCGAAGGCCATCTCCAACACCAACCTCCCCGCCGTGCGCGGCCCCTCCATCGCCGCCATCGCGGCCGAGGCGCACACGGTCGCCGCGGAGCCCCACGGCGACGTGCGGGCGCGCACCGCCGAGGCGGAGGCGATGCTCGCCCGTCTGGAGAAGCTCAACGCCTTCGAGGTGCTCGGCGTCCCGCTCGACGCGCCCCCGCTGGCGGTCAACGCGGCCTTCCAGCGCGTGGCCACCCGCTGGCACCCGGAGGCCATCTCCGTGAGTCTCCCCGAACTCCGCGAGGTGTACGCGAAGATCTTCGCCCTGCTCGCCGAGGCCGACGCGACGCTCGCCCACCCCGGCGCGCGCGAGCAGCACCTGCGCGACATGGCCGCGGGCAAGGCCACCGCCCTCGACCGCCGCGCGCGCGCCCAGCGCCACGCGCTCCGCCTCCGCGGCGAGAACGCGCTCCGCATGCAGACCTGGGGCGAGGCCGAGCGCGTGGCCCGCGAGCTCGCCGCCGACGACCCCGCCGACCTCGAGGCGAAGCTCCTGCTCGCGGGGGCGCTGGTGCAGGGGCGCGCGACGCTCCCCACCGAAGAGGTTCGCAAGAACATCGCCGCCGTGCTGGAGAAGGTGCCCGAGCACGATCGGGCGCACGTGCTCGCCGCGCAGCTCTACCGCCGCCTCGGCGACGAGCGGCGGGCCCTCGGGCACTACGTTCGCGCGTACAAGAGCAACCCGCGCAACACCGACGCGATCCGCGAGCTTCGCCTCGCCGTCATGCGCCGCCGCGAGGCGTCGTCGGAAGACGGTGAGATGCTCGCTGGCATCGCGCGCCTGATGGGGCTGAAGACGTAGGGAGCGCCCCGCGCCACGTCGCTTCGGCCGTCTTTTGCACAGCCGACGCGGCGACAATTCGTTGATAATCGTCGCGGTTCAGCCCGCGCAAAACGCGGGTCCACGGCAACAGTAGGGAAGGAGGCGCTCATGAAGCGCTGGCAGTGGTTGCTTGCAGTATCCACCACGGTGCTCGCGTGCACCGGAACGCCCATCGTGGGCGGTCTCGGGCCGAGCTCCGACCTCGGTACCGACGACATCCCCGCGGCGGGCGACGGCGGAGACGATCGCCCCGCGATGGGCGACGGCGCGCCGACCGACGACGTCCCCACCCCGGGCGACGGTCCCATCCTGGGCGACGGGCCTGGGATGGACGGCACGATGATGGGCGACGGTCCCATGATGGGCGACGGACCCGCGATGGGCGACGGTCCCACGATGGGCGACGGACCCGCGATGGGCGACGGAATGGTCACCGGCGACGGCGGCGACGGCGGCGACGGCGGTGACCGCTGCGTCCCCGAGTCGACGCGCATCTGCTACGCAGGCCCCGCGGGCACGATCGCCGTCGGGCGCTGCCGCGGCGGCACGCAGACCTGCGGGCGCGACGGCACCTGGTCGGCGTGCGCGGGCGAGGTGCTCCCGGCCGAAGAGGTCTGCGCCAACATGGTCGATGAGAACTGCAACGGCGTCAGCGACGAGGGCTGCGGCGAGTGCATGTCGGGCGCGTCGCGCTCGTGCTACTCGGGGCGGCCCGACACGCAGGACGTGGGTCGCTGCCGCGCGGGCATGCAGTCGTGCGGCACCGACGGGCGCTGGCCGAGCACCTGCGGGGGCGAGACGCTCCCCGCGATGGCCGAGACCTGCGGCAACATGATCGACGATGACTGCAACGGCATGGTCGACGACACCTGCGGCGAGTGCATGGCGGGCGACACCCGCCCCTGCTACTCCGGCCCCGCGGCGACGCGCGGCGTCGGACGCTGCGCGGTGGGCACGCAGACCTGCGGCAGCGATCGGCGCTACCCCGCCGCCTGCGCCGACGAGGTGCTCCCGGCGATGGCCGAGACCTGCGGCAACGGCATGGACGACAACTGCAACGGGATGACCGACGAGGGCTGCGGCGAATGCACGGCCGGCACCACGCGCCCCTGCTACTCGGGCGCGATGGGCACGATCGGCGTCGGGCGCTGCCGCGGCGGCACGCAGGTGTGCGGCCCCACCGGGTTCTACGCGATGACGTGCACGGGCGAGACGACGCCCGCCGCGCGCGAGACCTGCGGCAACATGATCGACGACGACTGCAACGGCATGGTCGACGACGCCTGCGGCGAGTGCATGCCGGGCACCACCCGCTCCTGCTACTCGGGCGCGGCGGGCACCTCTGGGGTCGGGCGCTGCCGCGGCGGCACGCAGATCTGCGGCCCGACCGGGTTCTACGCGATGGCCTGCGTCGGCGAGACGCTCCCGTCGATGGGCGAGACCTGCGGCAACATGATCGACGACGACTGCAACGGCATGGTCGACGACGCCTGCGGCGACTGCGCGCCCGGCGCGACCCGCCCCTGCTACACGGGCCCCGCCGGGACGATGGCGACGGCCCCCTGCCGCGGCGGCACGCAGACCTGCGGCGCCGACCGGCGCTGGGGGATGAGCTGCACCGGCGAGGTGATCCCCGCCGCGGAGAGCTGCAACGGGCGCGACGACGACTGCGACGGGATGACCGACGAGTCCCCCGCCGACACCGCCTGCATGCTCGCCAACGCGACCTCCGCGTGCCGCATGGGCGCCTGCGCGGTGGGCGCGTGCACGCCCGGCTTCGGCGACTGCGACGCCAACCCCGCCAACGGCTGCGAGGCCAACACCACCACGTCGACCTCCCACTGCGGCGCCTGCGGCCGCGCCTGCGCGCCGGGCCAGACCTGCGACGCGGGCAACTGCTCGGGCGCCTCGGGCGCCGACCTCGCGGCGGGCGACAGCCACACCTGCGCGGGCCTCACCGGCGGCGCCCTCGCGTGCTGGGGCCTCAACTCCTCGAGCCAGCTCGGCATCGGGAACTCGGTCAACCGCGCCCACCCGGCGCAGCTCGCCGGGCTCACCGGCGTGACGGACGTCGAGCTCGGCGCGACGCACTCCTGCGTCGTCCGCGGGTCGGGCGAGGTGCTCTGCTGGGGCGTCAACGCGCAGGGGCAGCTCGGCGACGGCACCACCGCCGCGCGCGCCACCCCCAACCCGGTGTTCAGCCTCAGCGACGCCACGCAGGTGGTGCTCGGGTCGAACCACACCTGCGTCCTCCGCCGCTCGGGCCGGGTCGCCTGCTGGGGTCAGAACAACCTCAACCAGCTCGGCGACGGCAGCACCGCCAACCGCACCATCCCCATGGACGTGACCGGCGTCACCAACGCCGTCCAGGTGGCCGCGGGCTACAACCACACCTGCGCGCTCCTCCTCGACGGCCGCGTCCTCTGCTGGGGCGCGGGCACCAACGGCCAGCTCGGCAACGGCGCCGCCACCAACCGCGCCACGGCGGTCGAGGTCACCGGCCTCACCACCGCGGTCAGCCTCACCGCGGGCTCGCTCCACACCTGCGCCATCGTCCGCGACGGCTCGGTGCGCTGCTGGGGCTACAACGCCTACGGCCAGATCGGCGACGGCACCGTCACGCAGCGCCTCAGCGCGGTGACCGTCCCCACGATCACCGACGCCGCGCAGGTGTCGGCCGGGCGCCTCCACACCTGCGTGCGCCGCCGCGACAGCACCCTCATGTGCTGGGGCTACAACGCCTTCGGCCAGGTGGGCGACGGCTCCACCGCGCAGCGCAACCTCCCGGTGATCCTCATCGCGCCGACGGGCGTCACCCGCGTCGTCGCGGGCGGCAACCACACCTGCGTGCGCCTCGCCGGCGGGGCGGTCCAGTGCTGGGGGCACAACGCCTCCGGCCAGCTCGGCGACGGCAGCGTCACCAACGGCTCGCGCGGCCGCGCCAACGTGTTCGGCCTCGAGGGCGCGATGCCCTGCGCCGGCGGCGCGTGCACGTCCACCATCGCGGGCGGCAACGACTACACCTGCGTGATCCGCCCGAGCGGCGCCCTCGCCTGCTGGGGCTACAACGCCTTCGGCGGCGTCGGCGACGGCACCACCGTGGCGCGCTTCGGCCCCGTCAGCTCCACCTCGCTCACGGGCGTGCGCAGCGTCGCGCTCGGCCTGAACCACACCTGCGCGGCCACCGCCGCCGGCGCGGTCTCCTGCTGGGGCTACAACAACTTCGGCCAGCTCGGCAACGCGACCGTCGTCAACAGCCCCGCGCCAGTGACGGTGTTCGGCGTCACCGACGGCGTCGAGGTCGCCAGCGGCGCGTCCTTCTCGTGCGTGCGCCGCACCTCCGGCGCGGTGTCGTGCTGGGGCTACAACCTCTACGGCAACCTCGGCGACGGCAGCACCACCAACCGCACCGTCCCCGGGCCGGTCGGCGGCGCCTCCCCGATCACTGACGCGACGGCGATCACGGCCGACGGCAACACGGCCTGCGCCCTCCGCGCGGGCGGCGCGGTGTCGTGCTGGGGCTACAACGGCTACGGCCAGATCGGCGACGGCACCACCACCAACCGCCCGCTCCCCACGGCCGTGCGCAACTACAACGGCATGGTCGGCAACCTCGCGGGCATCGTCCAGCTCTCCGCGGGCGACAACCACGTCTGCGGCCTCCGCCCCGACCGGACGGTGGTCTGTTGGGGCCGCAACACCTACGGCCAGCTCGGCGACGGCACCACCACGCAGCGCACGGCCCCGGTGCTCGTCCCGACCATCACCGACGCCGTGGAGCTCACCGCGGGCGCCAACCACACCTGCGTCCGCCGCGCGACGGGGACCGTCATGTGCTGGGGCTACAACGCCTACGGCGGCCTCGGCGACAACTCCACCGCGCAGCGCACCCTCCCGGTGACGGTGGCGGGGCTCGCCGACGCCGCGACCCTCACCGCGGGCAGCTACCACACCTGCGCGCGCCGCACCGACGGCGCCACCTTCTGCTGGGGCTACAACAACAACGGCCAGCTCGGCGACGGCTGGACGCTGAACTCCAGCGTCCTCCGCGGCCCGATCTTCGGCCTGCCCTGACCCGCCGTCCGCTGGGGTGACGCGTCAGTGCGCGTCGCCCCAGTTGGCGCCCCAGCCGCACTCCACCACCAGCGGGACGTCGAGCTTCATCACGCCCTGCATCGTCTCGCGCACCATCGCCTCGACGCGCTTCTCCTCGTCCTCGGGCACTTCGAACACCAGCTCGTCGTGGACGGTGAGCACCATCGCCGTGCGCAGCTTCTCGGCCGTGAGCCGCTTGTCCACGGCCACCATCGCCAGCTTGATGATGTCGGCCGACGTGCCCTGGATGGGCGTGTTGGTGGCCATGCGCTCGGCGGTGAGCCGCAGCGCCCGGTTGGACGAGTGCAGGTCGGGGAGGAAGCGCCGCCGCCCCAGGAGCGTGCGCACCCCTTCGCCCGCCTTGGCCTTCTCCACCGTGTCGTCCATGTACTTCCGCAGCGTCGCGAAGGTGGTAAAATACTGCTTGATGAAGTCGGCCGCGTCGTCGCGCGAGATGCCGAGCTGCCGCGACAGCGCCGACTCGCCCTGGCCGTAGATCACCGCGAAGTTGGTGGTCTTCGCGCGGCCGCGCATCTCCTTGGTGACCTCCGCCGCGGGCACCTTGAAGATCTCCATCGCCGTCCGCGCGTGGACGTCCTCGGCCCGCTGGAAGGCGTCGACGAGGATCGGGTCGTGCGAGAGGTGGGCGAGCACGCGGAGCTCGATCTGCGAGTAGTCCGCCGAGAGGATGCGGCACCCCGGCGGCGCCGTGAACGCCTTGCGGATCTCGCGCCCGAGGGGCGTACGGATGGGGATGTTCTGCAGGTTGGGGTTGGACGACGAGATGCGCCCCGTCGCCGCCACCGCCTGGCCGTAGCTCGTGTGGATGCGCGAGCCCTTGTCGATGAGGGCCGGGAGCGCCTCCAGGTACGTGCCCTGGAGCTTCATCAGCGAGCGCACCTCCAGGATCTTCGCCGGGAGCGGGTGCTTCTCCGCGAGCTCCTCCAGCACCTCGGCGTCGGTGCTCCGCCCCGTCTTGGTGCGCTTGAGCACCGGGAGCTTGAGGTCGTCGAAGAGAATCACCTCCAACTGCTTGGGCGAGTTGACGTTGAAGGGCTTGCCGACGGCGTCGTGGCACTCCTTCTCGTGCTTCACGATCTCCACGCCCACCCGCTGCGAGAGGGCCTTGAGGAAGGCGCCGTCGAGCAGCACGCCGCGCTCCTCCATGCGACCGAGCACGTGGGAGAGCGGGAGCTCGACGTCGCGCATGAGCTCGAGCAGCCCCTCGGACTCCACCCGCGGGCGCAGCCGCTCGACGAGGCGCGACACCACCTCGGCGTCCTCGGCGGAGTAGCGGGTGGCGGTGGCGATGTCCACCTCGTCGAAGGTCATCTGCCGGCCCTTCGAAGGCTTCGTCACCGACTCGTAGGTGGTCATCTCGTAGCCGAGCTCGGAGCGGGCGATCTCCTCGAGCTTGTGCGAGTGGCGCTCCGGGTCGAGGAGGTAGCTCGCGATCATGGTGTCGAAGTCGTAGCCCGCGACGGGGACGCCCGCGCGGCGCAGCACGATTTCGTCGTACTTGATGTGCTGCCCCCCCTTGCGCACCGACGCGTCGGCGAAGAGCGGGCGCAGGCGGTCGAGCACCAGCGCCCGCGGGAGCTGCGGGGGGTCGGTGATCACGCGGTGGCCGATGGGGATGTACACCCCGTGGCCGGGCTTCCACGAGAGCGAGACGCCCACGAGCTCGGCGGTGTGCGTGTCGAGCGAGGTGGTCTCGGTGTCGACGGCGAACCACCCCGCCTTGCGGCACTCGGCGACGGCCGCGTCGAGGGCCTCGGCGGTGAGGACGCACTCGTAGGTGGCGGTCTTCGGCGCGGCGACGACGGCGGGGGCGGCCTCCAGCGCGTCGGCCAGCTTGTTGAAATCGAGCTGAAGGAAGAGGGTCTTGAGCTTGACCTTGTTCCACCCGCCGTACTTGAGGGCGTCGAGGTCGAAGGCCATGGGGACGTCGCGCTTGAGCCCCACGAGCTCGTAGGAGAGGCGGGCGTTGGCCTCGTCCTTCTGGAGGTACTCCTTCGTCTTGCCCTTCACCTTGTCGACGGACTTGTAGACGTCGTCGAGGGAGCCGAAGTCGTTGATGAGCTTCGCCGCGGTCTTCTCGCCGACGTGGTCGACGCCGGGGACGTTGTCCGACGAGTCGCCCATGAGGGCGAGGAGGTCTTGCACGCGCTCGGGGGGGACGCCCCATTTCTCCACCACCTCGTCGCGGCCGTAAACGCGCTGGTGCATCGCGTCCCACACGATCACGTCGGGGGCCACGAGCTGGAGGAGGTCTTTGTCGCCCGAGCACACCACGGTGACGAGCTTGTGCTTGCGCGCGTGCTCGATGCACGTGGCGATGAGGTCGTCGGCTTCGAAGCCGTCGCGCTGGAGCACCGGGATCGCGTAGGCCTCGGCGACCTCGCGGCAGCGGATCATCTGCTGCTTGAGGTCGGGCGGCGCGGGCGGGCGGTTGGCCTTGTAGGCGGGGTAACGCTCGTGGCGGAAGGTGCTCGTCGTGGAGTCCATCGCGACGGCGAGGTGCACGGGCCGCTGCGAGCGCACGAGCGAGTTGATCATGTTGGTGACGCCGAGGGTGGCGTTGGTCGGCTCGCCCGACGAGCTGGAGAGGGGCTTCACGCCGTGGTAGGCGCGAAAGACGTACCCCGAGAGGTCCATCACGTAGAAGGCCGAGGGGTCGCCAGCGTCGGGCAGCTTCGTGGGCATGACCGGGAGCGCTAACGCAGCCAGCGGGGCGCTGTCCAGTTACGGTCGGGACGGAGATCTACCTGGAGATCGGCTCACAGCGTACCGCTCGGGCGCGTGCCGCTCGTACCGCGACGAGGAGCGCCGCGACATCGGCGCGGGCGCGTGGCCCGACGACCTCGCCGGCTGCTACTGCGTACACGACGGCAACACCTGACGCGCTCGCGCGAATTTTCTCTCCCCCGCGAGGAACACCCCCTCCGCACGACGGGTTCACCCGATGATCCCGCCATGTTGTAGCTCCGCCCCATCCCCCTCCGCCGTGCCCGTGGGCCTCCTGCGCGCTGCGTCTCTCCAACGACACGCACCCGCACACCAGGAGACTCCCATGCATGCATCGCCGGTTCTTCGTTCGCTCCAGGAGATGATCCGCCAGCTCGCCGCCGAGGGTCGCGCCGAGCACATGTCCATCTGCGCCGCCCGCGGGCTCGAACGCCACGCCGCCTGGCGCCGCAAGCGCGCCATCGGCCGACGCGCCCGCGCCCACCTGCTCGCCTACGGGCTGCTGCGCGACCGCCCCCGCGTGCTCGCGGAGGCCACGCGAGACGAAGAGTCCGCGTGGGTGCGCACCGTCCTCGCCCGCGAGGTCGGCGCGGTGCTCATCGCGCTCGACCCTGCGCTCACGAAGGAGGAGGCCACGGCGCGCGCCGAGCGCTGGCTCGCCGCCGACCGCGAGCGCGCGTCCCTGCGGTAGAGTCCTCGACGCGCCCGCGGTGCTCCACGGTGGAGCAGCCGATTCTAAATCGGCCAGCGCAGGTTCGACTCCTGTCGCGGGCAAAACCCTCCCTACGCCGTCTCCCCCGCGGGGTGGAGCGCGACGCCCTCCTGCCAGACGCCGCGCACGCGCGCGACGTCGAGCGTCATGCGGACGCCGCGCTCGGGCGAGAGCTTCGCCTCGGGCCAGAGGTCCTTCACGCGGACGAAGGTGAACGCGTCGCCCTCGCGCCCCGCCCAGCGCATCCCCCCGAAGGAGACCCGCGCGCGGCCATCCTGGAGCGACTCGGCGACGATCTGGTCGGTGGGGAGGTTGATGCGGTGGCCGTCGGGAAACACCACGCGGGTGCCGGGCGGACCGTTGCCGACGATGGGCATCCGAGGCGCGACGGCGGCGTCGTGTTCGAAGCGGGTGCCGTCAGCGAACTCGATGACCAGGGGAGCTTCCATGGGAGGCAGTAGGGCACCCGCGGGAGCGAACGTCAACGGGCGTGGAGGAGCGGAGCGGCGCGCTACGCGGCGAAGACGTCCGCGGCGCGCGCGGCGGTGATGGCGCGCGTGAGCCAGGTCTGGAGCACCTCGACGCGCGTCTCGGCGTCGAGCTGGGCGCGGCGCGTAGGGGACAGCTTCATCCCGCGTACGGTGAGCGCCAGCAGGATGGACTCGCGGAGAGCGGCTTGCTTCCCCTGCTCACGGCCCTCCTCACGACCCTTCTTGAGGCCCCTCTTGAGCCCCTTCTCGAGCCCCTTCTCGAGCCCCTTCTCGAGCCCCTTCTCTTCGCCCTGCTTGTAGACCCAGCTCTGCATGACCAGCTCCTTCGGCAATAGTGCCGCGATCGGCGCCCGCAGTCCACGCTGGCGCGCGTCCGCGTCGGCCAGCACCGTCATCGCGACCCCGAGCTCCTCAAAGCGCCGCGCGGGGAGGGAGTCGCGGAGCTCGTGTACGACGCGCGGCATGGCCGCCGGCGTGGCATCCACCGCGAGCGGGGCGAACACCATCCACAGCGCGCTCCGCCGCGCCCGCAGCGCGTCGAGCGTGTACTGGTAGACGGGCTCGATGCGGAAGCGCACGCCCGAGAAGCGCTCCCCGCGCGGCGACGTGCGGTACGCCCCCCAGGCGGGCCACGGCTTCTCCCGCCCGCTCAAGAGGACGACGGTGCTCCGCATGCGAGGCGGGCGCTTCCCCTTCGATGCGGAGTCGTGGAGGCCCATCGTCTGGAGCGCGTGGTACTCGTACATCCGGTACGGCAGATCGATCTCCCAACGGAGCTGCCACTCGACGTGCTCGATGCGGGGGCGGCCGTCGGCCACCACGAGGAGTCCGCGGTCTGTGCGGCGCTGCCGTTCGGCCACTTGTGTCTCCAGCCACGTCACCTCCTCCAGCGTCTTCGCGCCCGGCAACAGCGCCCGCGCCAGCTCGTCGGGGAAGAGGCGGGTCAGGTGCCGGAGCGTGAGGTCGACGTCGTCCTCGTCCCCGGCCGCGCTCACGTCTGTCATGCACGCCGACGTACTTCCGACCCGTGCGCGGCGTCGAGTTTCTGACGAAACCGGCCACGCGGCTCCGCTCGTGACCACCGCTGGTCTCTCCGGAAGGTGTCGCACCCTCTCCCGTGACCGCGCGGGTGACAGCGGAGGGTGCGCCACCATGCGACCGAGACCGCGACGGTGACCTCCCGTCGATCACCGCCCGCTCGAGCCGCGGCGACGCCCGCCCTTGATCGGGAGCAGGCACCCGCTCGCACCCACTGAGGTATTTCCGCCATGAAGATCACACTTTACTCGATCCTCTCGCTCCTCGTTGGGCTCGCCGCGCTTGAACACTTTCGCGCGGAGGCGTCTCGCTGCTCGCCCGTCCCCTGTCGGGCCGACCTGTCGGTGGTTCTCGCCAACGTGAACACCGCCTTCCGCGCCATCGCGCCACACGTGGGGGAGCTGTCCGAGCTGCTACCGAAGCACGACCTCCGCCCGATGTTGGAGATGCCAAACCTCGCGCAGGCCCTCCTCTCATCGCGGAAGGGCTCGCGCTGATGGGGCTTCTGCCCGCCGAGCGCGTCGAGAAGATCCGCGCGGGGAGCGGTCCCTACGACACCGCGCGCGACCTCGTCGACCTCGTGGGGCTCTACCGCGAGTTCGCGGAGGTGCTCGGTGGCGAGCCCCCATTCACTGAAGCGTGGTTCGCGGAGACCGAGACGGTGGTACGTGGCTCATGGCCAACATCACCCCGACCAGGGCGCCGAAGGTCGCCGCCGACGCCGCCGACGCCGCCGCGCTCCTGCGCGACCAGCTTTGGGCGATGCTCCTGGAGCGCGAAGCGAAGCTCCGCGTGGTGACCGCGGTGCTCTTCGACGGGAAGGCCGCGACGACGGTGCCCACGCTCCAGGCACGTGCGAGCGCCGCGAACGCCGAACCCGCGGAGGGAGAGAAGCCCGCAGAGCCCGTGGTCACCGAGCCCGTGGTGGCGAAGCCCGTGACGTCCGGCAACTCCACGCGGCGCTGCCCCGATGCGGCCGAAGTCGGCGCAGACGCACGAGCCCCGCGCCCCCGCCCGCCGCAAGCGCTGAGCCCGTCCCCCTTCACCGCCACGACGGGCGGTGGAACCGAAGCGCTTCCACGAGCGCATCCACCCCGATCCTCCGCGTACGCTTCAGGTCGCGCGTCTCGACGAAGCCGTCGTCTTCGCAGAGCAGCAGGGCGTCCTCACTCGCGTGCATCCCCCACGGGAACACGGACAGCGGCGCCGCCACGAGCACACCGCGGCGGAGCGTGTGGAGCCCAAACGCAGCGCCGCCCACCAGCACCTCGCTGCGGAACTTCACCACGGACGCGGCGACCCCCTCGACGGGCGCGAGCTCCGCCCACCCGTGCCGCGACCCCTCGAAGAGCATCCCGCACGGGCCCGTCGCGTACGCCTCGTCGGGAGAGACCACCCACACCGACGCCAAGGCACCGGCGGTCGG
>JBILLV010000644.1:0-2790 GCA_044375895.1 Polyangiales bacterium | reverse complement strand
ATCGTCGTGGCGTCGCGCGCGAAGGCCGCCATCGTCGATGAGAAGGTGGCGGAGAAGCTGCGCCGCGTGCCGGGCCTCACCGCCGCGGTGCTCGACCTCCACGCCGTCGCCTCCGAAGACGACTCGCTCCGCCCCCCGGCGGTGCCGGTGCAAAACGCCGAGTCCCTCGCGAGCATCATCTACACGTCGGGCACCACGGGGACGCCGAAGGGCGTGATGCTCACGCACGGCAACTTCACCTCGCTCCTCGCGGGCCTGGCGCCGGTGTTTCCGCTCGGGCAGGGCGACCGCGTGCTGTCGGTGATGCCGCTCCACCACACGTTCGAGTTCACGTGCGGGATGCTGCTGCCGCTCTCGCGCGGGTCGCAGGTGGTGTACCTCGACGAGCTCACCGGCGAGCGTGTGGTGACGGCGATGCGCGAGGCCCGCGTCACCGCGATGGTGGGCGTCCCCGCGCTCTGGCAGCTCCTCGAGCGCCGCATCTTCCAGCAGGTGCGCGAGCGCGGCGCCGCGGCCGAGACCGTCTTCGACATGGCCCTCGCCTTCAACAAGATGCTCGGCGAGAAGTTTGGCGCCGACGTCGGCAAGGTGCTCTTCGGCCCGGTGCACAGCGCGCTCGGTGGCAACCTCAAGTACCTCATCTCCGGCGGCGCGGCGCTGCCGAAGGACACCGCGCAGGTGTTCCAGTCGCTGGGCCTGCCGCTGGCCGAGGGCTACGGGCTCACCGAGGCCGCCCCCGTGCTCTCGGTGGCGAAGGCGAAGATCGGCGGCAAGCACGGCACCGTGGGCAAGGCCGTCCCGGGCGTCGAGATCAAGATCGAGGGCGCCGACGCGCGCGGCGTGGGCGAGGTGCTCGCGCGCGGGCCCAACGTGATGGTGGGCTACGCCGACAACCCCGAGGCGACGGCGCTGGCCATCGACGGCGACGGGTGGCTTCACACCGGCGACCTCGGCTTCATCGACCGCAAGGGCGAGCTCACCATCGTCGGCCGCAGCAAGGAGGTCATCGTCGCGGCCAGCGGCGAGAACCTCTACCCTGACGACGTCGAGCGCGCCCTCGGCCAGATCGCGGGCATCAAGGAGCTCGTGGTGCTGGGCATCGACGACCCGAAGGGCGGCGAGCGCGCGGCCCTCCTCGCCGTGCCGGACTTCGAAGACGTCGCCGACGACGACCGCCAGGCCGCGCAAGACCGCGCGATGAAGAAGCTCCGCGCGGCCGTCCGCGAGCTCCCCCCCGCGTGGCAGCCGCCGGTGGTGCTCTGCTACGACGCCGAGCTGCCGCGCACCGCGACCCGCAAGGTGAAGCGGAGCGCGGTGAAGCCCATCGCCGAGCGCCTCGCCGCGGCGACGGCCCCCCTGCGCTCGGCACGCGGCGGCGTGGCGGTGACGCCGGTGCGCAACGCCATCGCGGCCATCGCGCGCCGTGACCTCGCCGAGGTGACCACGTCGGCCCGCCTCAAGGCCGACCTCGGGTTCGACTCGCTCATGATGACCGAGCTCGCCGTCGCCCTCGAGACCGTGCGCGGCAGCAAGATCGCCCCCGAGCGCGTCGCCCACGTGGAGACCGTCGGCGAGCTGGAGGCCGCCCTGGAGCTCACCGAGCAGGTGGAGGCCGAGGCTTCGAAGACGGCGAAGGTGGAGGGCAAGGACGACGACGCGTACCCCGAGGTGCCCGGCGCGCTGCGCGACGTGGCCAAGGCGGCCATCGCGGTGGTGCAGCGGGAGTTCTACGGGCAGGTGATGGACGCGAAGGTGACCGGTCGCGCGTACATCCCGCACAACCGCAACACGCTGGTGGTGGCCAACCACGCGAGCCACCTCGACATGGGGCTGGTGAAATACGCGCTCGGGACGTACGGCCGCGACCTCGTCACCATCGCCGCCCGCGACTACTTCTTCGACACGAAGCTCCGCCGCGCCTTCAGCGAGAACTTCACCAACCTCGTCTCCTTCGACCGCGACGGCGGCAGCAACGACCTCCGCCAGACCCTCCGCGAGGTGGGCGCGCTGCTCGACGAGGGCAAGACCGTGCTCATCTTCCCCGAAGGGACGCGGAGCACCGACGGGACGATCCGCGAGTTCAAGGGAGCCATCGGGCACCTCGCGGTTCACCACAAGGTCGACGTGCTCCCGCTCTGGCTCGGCGGCACCTACCAGGCCCTGCCGAAGGACGCGGCCATCCCGCGCAAGCGCGACCTCACCGCGCGCATCGGCCCGGCGCTCCGCCACGACGACATCGCGCGGCTCGCCCAGGGCAAGGGCAACGTCGAGCGTGTCCGCCTCGTGGCCCGCCTCGCCCAGTCGGCCGTGGAGGCCCTGCGCGACGGCACCGTGCTCGACCTCGCCGCCCTCGACCACCTCCCCGAAGACGCGCCGAAGAAGCACCCGCTCGTGGCGCTGTTCGAAGAGCTCCCGGGGCGCTTCCTCAAGGGCACCACCGACGTGCCCGTGAGCTGGTACTTCTCGCTCGGCGACGGCGCCGAAGGGAAGTGGACCGTGCGCGCCACGAGCGAGGCCGTCGAGGTGGTGAACGCCAAGCCCGACGGCGGCGTCGCCGACTGCGTGCTGAAGACCACCCCCGACGTGCTCACGAAGATCATCCGCGAGGCGTGGCTGCCGGGGCCGTCGGACTTCATGGCGGGCGCCGTGAAGACCAACGACGTCGCGGTGCTCATCCGCTTCTCGGAGGTGTTTCGGCTCGGGTGAAGGCCAGCGCTGCGGCCGCCCCCGACCCGCGCGAGGAGCCGCGCGCCGGGGTGCTCGTGGCGCGGTGGGAGGCGGTCACATCTC